>CAWVUB010000137.1:0-5003 GCA_963933065.1 uncultured Acidimicrobiaceae bacterium | reverse complement strand
GCAACATGGGATCTCCCTTCGCCGGCATTACCCGGAGCAGGTTCAGGTCGGGTCGGCTTTCGCCCTCTCAGCCCGGCATGTAGCCCGAGCTCCCCGGTCGGTTGTCAGAACCGAGACTAGCGGCCCTACCAATGAGCTCCTTCAAGCCCTATCTACTCAAAGCAACTCCACTGCCACCACAGCTCGAGTATCGGCTGACGAAGCTCCCAGATGGATTCGATGGATACCTGGATCCACCACCCAGCCAGCCTCGACGCGCCGCTCTCTTCCAACGCCAGCGGCCACCGGTGACGTGTCGGCCCGGTCGACAAAAGACGGGTCACCGGGGTCCCAGTAACTAAAAGCTCGGTAATCAAGGACCAGTTCAACGGCCCTCTCCTCACCAGGCTCAAGTTTTACCTTGGCTAGGCCCCGAAGCTCCCTCACCGGCCGAGACAAACGAGGGGCATCGCATCCCACGTAAACCTGCACGACCTCGGACCCAATCCGATTGCCGATATTACGTACAGGCACCACCACGATTACCGGTTGGCCGGCTTCCAACTCGGCCACGGCATCCGGACCTACCACTGTCGGCGTCCCCCACTCAAACTGGGTGTAAGACAACCCGTGCCCAAAAGGAAACGCCACTTCGATACCTCTGGCCTCATACCAGCGATATCCGGTAAACAGGCCCTCACTGTAGATAACCTGCCCATTCTCCCCCGGGTAATGAAGAAACGCCGGGGTATCGGCCAGACGCTTCGGAACTGTGGTGGGTAGACGGCCCGACGGTTCGTCGTCACCAACAAGCACGTCGACTAGGGCAGCGGCCATCTCCTGACCCCCGAACCATGTGGCCAAGACAGACGGAGCGACATCTGCCCAATCACTGGTTACCACTGACCCGGCATTAACCACCACCACGGTACGCCGGTTGGCCTCGCAGACCCGCCGGATCAATTCAGGCTGGTCACCGGGCAGGTCCATCGATTCACGGTCTCGTCCCTCAGTCTCCCAATCCAAGTTGGTACCCACGATGAGCACCACAGCATCAGCGTGGGCCGCCGCAGCGACGGCTCGGTCCATGAGGCCGTCAGCCACTGGAGTTCGGAGCCCCACCTTCGCCCCACCCAGAAAGACAGCACCCTCTGAAGACCACTCCACCAAAATTTCCACTGCAACGCCGCTGGTCAGCATGACCTCGGCAGTCCGCTCAGCACTTCCAAAGCCGAAGAACTCCTCGCCCGGCTCCATCGGGTGGTCTACACCGTCAACGACTACCTCGTTATCTACTAGTAAACGGGCCCGACCACTCTGCACCAGCGCCACCACGTGCAAACCGTCGACCATCGGGGTGAACCAGGTGGACGCCCGAAACGAGCACACCTGGAGGTCAGTTACCCCAGGTGCAGTATCGAAGTGCAGGAGTCGGCCGTCGCGAAACGTCCTACGGCCCACTACGGGTCCGGTCCGGTCCAAAGTGTCGAAATACTCAACCTCAAAACCTTGGTTTCCACCGGCTGTCTCCGTGGCGCGCCCGCCTATCGGTTGAACGGAGCGCTCAGTAATGGTTCCCACCTCGTGGACAATCTCCATCTGGTCGCCAAGCCGATCCACGATCGCATCCAATGGTGCTGTCTCATGCTGGGCCACCAGAGCGGCTGAGCCGCCGCCCATGATCATGGCCGTGGCTGCATTAGGACCGATCACCGCGAGGCGACTGATCCGGGAAGGATCGAGAGGTAGCAGCGGTCCACTGTCATCAACCGGTTCATTTCTGAGGAGGACGAACCCCTCAGCCGCCGCCCGTCGGGCTAACGCCCGGTGTGTCGGCTCGTCTAGTTCCCATTCGGGATGACGATGGGGTTCAGCCACAGCATCGGTTCGCTCCATGAGTTGGAGGAGACGCCCAACGGCCATGTCGATCCTCTCCTCAGCGACCTCACCAGAGACCACAGCCTCAACCAGTCGGTCCCCGTACCAAACGCCCGGGCCGGGCATCTCAAGGTCCAAGCCGGCCAGCGCCGAGGCAACAGTCGACTTCGCCCCAAACCAGTCTGAGATGACAACACCATCGAAATCCCATTCATCGCGCAGCACCTCGCTCAAGAGCCAACGGTGTTCGGCTGTGTATATCCCATTGACCCGGTTGTACGACGACATCACGCCCCATGCCCCACCCTCGGTAACCGCCATTTCAAATGGGCGTAGCGACAACTCCCGAAGGGTGCGGTCCTCCATGGTCGACGAAATAGTGGTGCGCTCGAACTCCGAGTCGTTTGCTACAAAGTGCTTTACCGTGGTAGCTACTCCGCCAGCCTGTACGCCCTGCACATAGCCCGAAGCGATCCGACCGGTCAGTACCGGGTCCTCGGACATGCACTCAAAGTTCCGACCCCCAAGCGGAGTCCGATGAAGATTGACAGTGGGGGCTAGAAGCACGTGGCAGCCCCGAGCACGGGCCTCAGCGGCCAGTACACCGCCCAGTTCCCTTACCAGAGACGGGTTCCACGTGGCGCCTAGGGCCGTACCACATGGAATGCAAAGTGCAGGGATTCCAGTACCCAGTAAGCCAGTGCCACGAGCTCCCGCTGGGCCGTCGGATACTTTTAATGCTGGCAAACCGAGGCGTTCCACTGGCCGAACCGACCAAAGATCACGCCCGGTCATTAAGTCCACTTTTTCTTCGAGCGTTAAGTCAGCTAGTACTTTCTCAATCCAATTAATACCCGCACCGTCTCCCATGGATTGATAGTCCCCCATGGGAGACGCCAGGGCCTGCTCGGGTCAGTGTCAAATATCTGACGCTCCGTCAGGAAACTGAGTCGAGTCGAGAGTTAGCCTCGTCACATGTACGACCTCCTAATCCACGGCGGCACAGTGGTAGACGGCACCGGTGCTCCAGGAATTCGAGCCGACGTGGCGGTCAGCGACGGTCGCATCATCGCTATCGGCAACCTTGCCGGACATGACGACTCGCTGCCCGATGCTTCTGAGATGCACGATGCCACCGGCCGTATCGTGTGCCCCGGCTTCGTGGACCCCCATACCCACTATGACGCCCAGTTGCTTTGGGATCCCTACGCAACTCCGTCCAGCCAGCACGGCATCACCAGCTTGGTCATGGGTAACTGCGGTTTCACCATCGCCCCCATTGCCGACCAGTCTGACGCCGATTACCTGGCTGCCATGCTTGTCAAGGTAGAGGGAATGTCTCCGGCAGCCCTCAGCGAGGGAGTCGACTGGAACTGGCGAACCTTCGCTCAGTTCCTAGACCGCTTCGAAGAGAACCTGGCAGTCAACGTGGCGGGCATGGTCGGCCATAGTGCAATCCGCCGAACCATCATGAAGGACGACGCCACTAGCCGGGAGGCCACCACTGCGGAGTTGGACGCCATGAAAGTTCTCCTAGCCGATTCTCTAGCCGCGGGTGGCCTCGGGTTCTCAACCAGTCGCTCATTCACACATAGCGATGGCGACGGACTGCCTGTCCCGTCGCGGTCAGCGGCCGTCGAGGAGGTCGAAGCCCTATGCGCCGTGGTGGCTGAACACCCTGGCACGACACTCGAATGGGTGGCTGACGGCTGCATGAACGGTTTCCGAGACGACGAAGTCGATCTAATGACCCGCATGTCATTAGCCGGTCGCCGCCCCATCAACTGGAACGTCCTTACCATTGATGCCGCGCGACCCGACGATTACGAGAACCAGCTCAGAGCCTGTGACGAGGTAGCTCAAGCCGGTGGAAAGGCCATGGCGCTGACCATGCCCATTCTCGTAGGCATGAACATGCACTTCCACACGTTCTGCGCGCTGTATTCACTGCCCGACTGGGGTGAGGTCATGAACCTCCCCCACAGCGAGAAAGTGGACGCTCTAACCGATCCTGCGACCCGTCGACGCCTGGAAAGTAGAGCTGCCTCACCCGACGCCGGTGTTTTCTCCCGCCTGACCGGCTGGGGCCGCTACCGCATTGGGGACACTTATTCGCAAGCCAACGAGGGTCTTACCGGCCGTCTAGTGGCTGACATTGCGCGGGAGCGAGGACAGCGTGATTTTTACACGCTGCTCGACATTGTGCTGGCTGATGACCTCCAGACTGTTCTGTGGCCTGGACCAACCGATGATGACCCGGCCAGTTGGATGATGCGACAAGCTGCCTGGGACCACGAACACGTGATGATCGGCGGCTCGGACGCCGGAGCCCACCTCGACCGCATGGCTGGCGCCAGTTACACCACTGAATGGCTGGCCGATTGCCTTCGAGGTCGAGGCCTGACCTCTCTCGAAGGGGCTATTGCACACCTAACCGATGTACCCGCACGTTTTTTTGGTTTAGTTGAGCGGGGCCGACTAAGCGAAGGTTGGCATGCCGATGTGGTGGTCTTCGATCCTGAAACGGTCGGGGCGAGCGAGTTTCACCTTCGCCACGATCTGCCAGGGGAAAGTCCACGGCTGTACGCCGATTCTCTGGGCGTGGAACGGGTCTACGTCAACGGGATATGCACCATTGTCGATGGGCAACCCGTCGGAGCACTACCTGGACGAGTCCTTCGTTCAGGGGTCGATACAGAGACGGTGCCTATTCCGGCTGACCAGTAGGCAGTAATGGCCTCTCAGAAAATCTGTAGCGCCGGGTCATCTTCGGGTGGTGACAGTAAACCGACCCAAACGGGGATGAGAGCATGGTCACGATCGGCTGATCAGTACTAAAGAATCTCTGGTTCCTAGACTCGCCGACCATGAGCCAACTCGGTGCCCGGCCTTCCAAGCGGATCCCAAGAGCACCTTGGGGTGAGATTGCTTCGCTCATGGTTCCGCTAGCAGCAGTGCTCGTACCACTGGCCCGGATGCTGGGCGCAAGCGCCACCACCATGGAAGAGGGCAACATTCTGGCTGTAGCGGCCGGCATCCTCGATGGTCGCCTACCCCATGCTGACGTGTCCTACCTCTACGCCCCAGGCAATGTCTGGACCGTGGCGGGGGCCTTTTCGATGTTTGGTGCCTCGGTGGTTGTTGAA
>CAWVUB010000136.1:0-5110 GCA_963933065.1 uncultured Acidimicrobiaceae bacterium | reverse complement strand
TTCTGAGTTCATAAACGAGATCCAGAGGGTGCACAAGACAGAGGAACCACGGCGCGCTCCGTCTGGGAGAACACCTCGGTCATCACGTGGAAAAGATCATTTAACGGGCAAACGGTTTCAGATTCGTGCCTTGATGGCCTCCATCTCTACTTTCAGGGGTTCGGATCACGGCTTCCTGTAGCAGGGCTCTCACGGTGGTCTCACCGTTGCAATTAGTATCGGAGGCGTGGAAGCACCGGGACATCCAGACGTCATAGTCACAAACGATCCGGCAGCTGCGCTAGCTGGGAAGCGATACCGCTTTAGCGACTACGACGGGATTGAGGTAGGGCCGGCCGGCCATCTTGCCGAAGAACGAGCCCGACTCAATGCGCTGGAATGGCAACATTTCGATGCCAAGATGATCGGAGCAACAATCGGCGCGGAACTTAGCGGTGTCGACCTGGCCACAAACCTGTCTGAGGCTGTCGTGACTGAGATCTACCAGGCTCTCGTCGACTACAAGGTGATCTTCTTCCGGAACCAGCGAATCTCTTCAGCCCAACAAGTCTCTTTCGCCAAGCAGTTTGGGGACTTGGAAATTCACCCGTTTATCCCGTCAAACACCGGTCACCCCGAATTGGTCAGATTTGAAAAGGGCGCTGACACCGGCGGTTACGAGAATGCATGGCATCACGATGTGACGTGGCGCGAAAATCCATCAAAGATCGCGATCTTGCGGGCTATCAGCGTTCCTCCGACCGGTGGAGACACCATGTTTGCCGACATGTACGCCAGCTACGAGGCGCTTAGCGACTCCACCCGAGCCGAGCTCAAAGGGATGGTTGCCGTACACGATTTCGTCCGTTCCTTCGGCAGACAGGTCCCTGAAGACAAACGGGCAGAAATGCGCGAGAAGTACCCGACAGTTGAACATCCGGTCGTGGGCACTCACCCCATCACATCTCGTCAATACCTGTTCGTGAATCGGATCTTCATCGACCACATCAAGGGTCTCTCCAGAGAAGAAAGTGTGCCGATCATCGACAAACTGGCACGCCAAGCGGAGTGCGCCGAGCACCAATGCCGGTTCCACTGGGCCCCCAACTCGATCGCTGTCTGGGATAATCGGGCAGCCCAGCACTACGCCTTGAGTGACTACTGGCCAGACATACGTGTCATGGAACGGGCAAGCGTCGCCGGGGAACGGCCCACGGCGTCCTAGCGGTCAGTGGGCGACACTCCTGATCTATTCGCCTTCAGGCCACTCGTCTACTAATACTGATCGACCCTTGCCGATAGCCCGGAGATCATCGGCTGTCCACCGACCGTAATCAGAACAACCGGTTGGTGAGCCTGAGAAAAGTTCTTCAGCTTCTATATCGGTAATTCCAAGAAGCGCGCAGGCCACCTCTTCAGCGTCCTCCGAGGAGTGATGGCTAGATCGGGTTAGAGGTGCTGGTGCGACGATCTCCCATGTGAGAAAGGCTCCTTCGTTTTGGTTATGGGTGTAAATTGTCGGGTGCCACCCCGACAAGGCGGAAGCCCAACCGGCCACACACGTCACGGTTGAGCAATCCCTCTCTTCGAGTAATGAGAGGTCGAAAATAGGCCCTACGTCCGAACATTCATCGGTGACGCCGTCGGATAGGTTGAATTTCCCCATGGTGTGTTGGTCGTAGAGGTCTGGGTAGAAGTCAAGAACATCTGCAATCTCGCAGAACAGATCAGAGTTCCTCTGCTCCACAGTTGAGGTAACTTGCGATTCAGGAAGCCTCGATTCAAGAATCTCTGACCTGTAGTATTTTTTTAGGTACTGCTCTGCGAGGTCAGGACTCAGGTCTTTCATGATGTTGATGAAGTGAGGATCAACCGACATCTGCGACCTCCCCGTTAATTGCCGTTATGAAGCCGTTCACTGCCTCGTCATCTGCAGAATCAAGCGTTTGGGCAACCATTAGGACCATCTCGACCTGCCAGAAGTGATCACACCCAGCACAGGTGAAGAACGGGGTCCGGACAACAACCCGACCGAAACTGTCGCTGTCGTAGTCGAAGGTGAACGAGGGCCCAGTTCTGCCTGAACCACATTGCGGGCATTTCCTATTCATCATTGTCTCCTCATCGTTCCTGGCGTTGCCACCGGTGCCGCATAGCGGCTGGTTGGCGGACCGTCATAGGGCCAGGCCCCTCAGATCCTCTGGATGATTCATCTCTATTGTCTCATAGAGGTGCGACAACCTGTCGTCAGGAAGACAGAAACTGTCATGCACTGTTCTCGTTCTGATGCTGACCTTCTATCGGTGGAACTCGACCACCGATAGGTAGTAGGAGTATTAAATGCGAAAATTGGATGACTACCGTTCGATCGAGTTGGTCCTGCACTCTGACGATTTTCAACCCGCTCTGCATATCCGAGATTCCCGACCCCTGCTCGATGGCTGTGTTCTCACACTGACAGGAAAGGAACATCGAGAACGTCGACGCCTTGAGCGACCACTATTTGAACGTAAAGCCCTCGAGTTCTACGAGCATCAGACACTTCAGAATTCCCTTCAAATCGCCTTCGAGCAGGCAGAAGCGCAGCGAGACGAAGCGGGACGACCCCGAATTGACCTCCTCTGGCTAACGCGTATGACTCTCGTACCGGTTACAGCAGCGGTTGTAGGTCTTGATGGAGTCAACGATGAGGCTGCCGTGATACACCTCGAAGACATCAGTCGTCGACTCGGTGAAGGTGCCTCCGTCGAATGGTCCACTCGCAACCATCAGGAAGTCATGGATGAGGCCATGGAAGCCAAAGATGACCTCCTAGTCAATTTCTACAACGCTTCCCTCAAACGTCGAGGAGAGCTCGTTGCCAGTTGGAAACAAGGAGATATCGGAGAGGACGACCTGCCGACCGATCTCTTGACTCTGGCACTTCGCGAACACTTTGATGACTTTGACGAAGACCTCTGGCTCAGGGAGTCTCTCTTCTTCGTTGTCGCGTCAGCCAACACGACGACTCATGCGACACCTCATGTGTTCAATGAAATTATTAATTGGCGAGATACGCACCCTCAAGAGTCATACCTTCTTGAACAAGAGACCTTTGTCCGCCATGCAGTAGATGAGGCGCTGCGACTTCACGGACCCGTTCCTGCCTTACTTCGGCGAGCGTTAAAAAATACCGAGGCAATCGCAGGTCATTCGTTCCAAGCGAATGACGACATCGGCTGCATGCTCGAATCAGCAAACACTGACCAAGAGGTTTACGGAGCGCATTCTGCGGTCTTCGACCCCTACCGTCCAGAAACATTGGGACGACGTGAAGCCCACGGTCTTAGTTTCGGTTCTGGTGCTCACATCTGTTCTGGCCGCCCTCTTGCCGTCGGACTGCCGAGTTCCCGAAACGGCGGACCGGAGGTAATCGGAGTCGTACCTCGCCTAATGAGTGCTCTCCTATCGCGAGGAGCGCAGTTGGACCCAAAAAATCCGCCTACCTTCAGAAGTGACACGGAGGCAGAGCGGTACGAGTCCTATCCACTGATATTTGAGGAACGGACCAAATAAAGCTTCCTAGTTTGCGAACTAAAGGACCTGTTCCATTTCCAAGCCATTGGAGATCTTGCATAATTTGCCCTTCCCTAAGAGGCACACATGCAAGCCACCGCAACCCACCTGTGTTGTCGAAAACATTTTCACTCTGAATAAAAACATGCAGCAAGCTTCAGCACATGTATCCATTCTTCGAATCAATCAAATCGAAGGTGACCCATGGGGATTCCAAACTCACTACTTGTTCCGAAGACAAGGAACTCTCCCCCACCGAGGCTCAACTTGTCTTGATGGCCTACGCCCCTAGCTGTCGCTGACGCCCACTCTGCGAACTCAAGTCCGTCAGGAGAAGTAACTGAGCATGACTCGTCGCCGATTGTAAAGACCAGCAGAAAGCCCCCGGCAGGTAAACGCTCCACCGATGAAATACTGATACGTGCAGCCGGCCTGAGCGGGCCACCATCCCCTCGGTCCCGGTCTCCTTCGCTAAAGCCCCTGACGCTGGAGGTGGCACCCACCCGCTCGCCCGACTCAACCGTCCAGATGAGCATGTCCGGTGATCTCGCACTATGGATTCGAGAGGTGAAGTCGTCGCGGTCCTCATTTGACGGAGAGGCACCTCCGGGGCCGAAGCCCAGTTGATAATCGACGTACATGCGCCAGCCGCCATCGATAGCCACAACGTCGTAGCCGGCGAAGCCAACCTCAAAGCCCCGGAATGTACTCATATCAAGATCGTCTAGCGTCAGACGGGTCCCTGCTTCCTGAATGAACTCAAGCCCATCAAGTGAGATAAACGAGAAGATCGTTGATGTGGATCTAGCAAACATCCGGTAGCGCCCGTCAGACAACGGGAAGATTCGTCGCCAAGCTAAGTCATGGCGCGCTTGTCCGTCTTCGCCTAGTAGTTGGTACTCAGCCTCAGGTTCAAAGTCCATGAGGCCAAAGGGCGGTGCAGCCGGGGCGGTTGACCTCCAGGCCTTGCCGCCGTCTCCTTCGAAAAATAGGCGGACATGGTTGTCTGCTAGGAGGACGGAGGTTGGATCTGCGATGAACTTGATGCCTTGGTCCATCCCGTCGACCAGCGGTGTTAGGCCAGCAGGCAGACCTAATGTGTTGTAAGTAATAGGCCAGCCGAAGTCGGTGTAGGTGAGGGTTAACGGATTACCCAAGCATGGCCAGTCGTCGTTGACTGGTGGTCCACTATCGCCGCTAGGGCGATTGTCATCTGCTCTATCGTCACCACTAGGTCCGGCCTGATCAAGGGCCAAACAACGCTTAATCACCGGACTGTCCTCGCCTGTGGGCCAGACCTCACCACCGGCCAGGGCAGCGACTCGGCCTCGTGGAAGCCCTGCATCAAGACATTGGGTGACAGGCCCGGGCGTATTGGCGAGGACTGATGGATCCCAACCTGGCGGCGGTGCCCCAATAGCGGAGACCTCTGCTGGTCCTGTGGCCTCGTCGTAGCCCGCTGTCGTTGTTGGAACAGCAGTCGTAGCCAGCACCTCAACAGTCGTTGTTGCAACAGCAGCCGTAGCCAGCACCTCAACGGTCGTCGTTGGAACAGCAGCCGCAGTCGGCTCCACAA
>CAWVUB010000135.1:0-5231 GCA_963933065.1 uncultured Acidimicrobiaceae bacterium | reverse complement strand
GTTAGGCGTCGACGTGGTCTTGGAAGCCATCAGCGAGGTCACGGTGGGGGACACCGAGGCCGAGGACGCCTGGTGGGAGGTCGTATCCGAGCGAGTGCGCTCATCGGGAGCAGAGGCAGTCGTATTCGCTGGAGGTGATCGTGCCGGCTTCCGTGGCCTGTTCTGGGCCGGCGTTGATGTGGAGTACTTTCCATACAACAACGAGTCCCTCACCAATCTCAGCAATGTCACCCCAGACATGGTGGAGGGCGCTGTGACACTTACCGGCTTGACCGAGCAGGAGCAACTTGAGCAGCCGGAGGTTCAGGAACTGTGCATCAAGCCGTTCCAAGCTCGACATCCCGAAATTGAGGTTGGTTCACCAGACACGCACGAGGACGGGATCGAGAAGTGGTGGCGATCGATCATGACTCACTGCAACCAACTACGGATGCTAGAGCTGATTGCCAGTAAGGCGGGCGCGAATCTGACGCACGATTCGTTCCGGGAGGCGGCGGCCTCGATGCCGCAGTTCAAGCTGCCACTGGCGCCCTTCGCCTCGCTGGGGCCGAGCAAGTTCGATGCAGATGATTCCTTCCGGCTTTCGACCTTCGTCGACAACGGCACGGATGCAGGTGCTATTGAACCTCTGACCGACATCTTGGACGGTACTCCGTAGGGGGGGTTTGTTCATCGTGTGAGGTGGAGCCCCGGAGTCTGGCTAACGAGGCTGGTCCCGGGGCTCTGTCGCGCACGGGAGCCCTCAGGATGGCGCTAACACTTGGATGCCAGAAGGTGTGGGAAGGAGAGCTGCCCATGGGGAATCCCTCTCATCTTGTCCCAACTCTGTCAAGATAATGAATATTATCTCTTACTTGAATAAGAACTGAAAGAGACATTTCGCCAATGGCCTATAGGGAACTACCTGCAGCCAAAGATATGCCAGCGATTTTTCACGAATGGCTGGAGTGGCTTCCCCTCTACGAGGACAAGCCACTCCACACGGTTCGTGCGTACTCTCAAGGGGTTCGTAGGGTCCTAGTTTTTGCCGAGGTTCTTCCTCAGGACTTTCGAGCTGACAGCCTGGATCAGGCAAGGCTGACCGACACGGTGCGGGCTATGCGCTCTGCACCTGACGTGTCTAAAGCAACGCTCAATCAGACCTTGGCAGCACTTAAATCATTTTTTGACTTCTGCATTGCTGATCGGCACTTGACGGTAGTTCCGGATATCGCGCGAATTCGCAAAGTGGCCAAGTTGGACGTACCACAAGTTGATCCTGAGTACTACCGTCCGGCCGAGCTGCAAGTGCTCTATGAGGAGGCATCAAGCTGGCCTAATGCCGTTATTCAAGATAACGGAGGAGCGAGAGGCTCTCGAATTCGTTGGTCCGCGCGGGATCTCGCCATGTGTTCGTTTCTGGCTGTATTAGGTCTGAGGTCTGCTGAGGTGATTAGTGCAGATATTGGCTGGCTTGCTAAGGAAGGAATTGAAATTGGTGCAGCCAACGAGGACGACGTGCACTCGGCGGGCAGACCAACTTGGATGCTGCACGTCGTAGGTAAAGGTCGGCGTATCCGCCGGCTCCCCCTGTCTAAAGAACTTGTCGAAGTAAACAATCGCTGGCAGCTTGAAAGGACAGAACGGTTTGGGAAGTTGACCGCAACTGACCCCCTATTCGTCACTAATACCGGTGAAAGGTTCACATACCAGCGTCTGCGTTATTGGCTTCGGCTACTAAATCGTGAGGCTGGGCTAAGGGATCGTTCCCCTCATTCACTTCGACACACGGCTGGAGTGCAGTTGGCGACAGAAGGAGTACCAATGAATGCGATACAGAGCCTTCTAGGTCATGCCACGATCACCACAACCGGCATATATACGGAATTGGCGGGTGGTCAACTAGTCGGAGTTCTGCAACGCTCGGGCGCCAATGCACTTCTTGGTGAAGCCTTATCTCAAGTGAATCGAACGCCATGAGTGACGGCGTGGTGGAGGAATCAATCCGCGGTCAGCTTTTGGTGGCCATGCCGGAACTGCTCGACCCAAACTTTGCCCGGTCAGTTGTCTTGATTCTCGAGCATACGGATGAGGGAGCCCTTGGGGTAGTTCTGAACCAGCCTCGACTGGTTGGTGGTGGCGAGGCTGTTCCCCAATGGGCCGAGCGCCTAGCTTACCCGGATCGTCTTTACCGTGGTGGGCCAGTCTCAGTCAATTCGATAATCGGGCTAGGTCGCAGTTCAGGCCAATCAACCGAGGGGATCAGCACTCTGCAAGGACGACTGGGTGTAGTCGACCTCCACCAGCACCCATCTGTTGTTCCGGAGATTGACCACGTCCGCCTTTTCTCGGGATACGCCGGATGGGGTTCTGGACAGTTGGAGGCCGAGTTGGCCACAGGTGGTTGGATCATTGTTGACGCGTGTGAGGAAGATGCGTGTACTCCGGACCCGGAGGAACTATGGCGAGATGTTCTGGGGCGCCAGAATGGATTTATTGGCCTCTTGGCCGGTTATCCAGATGATTCCTCGCTGAACTAATGGCCGAGGACAACGCGATCTAGGAACTTGGCCAGATGGAACCTTCCTGATCGTGCTATGAGTTCCTTGGTCTGCACTGGTAGCGCCGACTAGGCGGTGGCGACAGTTGTGGTAGTGCGAACGCTGGTACTGGCCCCTGTGATGCTCCGCGGTCCAGAAGGGCTAGGAGCACCCTGGAAAGGGCCCTAGCGTCTCCCAGGGCTTGGTGAGCGTCATCTAAAGTTACCCCCAGTGCGGCAGACAGGTCACTGAGGCGCCCAGGTAGATCAAGCGATCTCGCCATTGGAAGTGTGTCCAACGCGCTCATGTCCAAAGAGCCAAGGCCAGCCCGGGACCACTCCGCTTCGATGAAACCAATATCAAAAGATGCGTTGTGGGCAACGGGAATACATCCAGTGAGTTCTGCTGCCAGATCACCGGCTATCTCTAAGAACGTCGGGGCCCCAGGTAGCCACTCTCCGTCAATACCATGGATGTCGGAGCGGCCGACATCCATCGTGCCGGCGTTGATCAACGTCGTCCACTCCCCTGCCGGAGTGCCATCGCGCTCAACTCGTACTACGGCTATTTCGATGATGTGGCCTGACTGAGGGTCGAGGCGAGTGGTCTCAACATCGAAGCAGGCAAAAAGTGGCATGGAGGCGACGGTAGCTGCCGGGTCAGACGCTTGAGTCCGTCTGGCCTCTACGCTCCCCGAATGCAGCAGGCCACGAAGCCAGTCGCACCTGCAGCAAACCGGGTCGACATCCAAAAACGGACCTTGCGAACGTTGATGGTGGGGATAGTTCCTGGTGGAGCGGCCATGAGTAGTTCCTACAGCTCGGCTGCCATCTTGGGCGAAGAACTGGCGAATAGTGAGTTGCTGGGTGGGATAGCCGCGTCCTGCTTAACCATGGGGGCGGCAATTAGCGCTATTCCATTGGCTCGAGTCATGGCAGAGAGGGGTCGACGCCCGGGGATCACGGGGGGTTACCTAATCGCCGCAATCGGCGCTGTCCTCTGCCTGACTGCGGCCCAGGTCGGTTGGTATCCCTTGTTGGTATTGGGAATGCTCGGAGTAGGCCTCGGTTACGCCTCCAACATGGCTGCTCGGTTTGCTTCGGCTGATCTAGCAGAAGAACCTGGCTCTGCCATCGGGACCCTCATCTGGGCGTCGACGTTCGGTTCAGTCCTTGGGCCAGTACTGGGGTTCGGCCCAATCCGTTCAATTGGGACATCGTTGGGTCTCAAGGAGCTCTCTGGCCCGTACCTTTTGTCCGCAATCTTGTTCTGCGTTGCCGCTTTGATTATCCATTTATTTTTACGACCTGATCCATTGATGGTGTCTGGAGGCATTGGGCGGGCAGCTGAGCGGCCCCCGCTCCGGTCATTTGTGCGCCCCGTACTTGAGAGTCCGGAAGGCCGACTGGCCGTGGGTTCAATGGTGGTCGGACACGTGGTGATGGTGGGTCTCATGACAATGCTGCCCCTGCATATGCGGTCCGGCAATCACGAGCTGGAGACGATTGGTTATTGCATTTCGTTACACATCATTGGCATGTATGCATTGTCGCCACTCGTTGGAAGGCTGGTTGACCGTCTGGGTGCTTATCGAATGATCGCAGTGGGTAGCACCTTGTTGACGGTCGGTGCCGTTCTAGCGGCCCGAAATGAGGCCCACCATTCGGCTGGAGCATTCGTAGGCATGTTTCTGATTGGAGTGGGTTGGAGTTGTGGTCTGATCGCATCTTCTGCCCTGCTTGTCCGAACCTTTGACGGCCCAAACCGGATTGGAATCCAAGGTCTTGCTGACATGTGCATGACCGCTGGTGGCGCCTCGGCCGGGGTGACGTCAGGTCTCGTTCTCGCAGTTACCACGTTCCCATCTCTCGGGTATGGGGCGGCGGTGATAGGTGTCCTGCCGGCGTCGGCAATCCTGTACCACTGGTGGTCGGTTCGACGTTTGGTGTAGCACTCACGGCTGGTCCACTCGATGGGCATCAAATGGTAGACCGGAGCTAAATTGTTATGAGCCGATTCGGAGGCTTATGGCCGCCCGATAGCGGAAGTTCTGTCGGCTACCCCCAATATGGCCACCGTTGTGAGAGTTCTCCCCCGAAGTGGTCTTCCGTCGCCTAACCCAAATACCTACAGACACATGTGTCTTATCCAGAACTTTTGGCCTGGGGCGGGTGAACACGCCGGTGGTTGCTATTCGGACGTTCGGCTGGGAAGTGGACCCCCTGTAGACAAGAGTCCGTATTGTTCAACCACATCCGTTCTACCTGATTTTGTGTTGGGGTAACGTTTGGCCATGCATGTAATCCCTTCATCGCATCAGGACCTTTTCGACCTGCCAGCTATATGGCATGTCGCAACTATCGGACCTGACGGATCGCCGCACGTGTCTCCTGTCTGGGCAGATTTCAACGGTACGCACATCCGGTTTCCCCATGTCGAGGGTCGCCAGAAGTGGCGCAATCTTTGCGCTGACGGTCGTGTCGCTCTTTCGGCCACAGATCCCACAGACGACGAACGGTACCTAGAGGTCCGTGGACGTCTAGTGGCTTGGGAGGACGAGGGTGCACTTAACTTCCTCGATGCCATGGCGAAGAAGTACCGGGGTGACGATAAATTTCCTCGGAAGGACGCTGCGCCGCTCGATAAACGCTACACAGCGATCATCGAGCCGCTGCATTGCACCACGATGGGCTAAGGCCGCAGTCAGTAATC
>CAWVUB010000134.1:0-5240 GCA_963933065.1 uncultured Acidimicrobiaceae bacterium | reverse complement strand
CCGGTATCCACGAGGTAGTGAACCAGAATATGGCCGCAGCGGCCCGCATGCACGGTGTGGAACGTGGGGTTGATCTGCGAGGGGTGACGATCCTGGCCTTCGGTGGTGCTGGACCTGTCCACGCATGTGGCGTCGCCGAGCTCCTGGAGTCGGACCGTGTCATCTTCCCAGTCAACGCGAGTGTGCTCTCGGCCTTCGGCACGCTGGTCTCGCCGGTCCGGATAGATCTGGCCCGATCTATGCCGCGATCCCTAGAAGGGCTAAACGAATTCGAGAGGGATGAACTACTGGGGGAACTCCGGGGCGAAGGACGACGCGTTCTTATGGCGGCTGGAATACGCGAGGACTCTGTCGTCTTCAGCTACGGGGTTGACGCCAGGTACGAGGGCCAGGGCAATGAGATCACTATTTGGGTGGATAAGGGCGCCGATTGGACTGTTTCGATGGCGCAAGTCCAGGCAATGTTTGAGGAGGAGTACCGCCGTATCTTCGGCCTTGCTATCCCCGATGTGAACATCGAGGTGGTTACGTGGAGGCTTGCTGCCTCGGCTGAGTTGTCTGAGGTGGAACCGTCGCTGGTCGCAGTAGGTGAGATGCCAGATGATGTATCTGTTGCAGGGAGGCCTGTCCTGTTCGAGCGAGGCTCCCTGCCGGTGGACACTCCCGTTTACAGGCGGGATCGACTGGTGCCCGGCACTCGGTTCGACGGCCCGGCGGTAGTGGAGGAGAGGGAGACCACCTCGGTGATCAGGCCTGGATGGTCAGTGGAGGTTGTCCATGATGGAAGTCTCATAGCCACGAGGGAGTCGGAATGAGTGAGTTCGATGCCATAGAACTGGAGATTCTTTGGCAGTCTCTCATAGCCACTGTCAACGAGCAGGCTCGTGCCCTCCAGCGTTCGGCCTTTAGCCCCATAGTTCGAGAGGCCGGCGATCTTGCGAATGCGGTGTTTGACCGCAGGGGCCGCATGGTCGCACAGGCCGTCACGGGCACACCCGGTCACATCAACTCTCTTGCCATTGGCGCGGCCAACATGCTCGCCGAGTTCTCGCCCGGCTCTCTCGTGCCCGGAGACGTGCTTGTCACCAACGATCCATACAAGACGGCCGGTCAGTTGCTGGATGTAACCGTGCTGGTGCCGGTCTGGCGTGCAGCCGAGGGTTCGGAAGCACTGGAGCCAATCGCCTTTTTCGGCTCGACCATCCATCACACCGACGTCGGCGGTTACGGGATCGGCGCAGGTGGACGGGACTGCTTCGAGGAGGGGCTTTGGATCCCGATCTGCAAGTTGATGCAGGCAGGTGAGCGGAACGAGGACGTCTGGCGGTTCATCCTCTCTAACGTGCGCCAGCCCGACCACATGGCAGGTGACTTGCATGCCCAGATGGCATCGGGCGAGGTCGGCTCACAGCGGTTGGCGGTGCTGTGTGATTCTCACGGTCTCGATGACATCGAGGATCTAGCTGACGAGATCATCAGTCGTTCCGAGGAGGCGACCCGAGCCAGTATTCGAGAGTTGACGCCTGGGTCGTATCCGGCTAGTGCCGTATTGGATTTGAGTGATGGCAGCAAGATCGACATCGTCTGTGTCATAGAGGTTGATGCCGAGGCCGGAGAGATAACTGTCGACTACACGGGAACCTCTGATGCGAGTCCATGGGGCATCAACGTTGTCAGGAACTACACGCTCGCCTACACCACTTTCACCATTCGTTCGGTCCTGAACCCGGAAATCCCTAATAACCACGGAAGTCTCAGCCCTATAAGCATGGTTGCTCCCGAAGGCTCCATAGTTAACGCGGTGCTTCCTCAGCCAGGGACCGCCCGTCACGTCGTAGGAATGTTTCTGCCAAATGCGCTACTGAAGGCTCTAGCTCAGATCCGGGCGGAGGAGTCTATGGCGGAGGGCTCTGGCGCCGTTTGGACTATGCAGGTGAACGGCAACCACGAGGACGGGTCTCCGTTCATCACCGCCATGTTTACCTATGCGGGAGGCGTCGGTGCGAGAGCGACAAAGCCTGGATTGTCAGCGTGCTCCTACCCGACAGGGATCTCGGCCGTTCCGGTCGAGGTGGTGGAGGCCTCGGCCCCCATCCACTTTCATCGTAAGGAGTTGCGTCAGGGCTCTGGTGGGGATGGTGCACAGCGCGGGGGGCTTGGACAGACAGTCGAGTTCAGTGTCGACACGGCGCTCAACTGGGAACTGAACGCTGTGACCAGCCGTTTGAGTGAGCCGCCACAGGGCATCTTTGGCGGGCGGCCCGGAGCTTCTGGTTCGTTTTCGGTAAACGGTGAGGCGGTTACCACCCAGAGCCGGATCGTGCTCGGGCCTGAGGACGTTGTATGTCTGGAACTGCCTGGTGGTGGCGGTTACGGAGAGGTCTGATGCCCCTACCGGAGGCTCCTGTCACATTCGCCTCGGTATGGGAAGCGAGCGTGAACAGACGCGCTGACAGCCTGTTCCTGGTCTTTGAGGGTTCGGACGGTCGGGTATGGAACTGGACCTATGAGGAGTTCGACGGTCTCGTGGACCGGGTAGCGGCGACGTTGGTCGCCAACGGGGTGGAGGCCGGGTCCGCCGTCCACATGGCGTTGGCGAACTGCCCTGCGTTCGTGGCCGTCTGGCTAGCCTCCATCCGACTGGGTGCATGGGTGGTCACGGTGGATCCGGTGGGCGGCCAGGTCGAGCTGCGGGGTCACATTGAACGGACCCGTCCGGCGGTCGGCGTCTGTTCTTCGGAGCGGGCTGACGTGTACCGGTCCGCCTGCGGGCCGCTCCGGGTGATCGTGGTCGAGGAACAGGATCCCGAGCTGACGGCCTTTCGGGACGGTCCGATTCGATTCTGGCCTGTGCCTGCTCCAACCGATCGGGCTGCCGTCATGTTTACCTCGGGCACCACCGGGGTACCGAAGGGCGTGGAGGTGACCCAGGCCAACTATGCGTTTGCAGGAAGCACGATGTCCGCTGCTGCGGGCCTGGACGAGACCGATCGGCAATTGGTGGTTCTTCCCCTCTTTCACGCCAACGCTCAGTACTACTCGTTCGCAGCGTCGATCTGGGCGGGAGCCAGCGTCGCACTGATGTCGTCCTTTACGGCAAGTGGTTTCCTCGGTCAGGCGGCGCGTCACCGCGCTACTACCGCCAGCCTCTTTGCCGCACCGATGAGGATGATCCTCGCCAGGGGCGGACCCGTCGATGAGGTGCTGTTGAGGCACTGCTGGTTCGCCCAGAACCTGGCGGCAAACCAGTACGAGACAATCTCCGACTGGTTTGGGTGTCGGCCAAGGCAACTTTACGGGATGACGGAGACCATCCCAGCGGTGCTGACCGAGGAGGCCGAGAGACCGGAGCCGTTGTCTATGGGCATGGTCACCAAAGGGTGCTTGGTTGACGTGCAACGCACTGATGGAACGCCGGTGGGGGTCGGTGAAGTCGGTGAAGTAGTCGTTGGAGGTCAGCGGGGGACAACTCTTTTCGCCGGATATTTGGACGACCCAGAGACTACGGATGCCAGCTTTCGGAAGGGCTGGTTTCTGACCGGTGATCGTGCTAGGCGAGACGACGGCGGCCGGCACTACTTTGATGGCAGGCGGTCTGAGGTGCTCAAGGTTTCCGGGGAAAATGTCTCGATCGTCGAGGTGGAAGCCGTCCTGGCTGCCCATCCGGGAATTTTAGAAGTAGCCGTTGTAGGTAGGCCGGATCCGGTGCGCGACGAGGTGCCGGTGGCGTTCGTGGTCGTCGACCCGTCTGAGTCATCCCCATCTCGAGCAGATCTTGAGTCATGGTGTACCGAGAGACTTACCAAAGCCAGACGACCGGTCGAGTTCACATTTCTCGACAGGTTGCCGCGCACCAGTGTCGGAAAGATTAGGAAGTTCCTGCTAAGTGATTCTCCATTGGGAGAGGAAGGAATTTGATGAGCATCTTGACCCCGGAGTTGCTTCGCTCGTTTGAGTCCTCGGTCGCACCTCAGCCAGAAGCAGACACATTGCCTGCGGTGGTCTACACATCGGATGAGTTCCTAGAGTTCGAGCGGAGCGCCATCTTCGACCGCGAGTGGCTGTGCGTGGGCCTGGCTAGCAGGATTCCCGAGGTAGGCGACTGGTTTACGGCTGAGGTCAACGACGAGAGATTGATCATCACCCGGGACAAGGAGGGCGCTATCCGTGCCCTCTCCGCTGTCTGTCAGCACCGCGCTCAAGCCATCTGTGAGGGTTTTGGAAACTCGACAACCTTCAAGTGTCCGTATCACCACTGGACCTATGGCCTGGATGGCCGCCTTCTCGGGGCACCGGCCATGGAACGGACCGAGGGCTTCGAGAAGAAAGACTGGGGCCTGCCGGTTCTCCTTGTTGAGGAGTGGCAGGGATTTATTTTCGTCAACTTTGACACTGATGCGACGCCCCTCGCTCCGACCCTCCAGCGCTATGAGCCATACCTTGAGCACTTCGACCTGGCCAACTGTCGGGCGACAGACACAGTAGTTCTGGAAAATCTTCCCTGGAACTGGAAGATCATGTTTGAGAACTTCAACGACGGCTACCACGCCAATCGCCTACACCAGTTCATCCAGGACTTCTGTCCCAGCGAGCTCTCAAGTTTCCCTGTCCCCTGGGAGGATGAGAGCAACGTGGTCTTCCGTGAAGCCGGTTACCTGCATATCGACGCGGGATTTAACGCCACCCACAAAGCCCTCTACCCTGTCTTTCCCGACTTGACCACCGAGGAGCGGATGCGGTCGACCTTCGCCCTCATTCCGCCCACTCTTTGTCTGGGCACAGCTCCCGACCAAGCCTTCTTCTTTATAATCCGACCCCGGACGGCCGGAACCATTGATGTGGAGATCGGTACTCTTCTGCACCCAGACACCTTCGAGCATCCGATGTTCAGTCAACTGGAAGAGATGGCGGCCGCAGGAATTCAGGTGTTCGTGGAACAGGACCAGGACGCCACGGCGAGGGTCCAGATGGGTCTCCGGTCGCGGTTCGCTCCCCGAGGCCGCTACTCCTGGCAGGAGGAGTCGCACATCCAGTTCAACCGTTGGCTCGTGAAGCGCTACACGGAGAGGTGGCCTGTTCAATAAGGGAAGGTTTTGAGAGCGAGTCTGAATGACTGGAGGTTGACAGGACGGTTTGTGGTAGGGACAAGAGTTCCATTAGGTTTGCAGATGGTCAGACAATCAGACCGGTCGGGGGCACCGTGCTCCTAGAACCGATAGAGGGGGAAGTTTCTATGTTGA
>CAWVUB010000133.1:0-5280 GCA_963933065.1 uncultured Acidimicrobiaceae bacterium | reverse complement strand
CCGTGGAGCCAGGGGCGCTGATGGAAGTCCGCGAACTCCTCCAACGTGTAGCAACGACCAATCCCGGAGTAGCCGTACCATTTCATGTCGGGTGTCCAGTACTGCCACTGTTCCATGCGACTCATGTCGCCGCCGTCTCGATCTCGCACGTAACGCTCGAGACCGCTTCCCATCGCGTCGACAAGCTGGATGGACTTGTGTCCCTCAAGCGGATCCTGCTCGGTCAACAGAATGCCGTCGCCTGCCGCCGGCGGAGGAATCTTGCCTCCGTCAGCGCCAGGCGACGGCGGAAGCACCTCGTATCCTGCCTGGCGCATGACTGAGAGGATGTCGAACATTACGTAGCTGTTGGCGATCTTGCCGTCGCGCATTACGTAGAACTGCCCGAAGTACATATGGGTCTTCTTGCCGGAAGCCGGAATGCCAAGCCAGTCCTCCACGAACGTACCGGTCAGGTGGCCACAACCCGATACCCACTCTGTGCCGTCGTCGCTTGCGTAGCGGGATCCGCCTTCCTCGATGCCGCCCATGAAGATGTCGGGAGTTCGCTTCAGGTCTGGGAACGAGTGCAAGAGCGGCTCCCACACGTCCGCGATGAGAGCGTCGACGCCCTGAACTTGGTCGATAGGGGCCGATCCGTTCCAGTCGACGTCGTCGTGCACCGCAGAACGGATGACGTCCGCGACCTGGTCATTGGGAACGTGGTTCAACTTCTGCCAGTAGTCCCAAACGGCGGCCTTGTTGTTCTGATTACGTGAGCTCATAGGACAATGCTCTTCCTGTAGTGATTCTCGGGAGTTCGACGAAAGCGATCGGAGCGCCATGTGATCGCTCAGCCACGGGTTACCAGAGCCGATCTGATGCCACTCGGGCACCTTCCGCTAGCGAAGCGAGCTTCGCGTACGCAATCTCCGGGTCGATACCTGCGTAGCCAGCGAAGGTGGAAAACCCGCAGTCCGTCCCTGCTATGACCCGCTCGCGTCCGACAATGCCGGCGAAGCGTTCGATCCGCTGCGCAACCAACTCGGGGTGTTCCACGAAGTGGGTCGTGGTGTCGATCACGCCCGGCACCAAGATCTTGTCATCTGGGATCTCAGTATCGACGAAGGTCGCCCACTCGTGGGCGTGACGTGGGTTTGAAGCCTCGAAGAGGAGTGCCTGGGGTTTAGCCGCCAGCGCAATCGGGAGTACCTGCGCCATGGGAGCGTCGTGAGTGTGCGGCCCCTCGTAGTTACCCCAACAGATGTGCAGCCGCATGCGGTCGGCATCGATGTTTCGAACCGCATGGTTGAGGGCCTCGACGTGGAGGTGAGCCAAACGTTCATACTCTGTGTCGGGCTCACTCTTGAACATCATGTGACGACCAAGTCCGAGGTCGGGCGAGTCGAGTTGCAGAACAAATCCCGCGTCGACAATGGCCTCGTACTCGGCTTGCATGGCGTTAGCCAGTGCGTACAGGTACTCCTCATGGTCCCCGTAGTGAGCGTCGGGCTGGAACAGTGCGATCACGCCGGGCGACGCGGCGTTCATAAATGCATCGACGGGTTCGTGCTGGTCAACGGCTGCTCGAAAGTTGACGGTGTCCTCGTGGCAGGGCTCCATGTCCTTGACCGCTATCGGACCGACACACTGGGGACGGGTGTAGGAAGGCGTGCCGCCGATCGCGGCCTGCCGCTCCATAAACGTCGGGTACGCCTCTAGATCAGCGGGAGCTCGACGAGGGCTGTCACCCTCGAAGCCGGTGATGCGGTATTTGATATATGTGGCGTAGCTGAGCTTGCTCATCTCCCCGTCGCTCACTATGTCTACGCCTGCCTCAACTTGACGGCCTACTACGTCAACGACTGCTGACGAGATCTCGCGACGATGCTCGCCTACGTCGATGGGATTGCCGTTCTCGATGGCGAAGACCCCGCTGGTTACTGCCTCAGATCGCGGGAGGCTGCCGACGTGGGTTGTCAGGAGATGGTCCGTGCTGGTCTTCATGAGCGGATCGCCAGATGACTGCTGCGGTCAAAGAAGTGCATCTTCTCGGTGGTCACGTTTACCCTGATCCGATCTCCGGGACGTGCTTCCGTTTCGGCGCTGAAGCGTGCAGTGCACCGGCTCTGGTTCTCGGCGCCCAACTCGTCGAGAGCGTCAGGGTCGCCGCTGTTAACGGATGGAACGGCTAGGCCAAAGTGCATCAGTGTCTCGGCTCCGAGAGCCTCTCGTACGTCGACCTCAGCCTCGAGGCGTTGGTTATCCGGGTGGTCGGTCACCACCGCGGCATCTTCCATGTCTTCGGGACGGATGCCGACAACTACCGGTTGGTCGATGTGGGCTCGCAGGGCCGGCCGGTGATCGAGGACACGCGAATCCAGAGCAAGGCGCTGATGACCTAAGCAAACCACCAACCCATCGCCTTGCTCCACCACCATGCCCTCATAGAGGTTCATGTGGGGCGATCCGATAAACGCTGCGACGAACACGTTGTCGGGTTCGGCATAGAGCGCCTCTGGCGACGCGACCTGTTGGAGGTAGCCGTCTTTGATCACTGCCACCCGATCTCCCATGGTCATGGCCTCGACCTGGTCATGGGTGACGTAGAACGTGGTGACGCCTAGGTCTCGCTGGATGCCGGCAATGTCGGCACGCATCTGCACCCGAAGTTTGGCATCGAGGTTCGACAATGGCTCGTCCATCAAGAACAGTGCCGGCTCGCGCACAATGGCTCGACCCATAGCCACTCGCTGGCGTTGCCCACCGGAGAGATTCGATGGCTTCTTGTCTAACTGCTCAGTGATTTCAAGAATCTTGGCAGCGTGTTCTACCTTCTTCCTACGTTCGGCTTTCGGGATCTTGCGGAGCCGCAACGGGAACCCAATGTTGTCCGCAACGCTCATCTGCGGGTAGAGGGCGTAACTCTGAAAAACCATGGCGATGTCGCGATCTTTGGCTGCGACGTCGTTCATGTGCCTGTCACCAACGTATAGGTCACCGCCGCTGATCTCTTCGAGCCCGGCAATCATGCGGAGCGCTGTGGACTTACCGCAGCCGGACGGTCCCACTAGCACCAAGAATTCGCCATCGCTGAGCTCAAGGGAGAGCTCGGTGACGGCTTGGAACCCGTTTGGATACACCTTTGTGATCTTGTCCAGCCTGACGTCAGCCATGTCGACTCGCAGCCGTATCCATCGCTTCTAGGTAGTTCATCATCACAGTTCCTCCTGTCCAGTTAACTGGCGCATGCGGGCCAGCACGTCCAGGCCTTGCATGTACAACCAGTGCAGCAGATCTATAAACACCCAGTTCTCGGCCAACTGGTCTCCGTCGCGTCGGTAGATGTCCACGACCCGCATGTCGGCGGCAACGTTCGATCCAGGTAGACCGAGAAACCCGCCAGTTGGGGTGTTAGTTAGGTTGGACCACCCGAAGAAGCCCGCATAGTTACCCTCGGCGAAGCGGGCTATATGCCCATGGAACACCTTGCTGGTCAGATTGACGCGAAATGGGAACTGGTGCTGCTGCTGGTAACGGTCGATCGTATAGCTGGCGCCGATGCCAGCAGGACCGAACCAGAGCATGTCGTGGTGCCAGGTAGTCGCCAGTACCTCTCGTGGCATTCGGTCATCTCCAGCCTCGTTACCGGCAAGGTTTGCTACGTCAAGGTCGTCGATCATCTTGTCGACGAGCGCCATTGTCCTGTTGCCTTCGTCGAGATCTTGGGCCTCAAGTAGAACCCCGTCGTGCGTGCGTGGCCCTGGATGCAAATGGGACGCTCCTGTCTGAGGCGGCAACGGGTCCTGGCCGGCCTGTTGCATCACGCTGATCACGTCGAGAAACAGCGTCGTCTCGGCGATCCGGTCGCCGTCGACCCGGTGGAACTCTGCGTACCGCAGGAAACACATCCTTTGGGTCGGTGGAATCGCTAGCCATGGCCGGTCGAACAAACCCAGCAGGTGGCCCATCTGACAAACCCAGACCTCCCGCCCGTCACCGACAGTGTTGACTCCGGCGAAAAGAACGTCAGGTCGTCGTTGGACGGGTGAGAACGCCTGGCGAAGCGGAACCCAGAACGTCTTCGCCACTGCGTCGACACCCGACTGCTCGCAGAAGGGGTGGACACCCCGCCAGAAGTAGTCATCGGTGGTGTGCTTTCGGAGCACGTCCACGAGTTGATCGACAGGAGCAGCATCGAAAACGTCGTAGTACTCGAGCACCACTTGCTTCGCGTGCTGCAGTTCCGCCGTCATCCCTTCACCGCCCCGGCACCCAGGCCTTTCACCAGGTGCTTCTGGAAGATCATGATCAAGATCACGATCGGCAACGTTATGGACACTGCTGCGGCCGCCCCCTCTGTGACCGTGGTTGCACTGTCGCCACCGGTGAGCGCGGATATGGCGACGGGCAAGGTCCAATTGGTGACTGCGAGTACCCGGACGAAGAGGAACTCGTTGTAGGCCAACAGCAGGGTGAACAGTGAGGTAGCGATGATGCCAGGCCACATCATGGGTACCACGACCATGCGGAAGGCCTGCAGGCGAGTGGCTCCATCAATCATCGCTGCTTCTTCGATCTCCCTGGGGACTTCCATGAAGAAGCTGCGCAGCATCCAGATTGTGAACGGCTGGTTCACCGCCACGAGGGCCAACACGATTACCAGCCGCGAGTCGAGGATGCCGAGCTCTTTGGCGACGTAGAAATAGGGTAGAACGAATGCCGTTCGGGGCAGGGCACGGAACCCAAGGGCGACGATCAGGATGACTGCACCCGACAAACCGGAGTATCGGGCTAGGCCGTAGCCCGCGAGCATCCCGATGGATATCGAGATGATCACGGTAAGCACGGTCACGAAGATGGAGTTGACGAAGTAATCGAATTCCCGATTCATGTCGAAGGTCTTCGGGAACAGATTGAGTGCCACCCAGAGGGACCCCAGTACTGCAAGCGTCAAGGGCCACGTCGTTTCACACCGCTTCCGGATGAACAAGATCGCAGCGATAACCGCACCAAGGGCCAGGAAGAAGAGCCCGACGGCCCACATATTCTGTTCTTCGTTGACAAACCAGAACTTGCGATAGGGGTCAGCAGTAACGTCGAATCCCCAGAGGGTGGGCTTCCTTTTGATGGTGTCGCGGGTGAATTTGATCGATGTCTGTGCCGCCCAATAGAAGGGCACCGACGAGACGATGATTACCGTCAGGAGCGTGCCGTGGATGCCGGCCGCCTTGGAGTAGCTGCGCAGTTGTTTCATCGTTCTGCGATCTGCTCTTTGTAAGACTTGCGCAGAAACGGGAT
>CAWVUB010000132.1:0-5346 GCA_963933065.1 uncultured Acidimicrobiaceae bacterium | reverse complement strand
GAGGTGTTGGTGGTTCAGCGGATCGGCGCTGAACAAGTGATGAGAAGTCGCATTTGTCCCAAATTTGTTCTTGGTGTTGGGGAGGTGAGGGCTCAACTAGCCAGCGCTGGCAAGACGTAGGGCGTCAGCGGAACCAATGACCACGATGACATCAGAAGCAAGGGAGCGCTCCACGGAGGCTTCGGGGACGAAGCCACTCTCGTCCGTTACCGCAACAACGTTGCTGGGCAGAGCAAGGGTCGCTCCGACAGCCATGGCGTCACCTAGAAAACCAGGCCTGTAAAAAATTGTCGATGTTACGGCCCGAAGAGCGTTTCCTGGTCGAGTCGTCTCGTACCCGTCAACGTCAAGAATCTTGGAGACCTTTCCGGCCAGTCCACCAATATTCGAACCGTTGGCCACAAATACGGTCACCTCGTGGGGGGGCCTGCTGAATGGACCATCGGGAGGAACAGGCACACCAGCCCTGTCCAAGACCACCGGCTTTCCGTCAGGCACCAGGCAGCCATTGGAAACACCGAAGCCGACTCCATGTTGGCAGGGATGCTCGTAGCGGCGCACCTGCACAGTTCGCCAGCGCCTACCGTCAATTGTTGTCGGCCGCATGTCTGGAACGTCGAGCGGTCCTACAGCGGCTAGAGCGACCTGAACAGCCAACCGAGATGGGTTAGGTCCCGCCGATTCGGCTGCCCTAGCAACCCAACGGACCAGACTGCACGCCTCTACGACCGTTCGATGGACGTCGTCGGATGTATCTTCTGGGGCGGGTAATGGCATGTTTGAGGCCTTAGTCCAAGCCTCGACACAGATCTGATCGAAAGGACGGCGTTCTGCTCCGGCTACTCGCTGAACACCAGTAGCAGATCCATCCACCACCACAGCACCGTTGTAATAGGCGCCTGCTGGTGTGCCGCCGAATTCGGCGACCCGAGATGCCACAGCGTCTAGCCCCTGTCCATCTAGTCCTGATTGGATAAACAACGGCCGAGGCATGCCTTGGGAAAGCATCTCCAATATCAGCCACGGTAGAGACGTCATGTCAAGTAGTGGGAGGACTACGTCGACCCCATCGGCAATCATCGCTGCGACCGCAGTGTCTAGGCCCACACGACACGTTGTCGTTCCATCACATCCCAATTGGTAATTAGCAACGGACACATCTAACCCAGCCAGTGGGTTCATGATTGCCTCAATCAGGTCATCGGATCGTTGAGGCGAATCGGGCACCACTACACCGATTGTTGTTCCCTCGAGTAGATCGAGTTCTATGGCTGTTCGCACAGCAAGATCCAGACTGGATCTGTCGCCGAGTTCCATGGACTGCAATAGACCCCGACCCTTACTAAGGTCAAGATCGGAAATGCCGCGGACAGCAAGATGTGAGACCCTGTGGCGTCTGGTAAGACAACTAGCCGCCGTACCTGGAATTGGCGTGATGGTTAACACTGCGACGGCTTCGTGAACCTCCACGGCTTCAAGGCAGGCTGCCTCTCGGAGGGTATCTATGTCGAGCACTCCGCCCCCAAGGGCTGACACGCTGACGGTGCGAAGGTCCAGAGATCGTCCGTGGATCCCACCACACGTGTCGTTCACAATGTTTACAAAGGTTTGAATCATGGCGCCGGGTTCGCCGATCGGCACCCCAAACCCCACTTTGGCGAGCTCGTCGAGTCGGGTTTCAATCTGGGCGATCACAATCGAGGACTCGGTTACACCTGGCTCGACAACTACTGGCTCTTCGTCGAGGATTGAGGTTGTCGGTCGACAGAAGACATCGAGTCCTGAGAAGCGTTCCTCCCGGTCGAAGGATTTCTGAAAGTTCTCGTACAGGGGGCCGCGAGGATCGAGGTAACTCCCGTTGTCGAGGGCGCCGTCGGTAAGAGCCCTCGTTTCCTGATTGTCGCCGCCGTGTCCTTCGGTAGTTGTTGAAGAAATCGATTCGATTGGTTCTTGCGCAGAGGTACTCGTACTCGCCGGAGATGTGGTCTGAGGAACCTCAGTGCTTCCAGATGGAATCGAACCGGGAGCGGAGGGTGTGGTGCTTTGGGCTGCGGTGTTCTGAGATTGCTCTGTGAATGGAAACTGCCCGGCGTCGCCCGCTCCACACGAGACGGCGATCAGAAGAAGGGCTGCGGAGAGCGCAGTGGGGGTCGTGAGTTGGCTAATCATGAAGTGTCTCTGGGCTTATCTATACGTCGGTGGACATTATGCGGCCCAGGGCACCAGTCCGGCGCGGCGAACGGTGAATTAGTTGACGTACATTATTTCTCCCGGTGCCCGAGAGGTGGTCCATCAGTCGCGTAGCGTCGGCGCCATGTCAGCGTCCGAGGACTCCACCGATCCCTCAGATTCTGAGATGGTCCCAGAGCGAACCAACGCTGAGGCTGGGACTGAGGTGTCAGCGGAGCTTCGAGGCCGAAGGTCCGCTTTCTTCCGGGAGAGTTCTGACAAGGCCTCCCCGTTACTTGCGATGCCAGTTCCTTCAGGGGGGCGTTGGACCGAGGTCGAAGCCGACCGGCAGATCCGAGGCTTCCTTGCCCGCTTGGCAGGAGGCCGTGACCTCGTTGAACGCGAGGATCCAGTGGAGTTCCTTCGGGAAAACGATTTACTGTTGCTGTTCGGGCCAGAAGAAGAGGCAGCGTTTGCTGACCTAGCTCTTCGATTTCCCGAAAGTACGGTGATTAAGTGGGCAACCCTTCTCAGTGGGGGTGATCGCTCCGAGGCGTTTGGCCCCCGCTCTCGGGCTGAGCGTCGAGATGAAGCTGGCATTTTACGGGAGTTTCAAGTCGGCTTACGCAAGCGGGTGTTTGGTGGGGTCCTTCTACTGGGCCTGTTGGTCGTTATTGGCTTTGCGGCTCGTGTCGTTTTGATCGACGAGCCCGAGGACCGTTTGGATCGCTCCTTGCGGTTCGCCGGCTCAGCAGTTTCTGTGGTCGATAGTCGAGCAACTGGTCGAATAGAAGGTGGCCCACCAGTTGCCGAACCAAGTTTCATTGCAGTAGCCGATCAGGTGGTGGCCGTTCTAAAAGGCGGCGGTTCTCAGCAGAGCCGTATTCGTATTGACGTGCCTGCCTCTGAACTGCCGATCCGTCGGGGTGTGCTGTTGGCAACCGTTTTTGAACATCGAGGTGGGCAGGTTGCCCTCATAGGGCCGGAAGATTGGTGGGCGGATGCTTGTGTTCGGGTTTCTGTTGTTACTGACATGCTCCGGCCATTGGATGTGGTTTTCCACGAAGTTGAAGAGGGGGCATGTCCCGATGGATTGCGTGGGCGGGTTGCACCAGTGACGTGCGTGGGTCGTTCAGTCTTGATGCTGGGTGTTGAGATACCACAGGGCGAGGTTGAATTGGACGAGGGTGGTTTGGGCTGGGCGGAAGCGATTCGATTTGGCGTAGAGGCCGCTCCCGATGCGGCTTCGAAGTGGGAGATCCTTGCGGTACGGGGTGCGATGACGGTGACGGACCCGGCAGGCAACATGGGAGTTGCGGTCCCTGCCTTCGGAGGTGGCTCTGGAGATGTGGTGCGAGTCGAGATTGGTGAAACCATTGGTGAGTGCACCCTGACCTGAGGTGATGTCAATATCTAATTTGGGCCAAGAGGTCGGTGGTGGTCCGAAGTGAGAGCATTGCGCCCGGTACGGTGTCAAATATGTGCGGCCGTGTGGTGACCGCGTCGGGTCCTGAAGAGTTGAGTAAACACTTAAGGATTGACGCAATTGTGGATGTGCTGGAAGGTCCTGATCACAATGTCGCCCCATCCCGCAGGTTGCCGATTGCGTGGAGTGATCCCGACGGTGGCGCTCGCCTTCTTGGCACAGCGCGTTGGGGACTCCTTCCCGCATGGGCTAAGGACCAGAGGGTTGGGGACCGGATGTTCAATGCGCGCGCTGAGACAGTGGCTGACAAGCCGTCCTTCCGTGCTGCCTTTCGGCACCGCCGTTGCCTTGTCGTAGTCGATGGCTTCTACGAGTGGGGTGCTGGTAATCGACCGTTAAGGGAACCTTGGTACTTTCACCGCTCTGATGGTGATCCGTTGGTTCTGGCAGGACTCTGGGAGAGCTGGGTCGATGCTGAGGAGGAAGGCCTTTCCGATGGCGGCTGTGGTCCTAATCCAGTTACGACCTGCACCATCATCACCGTGCCGGCCAACGGCGACCTGTCACCAGTCCACCACCGGATGCCGACTGTTCTTGAATCTGAGAACTGGGATATCTGGTTGGGTGCAGATAGTTGTCCTCGCTCCGCTTACGAGGAACTTTTGACTCCAGCGCCAGACGGGACTATCTCGCGTTACGCCGTTCACAGTCATGTGAATGATGCAAAGAACAAGGGTGTTGAACTCTTGAAGCCTGTTATTCGAGCCACCGTTGGCAAAGTTCAGCCCAAGCAGTGTCCTGATGCTCGGGGGGCGACAGACATGTCGCGACTTGCTCAAGGGGTGCTCTGGTGAGACCGACCCCTTCACTGGAACGAACTGCCCAGTCTTTGGAACGCACAGGAGAGACTGTGGTGACGACTGTTGTGTCGCTTCGACGTCGTCTCGACATCTGGATGTTGCGCTGGCAGGCGCGTATGGATTCCCAAGCCGGCGACCGGATCATCCCTTATGTCAGCGCTTTGGCTTTGGCGCTTGTGCTATCGCTGCTGGCCTTAGCCCGGCACCGTGACCTGGGTATAGGTCCTGATCTTGGCCACTATCTCCAAGCAGCCCATCTGATGGACCGTGGTTTTGACCCAGTGGTGACGGATCTTGGTCACCACATCTTCGCTGATCAGGCTGCATGGCTGTTCTGGCCGATTGCTTGGCTCTTGCGGGTGGCACCACCTGCCGGGACGCTATTGGTTTTGCAATCTCTGGCGCTTTCCCTTGCTGTGGTACCCATATGGCGTATTGCTAGAGGGCCTGCCAACCTTCGGATCGGCGCTGCCTCAGCACTCATGGCCGCCTACGCTCTCCATCCGTCAGTCCACAATTTAAATCTGGCGGGATTTCATCCTGAGGCCATTGCTATCCCAGCGCTGATGGCGGCCTATTTGGTGTCTCGGTCTGAGCGGCGGTGGTGGTTGGTCGCTCTTGTCCTCGTGGTGGTCTCGACTCGGGCCGACCTCGGCTTGGCTGTTGCAGCACTTGGCCTAGTCCTAGTGGGAGAGGACAACCGCACCCGAGGTTGGTCATTGGCCACTTTCGGACTGATCTGGTTTTTGGCTATGTCGTTTGTGGCGCAACCCCTGCTAGGCGATGGGAACTACCCACATCTCGGAGCGTTTAAGGACTACGGAGATGGAGTGCTTGGGATCATCTTTGGAATGTTGTCCGACCCGGCAGGCCTTCTCGGTGATCTATTTA
>CAWVUB010000131.1:0-5428 GCA_963933065.1 uncultured Acidimicrobiaceae bacterium | reverse complement strand
GCTCAGCCCTAAGAGTTTCATGTCGTCCTGCGTCAGAAACTATAGAGATCGTCCTTCACAGGGATTAGCGGACAGTCAGGAACACTTACCAAAGTAAGATTCTTCTTGTCTGGCTGGAGAGATTTGAACTCCCGACCTTCTGTCCCACAGATCGATACACCCCAAACCGCTGAACTGGGCAAACGCTCGTAAACCGCCTCTGGCCTGCCATAGCGGCCTAGTCGAAGATCACTCCGGCGGCTACCGGATCGAAACCCTCCGGCCAGGTGGTGCCCTCATTGGCTTTCGCCAGGCAGAGATCCGCCCCAGAGAGATCCCTCCCGGCTAAGTCCAGATGCCTCAGACGGACTCCTCCGAGGTTCTCCCGGTGAGACGTGCCCTGACGAGGTCTGCCTCAAAGAAGCATGGCTTAACGGCGTTCACCTCAGCGAGGTTTGCTACCGCGAGGTGCGACTCGGAGAAATTGGATTCACGGAATACTGCCCGGAGAAGTTCGTCAGATGAAGAACTGACCCTTCGAAACAGAACTAAACTCAAACCCGTTGGGCCTAGTTACCCGAGTGGAGGACCTCACGAGTGACTCTCATTTCCACCCCCCGAGCAACTCTCAGTGTGGTAATTCCCGCTTACCAGAGCGTTCATCTGGCCCGTGTACTTGAATCCGCCCAGAAGCTTGATCCCGACGAAATCGTTGTTGTGGATTCGTCTCCAGACGAGCCGGTGATCCTCGACGCGACCGTAACGCTGAAACGACTTCCCAGCCGGACCTGGCCTGCGGGTGCAAGGAACCACGGCGCCGAGAGTGCCACAAGTGACTTCCTTCTCTTCGTCGATTCGGATGTCGAACTCACCGACAACGCCATCGCGTTCATCGACGCGAGGTTGCGGTCGGGGGACTCGGACCCCATCTGTGGCGTCTATGTGAGCAGCAGCCCAAAAAGAGGTGCGATCGACGAGTTCCAGGACGCATTTCTCAGATATCGCTTGTTGAGAGCTGGCCGGCGGGAGGGACGACCTGGCGGTACCTCCTTCACTTCGACATCCCACATGCTGATCAGGCGTGACCTATTCGCGCTAGTAGGTGGGTTCAACCCAGAACTGGAGACCTACGAGGATCTTGAGTTCTCTGCCCGATCTAGCCACTACGGAAGTCCGGTAACGGTGGCTCAGGAATTCCAGGCAATTCACCTGAAGAAGTTCACCTTTGTTTCGCTACTCAGGGACTATGCGGTGAAGTGCTTCAACGGGTTTCTGGCTCGACGCCGATATCCGGGCGTCTTCGAAAGTTCCCGGGTCGGACTTGGTCCAACACTCCTTTCCTGCCTAGTAGCCGGCTGCCTCCTGCCGCTAGTGGCCGGCGGGCTCGTCCTGATAGGAGGCTTCGGCCCAACCGAGGTCGCCCTCTTGGGAACCCTGATAGCAGCTCCTACCGCCATGTGGCCCAAGGTCCTGAGGGGGACTAGCTGGCAGGTGAAGGGAACCAGCCTGGTCTTGTGGCCTGCAGTCTCGTGGGCGGTGGCAACGGGACTAGCCGTTGGCTTCCTCTCATGGATCGCGCGCCGACTGTTCCGGCATGCGTTGAGGGCTCTGGACTGGGTAAGAGCAGGCATTCGGGTCATGTCCCGTTCCGGGATGCCGGTCCAGATCGTCCACTTCGTCACTGCTAGATGCAATCTGAGATGTGAGCATTGCTTCTACAAGGAGAGCCTCGACGCCCCCAATCCTGGTGAAATTTCACTGGACACCCTGGAGCGGACAACTCAAGACATCGGACCAGTGCTCTGGTACTCCCTTGCGGGTGGGGAACCAGTGTTGCGCAGCGATCTCGCCGATGTGGTCGGGGTAGTCCAAAAGCGATGCCGACCAAAAGTGTTCTCTTTCCCAACCAACGGCTGGTTCGTCGAGCGGACCTACCTAACGGTCCTTCGCTCGCTGCAAAAAATGGACGGGGGTAACCTCGTGGTCTTTTTCTCCTTCGATGGACCCGAATCCGTCCATGATGAGATCCGAGGCAAGGATTCCTTCAAGCGTGCATTCGAGGCATTCGCGCGGCTTAAGCCCCTTCAGTCGCTCTACCCGGAACTTCACCTGAACGTGATCACGACGGTCATGCCCCAGAATGCTCCGGTGGCCTCTCAGTTCATCGATCAAATTGTCCGCGAACTTGAGCCAAACGCCATTTCAATAAACCTCTTTCGTTACCACAGCCTTGAGCATCCTCCAATCCCGCCAGACGTGCTCGACGCATACGAGGCAGCAACCGCGGTCTACCAAGAGCACCTTGAACGAGGCCGACTTGCCCACTATGGGTTTGCAGGTCGAAGGTTCCTTGCTGCGAAGGAAGTTCTTAAGAGCGAGGTGATTCTTCGAGTAGCTCGTGACGATGCATTCGTCACACCCTGCACCGCCGGAACCCTCAGCTACGTCATCAACGAGGACGGAGCTGTCTCGGCGTGTGAGATTCTCGACCCGAACCAGAATCTCGGCTGGATATCGGGTACCCAGCGTAAAGGACAGCCTCTCCGCAACTCCGATTCGCCTTCTGGCCCCGTGCCGGTTTCACTAGGACGGGTAGACACTGGACTGCCACCGGAAGAGAGCCATAAAGGTGTCGAGACTTTCCGGGAGATCGTCACGTCACGGCGGGCCCAGGAACTCCGTACTTGGATTGACGAGACGAAGTGTCGGTGTACCTATGAGTGCGCTATGACCACAAACACACTGTTTTCGTGGCCACTTTCCCGCCAACTTTATCTTCGCACGGGTCGGTCCTTCCTGCAGCGAAAGGTCGTAACTTCGGGAGCCGGCGCCCAAACGTCCATGGTCAGAGCTGATCGCCCTTGAAGTTTCAAGATTCAGTGACGGTCGGGGTTTCCAGGTCCAACGACGAACCGTCCGTTGCCCAGCAACTTTCCACCTCAACTAAATGAAGAACTCCGGAAATCCACCAGTCTCTGCGGTAGCAGTCGTGCCGTGTTTCAACGAGGCCCGTCGTCTTGATCCAGAAAGGTTCCTTACCCTCACAGCGGCAGGGGTAACCGTCCTCTTCGTGGACGACGGAAGCACTGACAGGACTCCAGAGATCATAGAAGCAGCGCTAACCAAGCATGCGGAACTCACTTCGCTCTCGCTCCCTGAGAATCGAGGTAAGGGCGAATCCATCCGACTAGGCATGCTCCAAGCGATCGACGGTGGAGCGGAGGTGGTGGGTTTCATCGATGCCGACTTGGCGGCTCCCCCAGAAGAGTTGCTCCGATTGTTCGATCGGCTCCTCGGGTCACCCAATACACGAGTAGTGACTGGCGCACGCGTTGGTCTCATGGGCATGAACGTGGAGAGGTCGATGCCACGCCATTACCTGAGCAGGGTGTTCGCCACCTTTGCTGCTCTCATGCTTCGCGAAAAGATCTATGACACCCAGTGCGGGGTAAAGATGTTCAGAGTCGACGAGCGACTGCGAGAAGCACTGTCCATACCCTTTGAAACACGGTGGATCTTCGACGTCGAGTTACTGGACCGACTCCTCTCGTACTCCAAAGAGAAGGAGCACGACTCCGATCCTGGGATCCGGGAGGTCCCACTTGAGAAATGGTACGAGGTCCCCGAGTCGAAGTTGACGGTCAGATCGATGACGAGGGCCTCAATAGACCTTCTCCGCCTAGAAGTCCTTCGCCGGCGGAGCGAAAGACATAGTTGACCGGTCAACCATGCCCCGCATGAAGCCTCGCCTCCCCGCAGGGCGCATGGCCCCTGCCCTGCTCCCAGCCTTGATGACAATGGCCGTTTACCTGCCGAACGCCGTTCGTCGTTCTGCTTGGAGTGACGACTACCCGTACCTGGAAAGTGGCGACTTCGCCAAGTATTACGCTGACGGTCGACCCGTCCTAGGCCTCCTGCATGAGGCAGTATTCCCAGGCAACATCGATGATCTTGCGGTACTTCGCGTAATCGGTGTGGTCGGCATCGCAGCGATCTCAATGCTCCTCTCTCACCTCCTCATGAAGTGGGGCGTCTCACCTCGCAATGCCGTTCTCTGGGCAACGTCGGTTGCATTCCTTCCGCCGTTCCACTTCTACGCCGGCTGGGCAACGACGTTTACGTATCCCTGGGTCTTGCTAATGGCTGCCTTAGCGGGGTCCTTCTGGATCGAGACGACTCAATCACACCGCCGAACTTCACGGGTGGCAGCGATCGGAGGCATGACGTTGGCGATGCTCTCCTACCCACCGGCGGCAATGTTCTGCTGGGTGCCTCTCGGCCTGAAGATCCTCGTTCTCCGAATGAGGCCACGCCAGGCGTTCCGAGCGGTCCTGCGACTTGGCTATCTCGTTGTCGGCACCGGACTGGCTTCCCTACTCATCGCACCGCTCGCCAGAAACATTCGTGGTATCCCCGTCGATACTCGAGTGCAGATCATCACGTCTCAACAGGAGGCAGTCGAAAAGATCCTCTGGTTCGTCTCACACCCTGTCGTCGTCGCTGCCCGACCCTTCAACATCAGAAGTCCCGAACCATTGAATGCGCTTCTCACCGCCGGACCGGTACTCGGAGTAACCGCCATAGGACTCTTCGTTGCGCTGAGGGGACCAGCGCTCTCTCGACTGGGAACACTCTGTGCCATCGGAGTGTGCTGTTCACTCACCATGACTGCTCATCTAGTCGTGCCCGACAACCAGATTGATTACCGCTTTATGGTAGGGCTGACTGTGCTCGCCTGGGGAAGCGTGTGTGCTGCGTTCCACTGGTTGATCCAACGTGGCGCGAGATGGCTTCCGTCCAGACCTCGCAACATCATGAGATTGTGTGGTACGACAATCCCTACTACATGCTTTGCATTACTACTTCCACTCACCGCATATCTGGCGGTAACAAATATTCGTCACACATTCATTGAGCCGTTTGTCTCGAAGGAGGACTTTCTCCTTGACTCTCTAGCCACCTATGATCCATCAGTTCACGATCGGATATTGATTATTAACCACCAAGAGATTTGGAAGAATAGGCCGAATCTCGGTACCTACTCCACAACCTCAGACTTAGCCCATGACTGGGTTGCCAAACCGAACATTCGCCTACTACTTAGAGAAACCGAGAGGGATCAAGCCCCACCCGTTCTCAAGATTGTCCGAGACGAAGTGCTACCAGAGGTGGGCGACTACTTGGTTGACCTTCGACCGTATGCGTCGTCATTTCCCAGCTAGACAAGCCGGCCAGATACCAGTCCTTGACGAGGTGCTCGCTCAACGCCTAGAAGCCACCTACGGGGATCTTCTCGCGCCCCCCTGACTGGTCGGACCGCTCCTGAACGAACTTCCACTGTCCGCCAAGAAACCCCAGCCACGTCGAAACGCCTATTCAAACAGGGCATTTGTTTGTCGGGCTGAGAGGATTTGAACCTCCGACCTTCGGTCCCCCAGACCGACGCGCT
>CAWVUB010000130.1:0-5436 GCA_963933065.1 uncultured Acidimicrobiaceae bacterium | reverse complement strand
AGTTGGTGGTCGTCTCATGACCGCCAAATAGGAATAGGACAAGATTGGCGACAATTTCCTGGTCCGAAAGCCTGTCGTCGCCCTCTTGGGCGGTGATCAGATTGCCAATGATGTTTTCTGTGGGGTTTTCGCGGTGGAACTTGACCAAATCGCCGAGGTAGGCCGCCAGTTCCAGTAGGCCATGCTGTGCCTTCTGCCGGCGATCCTCAAGGCCGCGCGCCCCGAACACCAGCACCATGACGGCATCAGACCATTCCTTGAACATGTCTCGGTCGTTGGGAGGCACACCCATGATTTCGGCGATCACCACTGCAGGTATCGGGTAGGCGAAGTCGGTGATGAGATCGACTGAACTCCGATTGGCTAGTCCGTGGAGGGTTTCGTCGACTACCTGTGTGGCCCTCGAGCGCCAGGATTCGACAGAGCGTGGCGTAAATGCCCTACTCACGAGCTTCCGCAGTCTCGTATGGTCCGGCGGGTCTCTAAAGACCAGCCAATCCATCAGAACGTCGTAAGTCGGTTGGCGCTCATCTCTCTGCTCAGGGCTGAGTCGGTCAAGCGCAGGCTGGATGCGTGCAGACGAGAACCGGCTGTCACGTAGAGCTTCCGTTACATCGTCATGCCTATGGATGAACCAGGCCCGGTACTTCTCGTTCCAATGAACGGGATCGTTCTCGCGCATGACGCGGAAGTAGGGGTGCGGGTCTTGGACCCGGTCTGGCCTCAGAACCTCGTCGTCGACAGCGGTGCTCATGTGGAGGCAGAACTTCCCTGTGATGCGGGACCCTCAAGAACTGTGACCACACAGGCGTTCCCGTCGATGCCGGCAGTTCCGCCACCCATGGTTTCGACCACTCCCAGTCTGGCGTTTGGAACCTGTCTTGGACCGGCATCACCGCGCAACTGCCAAGTAATCTCGGCTATCTGAGCCAGACCGGTCGCTCCTAGAGGGTGGCCGCGGCTGAGTAGTCCTCCCGAAGGGTTGACCGGCTGGCTTCCACCGATGGATGTGTGGCCCGATTCGACGAGGTGTCCGCCGCCACCCAATTCGGCTAGGCCAATAGCTTCTGTCGTGATGATCTCTCCAATGGTGAAAGCATCGTGGACTTCGAAGACGTCGATATCTTGAGCGCATACGCCGGCCCGTTCGTAGGCGTCGTGCGATGTGTCGGCGACGATCTGCCATCCCCACACAAGTTCTGATCGTTGATCCCATAGGCCGCCGCTCTTGAGCGACGAAGACCGGACCCGAACTCCTCCCGGGGTTCCAGAGGGCCGCAGGATCGCGGCGGCGGCGGCGTCAGCGATTGAACAGCACTGCAGGAGAGTCAGGGGCGAGGAGATCAGCGGGCTTCCAAGGACCTCTTCAATGGTCGGCGTCATCTGGTGCTGGGCTCGACTGTTGTGTCGGCCGTGACGGTGGTTCTTGACCGAGACTGCTGCCAGTTGCGAGTCGGTCACGCCAAACTCATGCTGGTATCGAGTGGCAGACATGCCGTATAGGGCCGGCATGGCGAAACCCTGAGCCCCTTCAGGATCCGAAAGGATGGGGGAGATAGCGCCTGAAAAAGAGGCTGTCATGGTCTCGATCCCGAAGACGAGAACTGTTTCATATCGCCCTGTCGAGATGGAAGCACAGCCCTCGTGAAATGCCGATGTCGAACTGGCGCATGCGTTCTCGATGGTGATTATTGGGACCCCGTCGATACCGAGTTGTTGCAGAGAGCGAGTCGCTACACCGGGATCACCGAATACGGTCCCAGCGAAGACAGCGTCGATTTGTTTCGGGTCGATTTTTGCGTCCCGAATCGCCTCGCTAACTGCTTCCCACGCCAGTTCTCTGGCCGGCACGTTTGGTTGCTTGCCGAATTTTGTTGTTCCTACGCCGCAGATCGTCGCGATTTCACTCATCGCTTACGCTTTTGTTCGCCGACACCAGTTCCACATCGGGCACGACGACCAAGTCTCCCAGGTCATTTTTACCATCAAGAGACACCCTGTCGCCGGGTGTCGGCGGCGGTCTATCGCCAGTCTCCACACGAGCGAGGATTCTTGGTCCATCGTCTAGGTCAATGTAGGCCAAACACGTAGGAGGGGGTCTTCCAGGCATCGGAATCTCCAGCATGGTGGAACTGAAGACTGACCCTCCGGGTCCGAATCCACAAGGCTGAACGCTGTCGGCCTGACCACAGGAACAGATTGGCGGCACAAAGGTGCTGGCCAAACCGCAGGAACTGCAACGACCCCCACGAATTTGCAGCTTTCCACCTGCCTCTAGGAGTTCAGGTCGAGGGTCCGCCGGCCTCGGTGCTCTCCTACTAGCCCCAGAATCTCCCATAGCACAACACTACCAACCGGTTGGTTGATCTGCGATTAGGGTCCCTAGCGTCGTCCTTAGCCTTGTCGAGTTGATCTGAGACTTGGTTGGGGCAGGGTCTGCTGCCACCGTTCCAGGAGAGCCGGTGGTTGAAAGTGGAAGTTGGGTTAGCAAGTTGGAGAGGCTGCGGTGCTAAGCGAAGAGGATCTCAATAGCAGGGTGGGTTACCAGCTCCCAGGCGGTGAATACCTTCTGGAGCCCTACAAGAACTGGTTAACTAACGATGCCGTTGGGGCGCCCAACGACGAGAACGACTTCGCCCATCCGATGTTCTGCTACTACGCCGCGCTGAACACCATGGGAGTGTCCCTCGAAGAACTCTTCGCCATCTTCGGTGCTACATCCGACGACGGCGTGATGTTCGGCGAAGCTGCGATCGACATCAAGAAGCCACTGGTTCCGGGCTCGACCTATGCCGTTTCAGGCCAGGTGACCGGAGTCGAACGGAAGAACAGTAAGAAGTTGGGGGTATTCGACCTTGTCGATTTCGAACTCAACCTGCATGACGGCAACGAGTTGGTAGGGGTTTCAAGAAACTCCTTCATATTCCCCCGGGAGCTAAACGATGACGACCAATAGTCCCACCGTTGGTTTCGAGTTTCCGCACTACGACGTGGGGATCGTTGATGCTGAAAAGATGAAGACCATGGCGGTTCTCCTCCAAGACCCCAACCCGATTCACTGGAATCTGAGCGCTGTGGAGAGGTTGGGTCTGGGAAGCAAGCCGATCAATCAAGGCCCTAACAACATGGCCTATGTAGTGAATGCCCTCGTTAGCTGGATCGGTGGAATAGCGCGATTCAGAGGTTTAAAGGTCCGGTTTCATCAGAATGTCTTTGCTGGGGACCGGCTGACGGTAGTGGGGAGAATCACAGATATCGATCAAGTCGCAGATGGCGAACTCGCCACCTGCGATGTCCAACTGGTACGCGGGGACCTTGAGAATAGTGACATCGTCATGGCCGGCCAAGCGTCGGTCATTCTCTAGGGAAGAAGTGCGTTAGTACCTCCATCCCTCTTCTAACGGCCACAAGCGTCTACCGAGGATGTCCTCCACGCACGACAGGCCTGCGCGAGCCGCCCTGTCGATACCGATGCCCCGAGATTGGAACGTTTCGCTCGCGAAGTAGAGCCCTTCGACGTTGGGGGCCTTCCAGTTCGGGCGGAATTTGCCAACGAGCCCAGGCTTTTGGATGACTCCGAATGAAGGATCGAACACGTAGGTGCGACGCTTGAAGACATTGTCTTTGAGGCCAGGCCACATGATCTCCACCTCTCGTTCAAACTCGTCAAATTTCTCCTTGATGAACTCGGTGTCCCGTCCGCGGTTGTGCTTGTGGAGCATGGAACCCATCACGTAGAGATATCTGCCGTCAGGAGCGACAGAAGGGTCGAGAGCGGTCTGCTCGAACATGAATCCACTAGTTCGGCTTATGGGTGCGTGAAGCCAGGTAGCGATTTCCTGCCGATCTAGGACCGGTATTGGCTCCGCTGTAGCAATCGAAAGATGAGCGTATGAAACACGCCACCGGTCCTGAGCGAGGTTTCTGATCTGGTCGACGTACCAGTCGGGAAGATGGCTCTCAGAGATCACATCAAGCACATTCCAGACCGGGAGAGTCGAAATCACTACTGGAGCACTAACTATTTCATCGTGGAAGATCTCGTTATGAAGGGAGGCCCCAACTCTTGGCAAAGCAACCCCGCAGACTGAGCCACTTTCGATCAGAACTCGACTGACAGGCCTGCCGAGTTCGACCACTCCGCCATTATCTACAACTGCATCGCGCAGGTCGCAGAACAACTTGTCCCAACCGCCCTCTGGCCAAAACGAGTAAGCGGCTGTCCTTTTTTCTTCGTAATGCATTTTCCGATTGAAGAGGTTGTCGCTGGCCGAGTGATCCCACCAGTCTTCGGTCATGCACTCCATCACGGTGATGAATTCGAAGAGATCGATGACTCCTTGATTGCTGGTGTGCCTCTTAAGCCATGTTCGCATCGGCAGATCGTCGAGGCGGTCCAGTTCTTCATAGGGGGTATCGAGGAGTGCTTGGATAACTGCCTTTAGATCGTCCTTGTCTCCATCACCCGCATACCTGTCCCGGATAGATCCCCAAGTCTCCGAATCATGGTCCCAGACCGGCATATCGGTGTTTGATGGTCCATGGCCCAGTGTCATACCGAGGTGCTTGAAGATTTTCGTGAGCCCTGAACCGGGGTCCTCCAGAAGGTGAGCGCCAAGGTTCAGCTTGTAGCCCTCGTCATCTGTAGCCATGCCTCGGCCTCCGAGGTAGGGACTCCTGTCAAGAGCCAGGACGCGCTTTCCCTCCTTGGCTAGTAACGCTGCCGACGCAAGGCCAGCTGCCCCCGTGCCTATTACGATCACATCGAAGTCACTCAATGAACTGCTCCCATGTTGCCAGATTCTTCGAAAGTAAATTGTGTTGTTCTGTTAGCCAAGTGAACCAAGATCCCCGATCCTAGGAAATAGAGGACCCAAAATGATTCGAGGAGTTCACCACGTCGCCATGTCGACACCAGACCTTGATCGACTCGTCTCCTTTTATTGCGACAACTTCCAGTTTGAGGTGGTCTATCGCAACCAGTGGAGAGAGAGTCCGGTCATCGATCGTCTTGTAGGTCTAGATGGCACGGTGGCCCGCACTGCGATGCTTCGTGCCGTTAACACCCACATTGAGATCTTCGAATATTCGGCACCAGCACCAGCCGAAGTCATGACAGATCGTCCTGTCTGTGATCACGGCTACACCCACTTTTGTCTCGAGGTTGAGGACATCAAGGCCGAGTACAAACGTCTCCAGGCTGGAGGCATGAGATTTCACTGCCCTCCAGTATCCACCGGAAGTTCAGGAAGCCTTATTGCCACCTACGGCCGTGACCCGGATGGCAACGTGATTGAGTTGATCGAATTTCAGGACGCGGGGAGCCCTATTCGTCTCGACATTTCTCAATGAACAGCCGCCAAGCGGAGTCTGGAAATGTTTGTTGGGCATCGAGGCGCTACGCCGAAGATGATCGATCCCATCGTCTTCACAGAG
>CAWVUB010000129.1:0-5458 GCA_963933065.1 uncultured Acidimicrobiaceae bacterium | reverse complement strand
GCCTGAACGGTCATCAACTTCCAAATTCAAGTAGTAAGCGGACGTCACATCATCGATGGGAGCAATAAGAGCACGCTCAAGAGTCCCGATGGCTGGAGCACTACCACGGCGAAGATTGGCCGCTGCATCGATGAGGTCGCCTAATACGGCCGAGGCTGTTGGCCTACCGCCGGCACCTCGGCCATAGAGCATGAGGTCGCCGGCCGCCTCACCTTCCACAAACACTGCGTTGTAACTACCGTTAACCGAAGCCAACGGATGATCTAGTGGAACCAAAGTTGGGTGCACCCGTACACCGACCCGGAGCTGGCCGTCGTCTCCCGTCGTCTGCTCGGCAACGGCAAGCAGTTTGATGCAGTGTTTTAGATCGGCGGCGAACTCAATGTCGGCCACGGAGATATCCGAAATGCCCTCGTGGTAGACGTCTCCAGCAACCACCCGGACACCAAAGGCGATGGTGGCCATGATGGCCACCTTGGCCCCAGCGTCATACCCCTCAACGTCCGCAGTGGGATCGCGCTCGGCGTACCCGAGACTCTGAGCCTCCACCAACGCATCGGCGTAACTGGCTCCATCCTCAGTCATACGAGAAAGAATGAAGTTGGTCGTGCCGTTTACGATGCCCATAACTCGACGAATAGGCTCACCAGCCAACGACTCGCGCAGCGGGCGCATGATCGGAATGGCACCGGCCACCGCTGCCTCGAATAAAAGGTCAACGCCGTTGTCAGCAGCCAGCGCGTACAACTCGGCTCCACAATTGGCCAGCAACTCCTTGTTGGCGGTGACAACTGGTTTTCCAGCCGAGAGAGCGGCCATTATCAACTCACGGGCCGGCTCAATACCTCCCATGACCTCGACGACCACATCGACGTTGGGATCAGCAACAACAGCCGCAGCGTCGGTCGTAAAAGCATCGGTGTTGACCGGTACGCCACGGTCTATTGCCGTGTTACGCACCGCTATGCGAGTGACCTCAAGATCCAGGCCTTGGCGGCGGACTATTACTGCTCGACGCTCAACAATGAGCGAGGCCAAAGCGGCACCCACGTGGCCACAACCAAGAAGGCCTATACGGATGTGGTCGCTAGTGCTGGATAAGGAGGCGTTCATGGATAAGACGGTAGTGGCCGGAACGGGCTAGTCAGGACTTGGATTTACTTGGTCCGAGGTCGATTGCCTCTCGGGACACCAAGTCGGCATAACTCTCGCGACGTACCACCACCCGAGCCTCACCGCCGGTGACGAACACCACAGCCGGCCGCAACACATGATTGTAGTTGGAACCCATGGCATAGCCGTAAGCGCCAGTGACCGGTGTGGCAAGGACATCGCCAACCACTAAGTCGTCAGGCACCCAGCCCTCACGTACCAGCAAGTCTCCAGACTCGCAGTGTTTACCGACTACCCGCACAGCTCTCCGGCGCTCAGCATCTGCGGCCCGGGGCAGCAGTGTCTCATAACCTGATCCATAGAGCACCGGGCGAGGATTGTCGCTCATCCCACCGTCAACGGATACGTAAGTACGAATGCCTGGCAAGTCCTTGATGGTGCCCACGCGATAGAGAGTGACTGCGGCAGACGCCACTATGGCCCGTCCTGGCTCAGCAGAGACACGGGCTACAACCCCGACTTCGTCACAGACGGCTCGGATACCGGCTGCCCACTCGGTTAGCGAGGGTGCAGATTCGCCCTCTACGTAAGGAACACCAAGGCCTCCTCCAACGGAGAGTTCCGGCAGGCCAAACGGTGCCGAGAAACTAGCCAGTACCTCGACAGCTCGATCGAATGCCCTCACATCGAAGACCTGGCTTCCGATGTGGGCATGCAACCCAACTAAGTCCACTGACCCAGCCGCTCTCGCTCGCTCGACTGCAGCGGTCGCCAAGCCATTGGAGACGGTAAACCCAAACTTGGAGTCATCTTGGCCCGTGGCCACAAACTCGTGAGTATGCGCCTCCACCCCTGGGGTAATGCGTAACAGCACCCGCGGTTTGGTCCCCGTGGAAGCAGCCAGAGCGTCAAGACGGTCCAGTTCGTCAAACGAATCAACGACGATGCGGCCCACCCCCTCCTCGACCGCCATGGCCAGTTCCTGTTCACTCTTGTTATTACCGTGCATGACCAGTCGATTTCCAGGTATACCGGCGTTGCGGGCCACGAAGAGCTCTCCACCGGTGGCTACGTCAAGGTCCATGCCCTCTTCATGAGCCAGTCGGGCCATGGCGCCGCACAAGAAGGCCTTAGACGCGTATGCCACACCGGGGCCAAACGCCCGGACTGCCTCACGACAGCGGGCTCGAAGGTGGGCCTCGTCGTAAACGAACAACGGCGTACCAAACTCGTCGGCTAAGTCCACGAGATCACAGCCTCCTACGGACAGGCGGCCGTCTTCGGCAATGACCGCTGTGTCAGGGAGCAGGTAGGTGGGGACAGGTCCGGCCATAATCAGCAGCTCGTTGAGACGTGATCGTGTTCTTGGTCGCCAGGGTCGTCGCGCCACATCTCGGTGGGTGCGCTCACTCCCAGCAAATCCAGTGCAACAGCCAAACCAATCCGGGTTCCCTCTGCAAGCCAGAGCCGGGCGATCGTCAGCGACTGATCTACATCTTCTCCAAGCACCCGACAGTCATGATAGAAGCCATGGAACGAGGCTGCCAGGTTGCGTACCCATGTAGTTACCTGATGAGGGGCTCGCTCCCGACAGGCCCGTGACACCACGTCAGGCAACTCGTGCAGGGCGCGCAACACCTCAAGTTCTCGGGGATGGCACAACAGCGAAAAGTCGGCGTCAATCAGATCCCCTCGGTTGATCCCCACATCGGTGGCCCGCCGAACGACCTGGTGGATCCGGGCATGAGCGTATTGAACGTAAAAGACCGGGTTCTCGTTGACTTGACTGGCAACTAAGTCCAAGTCAAACGTCTGAGGAGAATCAACCGACAAGAGGAGGTAAGTAAAACGTGCCGCATCTGCTCCCACGTCTTCGACCACCTCGGCCAGCTCTACCATCTCACCAGTCCGCTTGGACAGCCGGACCTCACGACCATCACGCTGCAAGCTCACCAGTTGTGTGATCGCAATCTCTAGTTTGTCGGGATCGTGACCGAGCATGGCCATGGCAGCGTGCATCCGAGCCACGTAGCCGTGATGATCAGCACCAAACACGTTCACCAGAAGGTCGGCTCGATCGAACTTGTCACGGTGGTAGGCAACGTCGGGCATGAGGTAAGTAGGCTCACCGTCGCTCTTCACGAGCACCCGATCCTTGTCATCGCCGTAGTCGGTGCTTCGCAACCAGACAGCCCCACCGTCCTCGTACACGGCGCCAGCAGCCCGCAGGGCCGCCAAGGTGGCTTCAATAGCACCCGAGGCGATCATCGAACGTTCACTGAACCACGAGTCAAAGCAGACGGAAAGAGACTCGAGCGCTGCACGATGCGCTCCCAGAGCCTTGGCGTAACCCCACTCCATAGGGTCAGTAGCGGCATCAGTCTCGGCGACCATCTCTGCCGCCCAGTCAATGATGTACTGTCCGTGATATCCATCTTCTGGCACGGGATGCCCAGCAACCCGAGCGGCAAGTGAGGCCGCAAAGTTCTCCATTTGTAGCCCACGGTCGTTGATGTAGAACTCTCGCACCACATTGAAGCCGCAACGGCTATAAAGGCGGGCTATCGAATCGCCGTAGCAGGCACCCCGCCCATGACCAGCGTGCAATGGGCCAGTCGGGTTGGCACTCACAAACTCGACAATCACCTGGGTGCCTTGGCCTTCATCTGACCGAGCCCATCCTTCGCTACCCGCGACAACCACGTCAGCAAGCACATCGTGTAGCCATGAATCAGCGAGCCGGAAGTTCACAAATCCGGGGCCAGCTACCTCCACTCCCACCACGTGTGGTGGTGGTGAAATCTCCAATTGTTCGACTAGTTGGATCCCCAGTGCTCGCGGGTTAAGGCCTGCCGCCTTGGCTGATGCCAAAGCCACGTTGGTCGACCAGTCGCCATGATCTGCGTTGGCTGGACGTTCAAGCTGAACAATGGCAGGCACGGGGTCTACACCAAGATCGGCCAGCGCTATACGTACTGCGTCGATGATGGTGTCACGCACGTCCATGGGGGTTTCCAGATCAGCAGCGGGGGGCCCTACTGGGGCAGATCCCACATGCTATCCGGGGCACCAAGAAGGGTCGGGTGCCTATTATTCTCGACATGGAATCACTGGCTATTGATACCTTCTCCATCGATCACGAGGCCCTGATCCACTTTCGACGGGATCGTCTGCGAAGCCAATTCCCGTTTGAACTAGACGTCCTAGGTTCATCTGGCTAACTCTGGAGAGTTCGAAGGGTCATCGCCTTAGCCAATCACACCTGACGTTGGGTTATACGGCGTGGAGCTGAGTTTCGTGGCGAATCACAAACAGCAAACTGGTCATCACGACAACCATGCCCACTATTTGAACCATTCCCAGCCGTTGGTTGAGCGTCAGCCAGGCGCCAAGGGTGGAGAGCACTGGGATCCCTAGCGTTAGTAGTCCGGCTAGACCCAATCTCACATGGAGGTGGGCCCAGTTCATTAGGAAGTGGCCAGTACCCGGAATGGCCAACAGCAAGCACAACCATCCCCACTGGTTCCACGACGGCCATTCAGGCAGGATCCGGCCAGTTGAGATAGCCGACATAGGCAGGAGTACGACTGATCCAATAGCCATGGTGAGGGTCTGAAGCGTGAACGTATCGATCTGGTTCCGAACCTCTTTGGCTAGCACGAAGTAGGCAGAGAAAAAGACCATGGCGAGAAACGCCAGCAGGTCACCCTTCAGGTGAAAGCCAGAATCACCTCCTCCTCCAAACATCACCGCTGCTACTCCGCCGACTGCCAACACAGCCACGCTCATCAGTCCAACACCGATGCGTTCACCAAATCGCGCCGACGCCACGAAGAGAAGAACGACGGTCTGCAATGAGCCGATAGTGGTGGCGTTAGCTACTGAAGTGTGGTGGAGGGCGGCGAAGAACACTCCGATCTCCAGGGCGAACGCGACCGCGACCGGGCCAACCAAGCGGACTTGAGCCCAGGTGGTACGGCGGCCGGTGGCGTAATGGACGGCACCGTAGATCATGGTGCCAAGAACCACACGCCAGAAGGCGATTACAGGGCCCGGCATGTCGACCTGGGCCACCATCACGTTGCCTGTTGACCAGCAGAGGACCGCACCGATGCCAGAGAGGCGACCGATGGCAGACCGGTCACCACCAGTTGTGCTGCCCTGCATCGCAGCACTCTACGTGGCTCTACTCGACCGTGTCCTCGGTGAGATATCGATATTTTTTCTGCTCTTTGCACGCTATTAGTCATCTCGGCTACGAGGGCCGGTCTTATTCGCTACTGTTTCGCTGTGGCTGACCGTGGGGGCCTGCCGCTCATAGGAGGTTCCATGAAAATCACATCTC
>CAWVUB010000128.1:0-5614 GCA_963933065.1 uncultured Acidimicrobiaceae bacterium | reverse complement strand
CGTCGGTACAGCGGTGGCTGTTGTCGGCGCCTGGGTCGTAGCGGGAGCCGCCGTAGTGGTGGTTTCGGCACTACTGCTGCATGCCGAGGCGACGAGCAGCGCAGCGACCACGACCTCGTACTTCTTCACGATTCCAGTCTGTCACCCCGGCAATGAGACGGCGCCATGGCTACAGCCAACTCAAACACCTGCCCGCGCTGCAGTTCCAAGGATGACTCCGAGTGCCGGCGGGTCGGTTGTTCTGGACTTCGAGGACCCGGAGACGCTGAATTTCCGGTCTGTGGTTCCGAGCGGGACGACAACTAACTACTCCATAAGGATTCGAAAACTCTCCGCTGCTTGCTCCCAGCGTTGCTCCCAGAGAGCGCTAGTACTGAAAATGACAACACTGCAGGCCGCTGGCCTGCCATTATGTGTGGGCCATGAGGGATTAGCATCCCGACCCCCGTCCGTCATCTAGTAGACCGACAGGGAATAACACAGATCATCTACTTGATAGCCGCATTGGGTACCATCTGCCTGCTGACCCAATCGGCAACTTGACGTAAATTTGCCTAAGCTGAAGGTGAATCTTGACAGCGATTACAAGCAATTTAGACCTCTTTACCTACAAGGAAGCCTTACCGCTAAACCCACGAAAGTGACGCTGAATAGTAGAGAGACTTGAACCGGCTAGTCCTCGTATACAACTCCAGCAGTCCGATAGAAACCTGAGATCTTGAAAGGTGTTTAACGATGGAGGACCTAAACGGGAAGGTAGCTGTGATCACTGGGGGCGCCTCTGGCATGGGCTTGGCATTTGCCCACCGTTTCGCCGCTGCGGGGATGCGTCTGGCGATAGCTGACATCGAAGCCCCAGCCCTTGATTCGGCACTGGCTGGTCTAGCCGAAGCTGGTGCCGAGGTTATTGGGGTCCCATGCGACGTATCGGATGCCGAATCGATGCAAGAGTTGGCCACTGAGGTCTACGACGTCTACGGCGCAGCGCACGTGGTCTGCCTGAATGCCGGTGTGAGTGCGGCCGGGCCGATGACTGAACTCAAGCTGGCCGACTGGCAGTGGGTGGTGGGTGTAAATCTATGGGGCATCATCCACGGCATTGACGCCTTTCTAGAACAACTGGTTGCCAAAGATGAAGGACATTTCGTTGTAACTGCCTCTGTGTGCGGCCACACCTGCTACCCCACCTCTGGCCCTTACACGGCAACCAAGCACGCCGCAGTTGCGATCGCCGAAACCCTTTATAACGAGTTGTCAGCCGCAGGCTCCGGGGTCGGGGTCACCGCTCTTTGTCCAGGGTTTGTGGACACCCAAATCGTTCAGTCGGACCGTAATCGACCAGAGCGTCTCTCGGATCGCTCTGCCAAGACTCCCTCTGCCAAGGAACAAAGAGCCCGTGAAGCGCTTCTTGAGGAGTTTGCCAACATGGCCCTCAAGCCAAGCGAGGTTGCCGCTCTAGTGCACAACGCGATTCTTGACGACACCTTCTGGGTATTTACCGACGACCGGCACGTGGAAAACATCAGTCGGCGCCATGCTGATATCCGGGAACGACGAAACCCCTCAGAGGTCTTATCAATGCTCGAAGAAGCTTTTGGCTGAACTCGATATAAGCACTAATAAGTAGTACTCATCAGCTGAAAACTTGGTTTGACCTTTATGCCAGCGAATGAACAAGAAGGGTGCCGCTCCCAACGAGAGCAGCGGCTGTCCTCACGCTTGCGGCAACATTCGGGTTCTTTCTAAGCGGACCTGTCCGTCATTTGGTGGACCGACGGGATTTACCCAGATGGTCTACGCCGTGGCTGCATTAAGTGCAATCAACTTACTGGTAGGTCAATGATCTGACCAGAGTTGCCGAATTGGATCCCCCCCCCTGCAACGAAATATGGACGCAATATGAAATAGTGGGGCTATGGCTGTTTGGGAGTTGGTCGCAGGCTTCGCCGTGTGGGTCGTTGCCGCGACCTTTAGTGGAGCACTCGGGTTCGGTGGGGGGATCATTGCCGTTCCGTTCCTAGTTTTGATCAATCCAGAATTTGTTCCTATTCCAATGCTTCTGCAAGGAGTTTTCTTTACTGGTGCAGTTATGTGGAGAGAACGAAGAGCGATAGACATTCCAGCGCTCAAATGGGCTGCAACCGGTTCACTTCCTGGAATAGCGCTGGGAACGATCACTCTAACTTCGGTCAACAAAGACGCTCTCGGCTTTCTAATTGGCCTCCTTCTGCTAGTCGCTATCAGCCTTCAGGTAACTGGTGTTCGCGTGCAACAAAATCGGTTTACGTTGACCCTTGGAGGGACCGTCGGTGGTTTTATGGGCATCACTGCCGCAATACCTCTCGTCCCGTTAGCGCTCGTGATGAGCCACTATCAAGGTCCAAAATTTCGATCAACCTTGAACGGATGGGCGCTGATGATGACAACCCTTTCAGTCGTCACTCTCACTGCTGCTAATGAGATTGATCGTTCACATCTAGGCGTAGCGGCTGTCTTGGGGTGTGCCGCCACTGCTGGAATCTTCCTAAGTGGGCCCCTTCGTCATGTCGTGGACCGCCGAGGTGCGGCTCAAGCGGTCTACGCAGTTGGAGCGCTGGGTGCGGTCACCCTTTTAGTTCGTTCACTGACATGAAGACCGAACTGTTGGTGGCACAACTCCATCCTTGATGGGCGGGCGGCTTCGAAACCCCCGGAGTAGACACGCGCAGGCAGTCGCCCTGGCCGGCGTCGCCTAGTTGTGGCGTTGCCTGTTATGTCTGTTGGCTGTCAGGTATCCCTGTAAGCGACTTCAGCGCACCCGCCTGAAGGCGAATGTGCTGGTCAACGCTGGTAGGCCGTGAGGGATTCGAACCCTGAATCCCTGCGCGTCATGTAGTGGACCGACAGGGAACAACACAGATCATCTACTTGATAGCCGCCAGATGTGAATGTGTGTTCTGGTTCGCGAATTTGGCAAAGTGGGTCTGTGAGTATCTGGGAGTTGATTGGGGGTTTTGTTCTCGTTGCGTTCGGCTCAACAATCGCTGGTGCTCTTGGTTTCGGTGGGGGGATGGTGATCGTTCCGTTCTTGGTTCTGATCAATCCAGATTTCGTCCCAGTGCCGATTGTGCTTATGACACCCGTCTTTGCAGGTCTAGTTGCATTTAGAGAACGGAGGTCAATAGACCTATCTGTTCTTAAATGGACATCGGTTGGTTTCATCCCTGCGTTAGCAGTCGGCTCATTCACCCTCATTGTCGCCAGCACGGAAACATTGGGTGTCCTTATCGGTCTGTTGCTGTTGGCTGTCATAGGGATACAAATAGCCCGACCCCAGTTGAGGCACACCATTTCGACACTCGTGTTCGGCGGCGCCGTAGGCGGCTTCATGGCCAACACGGTTGGCATACCCACCGTCGGGTTAGCGCTCGCGATGAGCAATTTTGAAGGTCCAACCTTTCGATCCACCTTGAACACCTGCACGGCCATGTTGACAATGATTTCCATCGTCGTACTTGCCTCTACGAATCAGATTGACCGCTCTGATCTGGTCGCAGCGGCTGTCCTCACGCTTGCGGCAACATTCGGGTTCTTTCTCAGCGGACCTGCCCGTCATTTGGTGGACCGACGAGGAATTACCCAGATGGTCTACGCCGTGGCTGCATTGGGTGCAATCAACCTACTTGTTAGGTCAATAATCTGACCAGAATCGACAGTCGTCTCTGCGGCCGAACTCGCCCCAAACGCTGCACGTACATGGCTGTGACGTACCCGTATCCGGCAACCGTGTTCGTAGCCAACTGGTTGGCCGCTAGTAGGAATTCAGCTACGCCAGACGCTGCGAAGAGTCTCCATTCCGCCGTCTACCGAGATCGTTTGGACGTTTACATAGCGAGCCGAATGGGAGGCAACCCCTCCAGCGGCTTCGATCTGTGGAATGGCTTCAGCTTCAAACCACGCTTTGAAGACCTCAAGTCCATCGGTGATTTCTTCTTGGAGGAAGAAAATCATGGTTACTCCGTCTTTGGGGATTGTTTTGTGAGGTGCACCATGGGGATGACCAATCGTGTTCATCAAATCGGAATTAGCCCCCCACAGCGCCGGGGGGGTCTCTGACGCCCTCGGTCTAGATACGCGCCACGCGAACGAGTGCGGCCATCAGTGGGTTCCGATTGCCAGATCAACACGCGGGCCTAGCCCCGGTTCGGAGACCTGTCCGGGACTGGTGTCCAAGCGGCTAGTGCTACCCGCCGACCTAGAAGCCGAAGATCCGAGCCGGGTTGTCGATAATCAAGGTACTGACATCGGCCTCAGACAAACCGCGTTGACGCAAGCGGGGTACGACGTTGGTGAGAAGATGGTCATACCCGAGACCGCCGTAGGCGTGAAGCCGATGCTTGGTGGCGATGTCGTGTGATAAGAGCACCTTGTCCTCCAGGCCCTGTTCAAAGTGCCAAAGCACCACATCCATTCGCTCAGCGTCGGAGGGCATGTCGACTCCTGGATTGGGCGGGTACCACGAGCTCTCGTTGCCAAATAGGTCGTATTCCAAATAGCAGCCGGTCGCCGCCAGGTCGCCGAGCCAGGACCGATCAGTGCAGGTGCGGTCGATGTGACAGATGATCGTGCGATTGAGGTCGCCACCCTCCTGATCCACGATCTCCACAATCTCGACGGGCGACATCGGATCACGACCGGGATGAACCATTAGGGGTGCTCCGGTCTCCACTTGAGCGGCTACCGCGGCCCGGAGACTCTTCTTCTCGTTGGGCAACCAGGGGTAGGTGCAGCCGATCTCACCAATCAGTCCAGCCTTCACGTCGGTCTTGTCGATCCCGACCTGGATGTCGGCCACGATCTCATCCGCGATGGAGTCCGTCGTCCGGTCACTCATATCGTCAGGATGGGTGCCACCCAGGTAGTAGCCGGCACCCACGATGATGTGGGCACCTGTTGCTTTCGCTATGCGGACCAGGGGCTCCGGATCGCGGCCAAGGCCCTTGTTGGTGGGGTCCACCACGGTGCGTCCGCCGGCAGCGATGAACCGGTGCAACTCTGCGGTTGCCACATCCTCGGAATCGAGATGCACGTTGTGACGACTTGACGTCCAGTGATACGCGACCCAGCCTCGGTTATCGAGCGTGATCTCCTCGTTGGCGAGATGCTGATCGAGACTGGCTGGTGGGTCGACATACATGAACGAGCCGTCCATCAGAACATGGTCGTGAGCCAGGGTGATACCGAGATCTGAGGCGTCAACCGGCCCCAGAACAGTCTGCGCCTGCCCAGCCCTCTTTGCAGTCAGGACAGAACCGCCTGAGCGCTGATCTCCACAAGGAGTCCCTCAAAGGCGAGGTCAACCCCGCCCACAACCGTTGCGCTGGGGCCGGGCTCGCTGAAGAACTCTGTCCGGGCTTGGCCCGCGGCCGGTCGGTGTCGGATATCGGCGAGGAAGATGTCGAGCGACACCACGTCATCGAGCGTCCCACCGGCTGTAGAGACGTAACTTTCGATATGTCGAAGGCACTGGCGGCACTGCTCAAGCGGGTCGTTGGGTCCAACCAGTTCTCCGTTGTCGAGGGCGATCTGGCCGGAAATGAACAACAAGTTGCCCTTGCGGATGCACTGTGACCCC
>CAWVUB010000127.1:0-5694 GCA_963933065.1 uncultured Acidimicrobiaceae bacterium | reverse complement strand
CCATGTTGCGATTCCGAACTCACTGGCTGGTCCTCTCGGTGGTGCTCCTCTTCGGCACCGCAGCTTGTGGCAGCGGTGACTCCATCACGATGGTGCCCATGAGTTCCGGCGCCGGTACCAGCGCTGAGGTGCCGGCTACCGTTGTTAGCCCGATTGGCCCAGTGACACTCATTACCCATGACTCCTTCTTGGTTTCGGAAGGAACACTCGCTTCTTTCACATCCCAGACTGGGATTGAGGTAATTCATCAGACCGGAGGTGACACTGGCCAGTTGGTCTCATCGGCCATTCTCACCGCCGGGAATCCCCTAGGCGACGTCATGTTCGGAGTCGACAACACCTTTCTCCAACGATCGCTGGATGCTGGGCTTTTCGAGTCTTATAAGTCGCCAGCCTTGTCTGGAGTTCCCTCCGACCTGCAACTTGACCCCGAGTACCGGGTCACACCGATTGACTTCGGCGACGTGTGCGTCAACTACTGGCTTGACCGGTTTGGTGACGACTTGGCCGCCCCCAGTTCATTAGACGACTTAGTCGATCCGGCTTATGCCGATCTGATGGTCGTGCAGAACCCGGAGACGTCTTCACCCGGCCTGGCCTTCCTGCTAGCGACCATTCATGAGTACGGAGACCATTGGGAGGACTACTGGGCGGCTTTGCGTAATAACGGTGTATTAGTTACTGCTGGCTGGGAAGACGCTTACTACGGGGAGTTCGTAGCCGGTGGCGGTGACCGCTCAATCGTCGTGAGTTATGCCTCCAGTCCACCGGCCGAGGTCATCTACGCTGACCCACCGGTCAACACTCCACCCACCGGGGTTGTCACTGGAACCTGCTTTCGCCAGATTGAGTTCGCCGGAATCCTCGCCGGTACGAAGCACCGGGCAGCCGCCGAGTTGCTAATCGACTTCTTGTTGACGCCAACCTTCCAAGAAGACATCCCGTTGAACATGTTTGTCTTCCCAGCTCTGGCCACTGCAGAGTTACCAAAGATCTTTGAGGACTTCGTCGAACTTGCCGATGATCCGCACCTACTTGACCCCGCCAGAATCGAAGCTCATCGCAACGACTGGACTGAGCGCTGGACTGAGATCGTCCTGCGGTGACCAGTTTCATCCGGCGGACAGGGGCGACAGGGGCGGTCGTCCTCCCAGCGGTCTTCCTCAGTCTCTTCTTTCTGTACCCGATCGGGGCGATTCTCTTCCGAGGGTTGGGAACCGAGGGTCTGACTCGTCTGGTCGAACTATTAGAGAGACCCTCGTTTTGGGACGTGGCTTGGTTCACTCTTTGGCAAGCAGCGGCCTCCACGGTCCTGACCGTGGCCGTCGCGCTGCCCGGTGCTCACCTATTGGCCCGGCGCCAGTTTCGGGGCCGGTCGCTGCTCCGGGCTGCAGCCACCGTGCCTTTTGTGCTGCCAACCGTTGCCGTTGGTGGCGCCTTTCTGGCTCTGTTCGAGCGTCTTGGTCTGGCTGATGGTCCTCTACGCCTAACCCGTACGGCTGGGGCGATTCTGATTGCTCACGTGTTTTTCAACGTGGCGGTCGTGCTCCGTACCGTCGGTACTTTCTGGGAAGGGCTCGACCCCCGGGCCGCTGAGCAGGCCCGGGTGCTGGGAGCGTCGCCTGCTCAGGCGTTTCGGTGGGTCACCTGGCCCCAACTCTGGCCAGCGGTGGCCGCAGCCTCCTCAATCGTATTTCTCTTCTGCTTCACTTCTTTCGGAGTGGTGCTGATTCTTGGGGGCCCCACCCGAGCAACGTTGGAGACGGAGGTTTGGCGCCATGCCGTGTTTAGGGGTGACCTTGCCTCAGCGACTGCGCTCGCCGTGGTGCAGCTCGCTGCTGTGGTGGCAATAATTATGGTGACAAATCGCTTGCAGCATCGGCGGACTGTGGTCCAGCAGGCGGTACGTCGGATTGCACCGCCTCAGGCGTCACTCCGTCTGCTGGCTGCCAACCTGGGGTTGTTGGTCATGGTCCTTGGCCTGCCTATTGCCGTTCTGGTTGAACGATCACTGACCCGAGGACGATCGGGAGGAGGGTGGGGTGAATGGACGTTTGATCACTACAGCGCACTGACCAGCCGGTCGGCCTTGCTGCCTGCTTCGGCTCTCAGGGCTTTAGGAAACTCATTACTCTTCGCCATAGTGGCTACCGGCCTAGCAGTGCTTGTCGGAGGGTTGGCCTCTTTGGTTGTGGTGCACGGACGACGTGCTCTGGCACGGGCATTTGATCTAGGACTCATGCTCCCACTTGGTGTCTCCGCGGTCACCTTGGGTTTTGGAATGCTCATTGCCTTAGACGAGCCACCTGTCGATTTTCGTTCATCAAGGTGGCTGGTGCCCGTGGCCCACGCTCTGATCGGTGTGCCGTTCGTAATGCGGACTGTGGTGCCCACTCTCCGCAGTATTGATGTACGGCTGCGTGAAGCAGCAGCGACCCTTGGGGCTACATCTGCCCGGACTAGACGCGAAATCGACCTGCCAATTGCTGCTCGGGCACTCGCCGTAGGGGCCGGTTTCTCCTTTGCGGTGTCGCTTGGTGAGTTCGGCGCTACATCATTCTTACCCCGTCACCCCGACCAGCTGACTGCGCCGCTGGCCCTGTTTCGCTTATTGTCCCAGCCCGGTGATGCCTTGCGAGGACAAGCCATGGCATTGGCTGTGCTCCTGATGCTGCTGACTGCTGTTTCGGTACTGGCCATTGAGGGGTGGGGTCGACGTGGTGCTGTCCGGGGGGACTTGTGACTAGCTACGGGCTGGAGGTGCGGGGTCTGTCAGTTGTTTTTGATGGAATGCCGGTGCTCGACGGGATAGATCTGTCGGTTGCACCCGGTGAGGTGGTGGTACTACTTGGACCCTCGGGTTCCGGCAAGAGCACCCTGCTCCGCGCTGTGGCTGGCCTTGAGGAGCCAGTCAGTGGTGAGGTGGTGTGGGACGGTGAAGATCTTTCTGGTGTGCCTACTCACCAGCGGGGCTTCGGCCTAGTTTTTCAGGATCATGCCCTCTTTGGGCACCGTGATGTGGCCGGCAATGTAGATTTTGGCCTTCGAGTGGCTGGTATGCCGGCGGAAGCAAGAGCCCAACGGGTTGCTCGGTCGCTAGCCCTAGTCGGTCTTGACGGGTTTGAAGGTCGACGAGTCGACACTCTCTCGGGTGGTGAAGCTCAACGAGTGGCCCTGGCCCGGTCACTGGCCGCTGCACCCCGGTTACTGATGCTCGACGAGCCTCTTGGCTCCTTAGACCGAACGTTGCGAGAACGTCTAACCTCAGACCTAGGTCTGCTGCTTCGGCGCATAGGCATGGCTGCACTTCACGTCACTCATGACCATGACGAAGCATTTGCTCTGGCTGATCGGATTGCCGTATTGGGTGGCGGTCGGATCGATCGAATCGGTACTCCTGATGAGGTATGGACTGATCCGGGCACGGTGCATGCTGCGCGATGTCTGGGGCATGAGAACCTTGTGGAGTTGGACGCTGCCGGTACGTGTGCTCTTGGGCCCCTAGGGGTGGGCCCGGGCACCGTCTTGGTGCGTGCTGACCGGGTGTTGCTCGAACCTGTGCCCGGTGTTGGCGCTCTGATAGCTGAGGTAAAAGCATCATCGATCAGAGGAGGGCGGACTGTGGTGGCTGTCGACGTGTCAGGGATCATGCTGCGAGCTTGGCCGAAGGATGTTTTGGTGGTGGGGGATCGTGTAGGAGTAACTCTGGGTTCTGGCGCCGCCGTCCCGCTCAAGAGCTAGGTCGGCCAGGTCTGATTGAAGATGGGTCGCAATTCGGCCTCAACTACCTTGCCCATAGCGTTCCGGGGGATGGCGTGGAGAACCAGCATCTTGGCAGGCACCTTGTAGTGGGCCAGATGGTTTAGGCAGTATGACTGGACGTCCTCGAGTAAGGCTGCAGGATCACCATCGGCCCAATCCCCGGACTCAGCAACCAGACCAGCGACCACTACCTCACCGAGGCGTTCATCGGGCAACCCCAGTACGGCTACCTCGCTGACGCCCGGGTGATCGAGTATCACCCGGGCGACCTCGGCCGGGTACACGTTGGCTCCACCACGCAGAATCATTTCCGTGCGTCGCCCCCTGATTACCAGCTGGCCGTGTTCGTCGAGGAAGCCCAAGTCGCCGGTGTGGAGAACTCCACCGCGGAGAGATTCAGCGGTCGCCTGCGGTTGATTGAGGTAGCCGAGCATCGGGGTCCACACGTTGGCCCATGGGCCGTCCTTGACTGGAGCCAGACAGATCTCGCCAGTATCGCCGTCAGGTAGAGGGTGGTCGTTGTCATCAACGACCACCACCCGCAATGGTTCGAGAGGGTAGCCAGCTCCATCGGGTCGCGCTGGTCGGTCGACGTGTTCGCGGGTGACGCCAGATGGGGCTTCGGTAAGGCCGTATCCCACAAGTGGTCGGGTGCCGAACTTGGCTTCCCAGTCATTACGCAGGGCGGGTGGAGAGTGGCCAGCACCAATGATGGTCTGAGTAAGAGTGACTAGGTCACAGAGATCAACCTCAGTGTGGGTTACTAGATCATGGGCCATGGTCGGCACGAGGGTGACCCGGTTGATCCCATGCAGGCGAACTTCCTCAGCAAAACCGACGGCGTCAGTGTGCTCAAGGAGCACGGCAGTGGTTCCGCGAAGATACGCCCAAAGGGGTCCGAGCACCATCATGTTGAGGATGGTCAAAGCGAGCGCTGTGCCATGTTGTTCGTTGGGAATGGGTGGATAGGAGTGGCGGCTGGAGATGCCTGGCCACAGCAGGTTGTGCTGGGAGTGCACGACACCTTTAGGACGCCCCGTGGTTCCTGAGGTGTAGGCAATCGCTGCCGGGTCTTGCGGATCAATCGATCTTGATGGTGCTGGATGTCCGGCGGTTATCAGGTTCGTCCACGATCCTGAGCCGTCGATCGGGTTCACTGTCAGGGTTGGTCGGTCACCAGCCATCTTGGTTTGATTGGTAGTGGTCAACAGAAGGTCGACATTGGCGTCGTTTTGCACCCAGTCGACTTCGTCAGCCATGAGGTTGGTGTTGATGCCGAGCCATACGACTCCTAGGCGCTGGGTAGCCAAAAAAGCCTCAACTAGGGCCGTGCAGTTGGGTAGCGAACAGGCAAGTACATTGCCCGGTTTCAGGCCGGCAGCGGTCAAGCCACCTGCTATCGCATCGACTCGGGCGTCCAACTCGGCATAAGTGAAAGACGTTGGGCCATGGACCAATGCTTGGCGATCCGGATAGTGATTGAGGCCGGCAGAAAGCGCCTCGCTGGTGGTAGTCGGTCCTTCAGGGAGTGGAGCAGGTCGACTACGAATCACGAGGCCTCGGTCGTCTACGGATGGCTGTTTGTCAAAACTCTGCTCGTCGTATACCTCTTCCACAGGGTTAGAGGCTAGGTCAGAAGTTAAAAGCCTGCATTTTCAGACCAATCCAAGTAAACACCCTTCGGATGAAATAATCACTACTCGCAAGAAAACAGTCGAATAGGTGACATTTTGCCATTTTGGTTTTGACACGCCCGCTAGTTGGCCTACGGTCCGTTTCCTAGTTGCGGGTGACCTGAGTCACCATGAACTGGGATAATGACATCCAAATCTGGAGGAACTGGTTGATGAGAACGCGAACGCGTTGGTTGATGGCACTAGTAGCGGTGTTCACCCTGCTGGCTGGTGCTTGTGGTTCTGATGGTGGAGGCAG
>CAWVUB010000126.1:0-5717 GCA_963933065.1 uncultured Acidimicrobiaceae bacterium | reverse complement strand
CGGGTTTTCGTGACCCGCTGCTCGTGTCTGCGACCGACGGTGTAGGGACGAAGGCCGAAATCGCTCGCCAGACTGGTCGGCTTGACACCATCGGACTTGATCTGGTGGCAATGTGTGTGGACGATTTGGTTTGCGCAGGTGCTGAACCACTTTTCTTTCTGGATTATTTGGCTGTCGGACGCCTCGACCCAGATGCTGTGGAGTGCTTGCTAACTGGTATCGCTGCCGGTTGTGTCGAAGCGGGTTGCTCACTTATAGGTGGTGAGATGGCTGAACATCCTGGTGTGATGGCTGCTGACCAGTTCGACATAGTTGGATTCGCCGTGGGTGCTGTCGAACGCGATGCCTTACTTGACGGCACAGCGGCGGTAGTTGGTGACGTGCTAGTCGGCATTGAGTCACCCAATCTGCGGTCAAATGGTTTTTCGTTAGCACGTCGACTGGCTCTCGAGGTGGCTGGGCGGGCTCTTGATGACCCGGCATGGGAGGGGGCGTCGACCACTCTGGCCGATGAGTTGCTTGCCCCCAGTTTGATCTATGCCCCAGCGGTCTTGGCGGCTCTGACTAGTCACGAGGTTCATGCTGTTGCCCACGTGACTGGTGGTGGACTGCCTGGGAACCTGCCTCGGGTCCTTGGCGACGATGTTGACGCCGTGGTGGACCGTTCCACATGGGAAGCCCCACGTATTTTCCAGGAACTACAGAGCATGGGAAATGTGGATGACGATGAGATGTATCGGGTGTTCAATATGGGTCTTGGCATGGTGCTTGCTGTGCCCTCTCACGATGTCGATGCAGTAGTTGCCACACTTGTAGCTAACGATCGACAAGCTCAGGTGGTGGGCGAATTGATCGCCGGAACGGGTCAGGTACAAATTTTGGATCGAAGAATAGGGACGAGCTGAATTGTGAACAACCGTGATGCACTTATCGCCCATCTTTTGGAATATTCCGTCCGCACTGGGGATTTCACTCTGAAATCTGGACGAAAAAGCGCTTGGTTCTGCGACGCTAAGCAGACGGCATGTCGTGCGGAAGGGGTTCTGCTGGTGGCTGATGCCGCACTAGCCGAGATTGATGCTCTAGAGGCTGAAATGGGACAAGGGGAAGGGCCAATTACAGCGATCGGTGGTCTGGCCGCTGGAGCTGACCCGGTGGCATTTGGTATAGCTGCGGTTGCCGCGACTCGGGGTCGGTTCCTTCGGTCTTTCAGTATTCGCAAGGAGTCCAAAGACCATGGGATCGCTGGCCGTCTAGCCGGAGCCCTGCTGCCTGGCGATCGGGTAGTGATCACTGAAGACACGGTTACTCGTGGGACATCCCCGCTTGAGGCTGCAGAAATCGTTCGGGCTCTGGGAGCCGACCCGGTGGTTGTGTTGCCCATTGTGGACCGGGGTGGGACGTGTGGTGCAGCGGCAGCTGAGGTGGGAATCGCCTTCCGTCCGTTAGTGACCGCCCCCGATCTGGGCTTCCCATACGAGGGCCCCTGACTCCTGACAAGAGCGTTCCGCTAAGGGGCTTTCTAGGCTCATACGATGCCCTTCCTTCCTACCGCGGCCTATTCCATCCACATCCAGGTGGCGTTAGACAACGTACCCAACACATTGGGGCGCCTTGCCACTGCCATTGGTGAGGCGGGCGCCAACATCATTTCGATGGGTGGTTTCGATGTCCGTGGTGAACTGCTGGTCAACGATGTGGTGGTCAACTGTCGAGACGAGGACCATGCCTCATCGGTGATTTCGGCTGTTGGGGGTCAGGCCGGTGTGGAAATTCTCCATTGGTACGACCGCACCTTTGACATGCACGAGGGGGGCAAGATCGAAGTTGTATCCTTGGCCGCGGTCAACGACCGGCACGACCTCTCAATGGCTTACACCCCTGGTGTCGCTCGGATTTGCATGGCGATACATGAAGAACCAGCTCGGGCTCATGATCTGACCATCAAGAAGAACACAGTCGCCGTGGTTTCCGACGGTACGGCAGTTCTGGGTCTGGGTGATATTGGTCCGGCAGCCGCGATGCCGGTCATGGAAGGTAAGGCTCTGCTGTTCAAGGAGTTCGCTGGAGTCGATGCCTTCCCGATATGCCTTGATGTCACTGACCCTCAGGAGATCATCGACACCGTCATCCGAATCGCCCCAGCGTTTGGGGGCATCAATCTGGAGGACATTGCTGCACCAGCAGCTTTTTTTGTGGAAGAAGCCCTGCGTGAGGCCCTCGACATACCGGTGTTCCACGACGATCAGCACGGCACCGCGGTAGTGACCCTCGCAGCTCTATGGAACTCTTGTCGCCTCACTAATCGGGATATCGGCGAGCTCTCGGTGGTAATCGCCGGCATGGGTGCGGCTGGAGTGGCTGTGGGGAAAATTCTCCTAGATGCCGGAGTGGGGGAGATCGTCGGCGTAGACCGGGCCGGGGCTGTCTATTCTGGGCGCGACAATCTGAATGCCACCAAGGAGTGGTTCGCCTCGAAAACCAATCCGGAGCGAAAGATGGGCACTCTTCAGGACGTTATGGTCGGCACTGACGTGTTTGTGGGTGTGAGTGGACCTGGTCTGATTGACGCAGCTGACCTCCGAACTATGAATGCTGATCCCATCGTGTTCGCCATGGCAAACCCCGAACCAGAGATCCACCCGGAGGAGGCTGATGGACTCGCTGCTGTGATGGCTACGGGTCGTAGTGACTACCCAAATCAGATCAACAACGTGTTGGCTTTCCCCGGTATTTTTCGGGGGGCGTTGGACGCCAAGGCCACTGACATCACAGAGAATATGAAACTTGCTGCAGCCCGGGCTATAGCTGACTCGGTACTCGCTGCCGATCTAAAGCCTTCGTTCGTGGTCCCGTCGGTATTTGACAAGTCAGTACCACACCGTGTTGCCGAGGCAGTTGCCGTCGCAGCGGTTCACGACGGCGTCTGCCGCTCCTAACCAGCCTCGCTATGGGGAGTCGACTAGGAGTATCAGCCGGGTTGATTCGAGCTGTTACCTTCGACCTATGGAACACGTTGCTTACCAGCCCCACTGGTGGCCTTGAGATCCGTCGTCAGTACTGGGAGGAAGTGATAAGGGAGCGGAACCTAGATATTCCTCCCGCCCTCTTGGAGGGTGTTTTGTCGGTCCTCCCCGATCGTTTCGAAACTGAGTGGCGGGCCGGTCGCCACTACGGCCCGGAGCGAGCTCTCGAGGAGTCCTTCGCTGCTTTTAGTGACCGGGTAAATGCTGAGGACTGCCAGGCCCTCGCTGACGCATTCGATCTTGCGTCCTACCATTTACAGGTGATGCCGGTACCTCATGCCGCAAACGTTCTGTCTGCGGTGGCAAGTACTGGTCTTGTAGTTGGCATTGTGTCGGACACGAATCTCGCAATTGGTCGACACCTCAGGACGTATCTTGATCGCTACGGCATCCTCGAACATGTGCACTTCGCTGCCTTCTCTGACGAGGTGGGTGTCTACAAGCCCAATCCATTGATCTTCCAAGCCGCCCTTCATGGCCTAGGAGTAGATGATCCAGCATCGGTGATCCACGTGGGTGATCTGAAGCGGACCGACATAGCGGGTGCTCGGGCATTCGGCATGGGAACGGTGCGGTTCAGCGGCGCTATAGACGATGACGAATCGGGTGAAGACGCTGACCACGTCATTGACGACCTCACCGAATTACTTAAGTTGCTCTAGCACTTGTCGCCTATCCGAGAGACAACGGAGGAGTCTTATGAATGACCCTGAGGTTATTTTGACGGTTCATGCTGGGGTGGCAGCAATCACCTTGAATCGTCCCCACCGAAAGAACGCCATCACCGGACCGTTGGCTGATGAGTTGGCTGATGCTTTCGAACGGGTGTCCCGTCGTGACGACGTGCATGTCGTGCTGCTTTCAGGAACTGGTGGTGGTTTTTGTTCAGGCCTCGACACCGTTGAATACAACGCTGACCCGACTCCAACTTGGCTGGCTACCTCCACGGAGTCACTACTTGCCGCTCACTTAGCGATCTTTGACTGTCCAGTCCCGGTCGTCGGCGCTCTCGAAGGGTTTGCGATTAATGGTGGGGCGGCCTTCGCTCTGGCGTGTGACCTTCTGGTTGTTGGTGAGACGGCTTTCCTCCAAGTTGGGGAAATTCGTCAAGGAATGGCCGCCCCCATGAATTTGGCTTGGCTCCTAGCTCGGTATCCGGCCTCGGTGGCCACGCAGATCGTTCTCACCGGTCGCCGTTTCACCGGTCCCGATCTTCACCGACTCGGAGTCGCTCTTGACGTGGTGCCAGATACTGAGGTTCTAGATTCAGCGCGCAGACTTGCTGTCGACATAGCTACCTGGCCGACGCCAAACGTGGAGAACCTTAAGGATGCCATTCGTGACCTGGCTAGAGGCCAGAAGCCGGCTCAAGATCCGGCAGCGGGTCGGGAGTGGTTCAACCGGGCGTTGACATCCGTTTTGTTTTCCGCACGAAGTGAGTTTCTACCTCGGCCTGTCGGCGAGGAATAAACAGATCGGTAACTACTGCCCGCTCCTCCATGGGTGGGTGGAGATGCGTTTAAAAAATCTCACCCTCTACGTTCCTGCTGATTGTTTTTCGGCGGTTGAGACTCGTTGGCAGTTGTAGTCGGAAACCGAGTTGGCCGAGCAACTCCTCCTCAGTCTTCGAGCAGTGTTGCTAACTCTCGGGGTCGGTGTGCACAACAACCGGCAGTCGGAAGTTTCCTAGTGATTTCTAGGAACGAATCGAAATGGCCTATCACGATCGTTTGATGGTTCGCGCGGAAGCCCCAAAGCCCGTTCACCAAGCATGTTCTTTTGCACCTCGTCGGTGCCACCACCCAGAGACAGTGCTCGAGAATCGCAGATGGCGTATGACCAGTGGTCCGCAGTGGTCTCAATAAGGTGACTGGGTTCGGTGGTCCCCATTGTGTCTCCGAGCCAAGCCGGGCTTCCCGGGAAGGCCAGCCGGGCAGCCACCTCAGCTGCGTCACGACCCTGAAGGGTTCGCCAGAGTTTAAGGATCGATGGGTGGGTGGAGGGCCGTTTGCTCAGCCACTGGATGATCTGGGATCCGGAGTGGATTCTGGCCAGATCTTGTCGGACCAAAGGGTCGCTAGCCCGACAAGACAATCGAGCTAGATCAATTAGTTGATCCACTGGCACCGGCTGACGCCCACCGCCCCGACCAAGCGAAGAGCGTTCGTAGGAAAGAAGCGCCAGAGCCATACGCCAACCATCGCCCTCAGTACCCACCAACCATTCGGCAGGCACGCGTGCTTCTTCAAGAAATACTTCGTTGAAGTGGGCAACTCCAGTCATCTGGTGAAGCGGCCTCACCTCAATACCCAACTGGTTCATAGGCACCACCAGCATCGAGATACCAGCATGCTTGGGGACGTCCCAATTGGTTCGCGCGAGGATGATGCCGAGGTCGGCCACCGAAGCCCCAGACGTCCAGACTTTCTGCCCTGTGACCACCCACTCGTTGCCATCTCGGTGAGCACGGGTCGTCAGGCCTGCCAGATCAGACCCAGCTCCTGGTTCTGAGTAGAGCTGGCACCAAATCTCATCGCCCCGCAGACCCGGGCGGAGGAATCTCCTACGTAGTTCAGCTGATCCGTGATCACGAATGGTAGGTAGACACATATCAATTCCAATACCAAAGCTGGATGTGCTGCCGCCGGTGCTTGCGGTCACCATTTCCTCTTGGAAGATTTGGACGTACCT
>CAWVUB010000125.1:0-5729 GCA_963933065.1 uncultured Acidimicrobiaceae bacterium | reverse complement strand
ACAGATATCGCAACTCGCGTCCGACCAGCAGCCATGTCTGGGATCAGCTTCTCTCGGACCTCGTCGCGAGCGAACTGGTTGATGGACTTTGCACAAAATGCGTTGATTCCGTAGATCCACGTCAGCCCCGCGAGGGACCTGGCCATCTCACGAGTCAAGATCATCTGAGTAACAGTGTCGCCGCCTTGCCCTCCGAGTTCTTCGGGCAGACCAATCGCGTGAAAGCCCGCATCGGACATCTTGTCCCATAACTCAAATGGGTACTCGTACTCCTGTGCCTCATATTCCAATGCCTTGGACTTTGGGCACTCACGTTCCACCCAGTTACGGACAGTGTCGCGAAACATTTCTTGTTCAGTGGTAAGAGAAAATTCCATTTGTCATTCCTTGGAGGCAAAGGTTAAAGGGGCAATTCAGTTGCTTAATAACGCCAGCCATCTCCAAAAGTAGATAGCCGACGACCTAGGTAATGCTCCACGCACGTGAGAGCCGCGCGCGCCGCTCGATCTGTTCCGATTCCACGACTCTTGAATGTCTCACTTGCAAAGTAGAGCCCGTCAACATTCGGAGCTCGCCAGTCCGGTCGGTACTTACCGACCAACATCGGCTTTTGAATCACACCAAAGGCAGGGTCGAAAACCAGACCTCTCCTCTTCCAAATTCCGTTCTTGAGGCCTGGATACATTTCATAGATTCCAGCTTCGAACCGATCGAACATGTCTCGTACATACTCGGCGTTCCGGGCTTTCTCTCCGGGAATAACTCCACCCATACAGTGAAGATGGACTCCCTCTGGAAAAGAGTCGGGATCCATAGCGGCCTGATCGTACATGTAGCCAGGTGTGTCGCTATGGGGAGTTGCAGTCCAGGTAGCCAGCTCCTTTGGATCCCACATCGTGACTGGTTCTTCTGTCGCGATATAGAGATTGAGCCACGACACCCTCCACCGGTCCTGGCTCAAATAGCGGATTTGCTGTGTGTACCAGTCTGGGAGAGCCGATTCAGGTACAACTTTAAAAACATCCCAGACAGGAAGTGTCGAGATCACGCAATCGGTTTCGATGATTTCAGCATCGTCATAGTCGTTTGGCACGTTGGGCTCATGGGGAATGGTGACGCCAAGGACCTTCCCGTCTTCAATTAAGACACGACCTGCAGGTGTGTTGAGTCGAACACTTCCACCTTGTTCGGTAATCGCATCAGACAGGTCTTGCCAGAGTTGATCCCAACCCTGACCTGGCCAGCACGAATATGCGGCCATACGGGCTTCTTCGTAGTGCATTTTTCGCATCCAAAGATTATCGCTGGCCGAATGGTCCCACCAGTTCTCAGTTAGACACTCAAGAACAGAGATGTACTCGTAGAGGTCAATGACCCCTTGGTCGCTCGTGTGCTGGGCTAGCCACTGGCGAAGGGGGCGGTCATCCCATTCTTCTAGTTCCTCCCAAGAGGTCTCAGTCAGGGCCTTGATAACTTTCTTGACCTCTACCTTGTTTGGCATCCGATCGCGGATAGAGCCCCATTTTTTTGCTTCGTTGTCCCATACCGGCATTTCCTTTGACACCGCTCCATGGATCAAGTGTTTGCCGACGTGTTCGAAGACCTTGGTTATTCCGGAACCAGAGTCTTCGATCAGGTGTCCACCAAGGTTGAGGGTGAACCCTTCGTCCTCAACTGCTAGTGCCCGTCCCCCAAGGTGAGGAGATCGCTCCAGAACCTGAACGGACTTGCCTTCTGCGGCAAGCAGCGCTCCGGCAGATAAACCAGCGGCTCCTGCTCCGATCACAACAACATCGCACTTGCTCATTGGCTAATTCCCATCGACTCGTGTGCCAGCTTCAAAATTCAAGAGCTTTAGAACCCTTGACATGCATGAAATCATTTGCATCCAAGCATCAACCAAACGGTCGTTTGACATTCAAACTGTATCGTCTGGAGTTTCTGCATGCCAATCGACCAACCCTCTAGGAGGCCGACGTATCTGATGTCAGCGCGAGGGCTGCAGCCGTTGATCGCATGGTCTGAAGAGCAGGTTCAGGTCCTGAGCGACCCGGCCCTACGAGAAAGACGACCGGAAGATCCACTCCGGCGGCAACGTATTGGTGAACACGGTCAGAAACGACCCCTGGTGGACCGATCGGGCACATCGCTTCCAACACATCGTCGCCAGTAAGGTCAAGTGCCTTCTTGCGGTCGCCGAGCTCCCAGGCTGCCGCTGCTTCAGTAAGCGTTGGGAAAGCGTGGAGAAAAGCGGATTGATGCGTAGGAACCATCGCATACGCAAGGACCGAACGCCGACAACGTTCTCGGACAATTGACACGTCGTCGTCATTACCTTCAAACCCCCAGAATGAAAGCACCACCTCAATATCAGATGGATCTCGACCTGCCTCTATCGCTCCAGCCCGAACTAGATCAACTTTCTGTTGGACCTCGGTCGGGGGACACCAGGTCAAGAACACGCCATCAGCTATAGCCCCAGCCAACCGAAGCATACGGTCGTTAATCGCAGCTAGCCAGATCGGTAGATCAGCTTCGGGATCGATAGCTAGGCGAAAGTTGTTTGTTCGAAGCGTTTCAGTCTCTATAGAGACCTTCTGGCCGCTAATGGCAGCACGGAATATCTCTATGAAGTCTCGGGTCGTCGCCAAAGGTTTCGTGAATTTTCGTCCATGCCAGTCGCCAACCACAATCGGACTTGAAGCCCCAAGCCCGGCAGCGATCCGTCCTGGCGCCATCGAAGACAGAGTCGCGAAGCCCATCGCCGCTAGAACCGGCGACCTAGTGGTAGTCGGGATGATTCCGGAAGCCAGTCGAACTCGACTAGTCCGAGCAGCCATCATCCCTAAGGTCGCCATCACCTCAGCGCCCGAGATCTCACCACACACAACCGTGTCGTAACCAAGATTCTCAGCCTCTAAAGCGATACGGAGGAAATCTTTGGCCGACAGCCCGTCCTCGACTGGCATAGTCACGCCGACCTTCATTGGCAGCTCTTCAAGAGTTTCATATCAGAAAAGCAGAGGGTCAGTTAGCAGCTGAAAGACGAAGCCGAATGCGCATAGACTATTCGGCCACAAATCGATCTTCGAACTCGTTCAGTAGTTCAGAGTTCTCAGCGTTGCCGGGGTGCGGAAGCCAGTTCTCTCCGCCTGCGAGGTACCGAGTCGCCAATTCAATGAGCGGTCCATGAGCCTTTTCGGGCGAGATGAAGTTCCACTTCAACCAGGGCTGCGTGTTGGGATTCGACGGCTCGTCAAGGACAAGTGGAATGTCTGCTTCCCGACAGTCCTCGATCATCTTCTCGAAATTATCCGAGCAGAAGGCGATGTGATGTACGTATTCGCCCTTTTTGGCTAGAACTTTGTCTGGCCAGTGGCCCGGCTCGGAAGGGGACCACAACTGTATGGACACGCCAGTGGGGTCGGGGTTTTGGAAGGTGACCCACTCCATCGGCGTACCGTCGACATCGTCTTTCCCTTCTCCCCTTGTGACGGACATGGTGTGTTCTGGAGACAGGACCCCCAAGATGTGCTCCCAGTCATCACGGGCCTTGTCCAGATCAGATACCAAGAGTGAAATGTGGTCGATATGTATTCCCATAGCTCTCTTCTTTCTGAGGTGATTCGTTTGTATTTACGAGATACCTAGACCAATTCAAGAATAGTGGCGTTTGACAATCCACCGCCCTCGCACATGGTCTGTAGACCATATTTGGTTCCGGTTCGCTGCATCTCGTGGACGAGCGTGGTCATGAGGCGGGCACCACTTGCACCAAGTGGGTGACCCAGCGCAATTGCTCCACCGTTGACATTCACAAGATCTGGGTCAACCCCGATCTCCTTTTCCCACGCCAGCACCACGGAAGCAAACGCCTCATTGCACTCGAATAGGCCGATGTCATCGAGCGAAAGGCCAGATTTCGCTATGGCCTTCCTGGTAGCGGGGATCGGTCCGGTCAGGATTAGGACCGGATCACTGCCAGTTACCACTGCGGTATGGACCCGAGCCATAGGTTCTAGCCCATACCGTTCGACCGCTTCTCCGGAGGCCACAAGAATCGCAGCGGAGCCATCCGCTAACTGGCTGGACATCGCAGCGGTCAATGGACCAAATTCACTGAACGGACTAAGCGATTCCATCTTTTCAATGGTGGTTTCACGTATTGCCTCGTCTCTCTGAACTCCGTTAACTTCAAGAAACTGGGAGTCAAAGCGTCCCTCAGACCAGGCATTGGTCGCCGACTGATGACTTTTCAAGGCCAGCTGGTTCATCTGTCCTGGGCTTATCTCCCACTGTTCGGCTATGAGGTTCCCTCCCCGGAACTGGTGGATGACCTGTTCGCCAAAACGTTCTGTCCAAAGGTCGGCATCAAACGGATAGCCCATACCAAGGTCTGGGCCAACATCAGCCTGGCTGTTCAGAGCGACCAGACTCATCACCTCGACACCTCCAGCTACGACGAGGTCCATGTCCCCTGACCGGATCGCCTGAGAAGCAAAGTGCACGGCTTGCTGAGAGGAGCCACATTGTCGATCAAGCGTCACCGCTGGGACGCTGTCATCGAACCCCGCCGCCAACCAGCAATTCCTGCCGACGTTGAAAGCCTGCGCTCCGATCTGCCCAACGCAGCCCCAGATGACGTCGTCAACGTCGGCCGGATCGACGGCAACCCGGTCCATCAGGCCGCGGAGGGCTTCTGCTCCAAGATCAACGGGGTGAATTCCGCTCAAACCACCTCGGAAGCGGCCCACAGGCGACCGAACAGCATCAACGATGTACGCCTCAGACATCCAAGACCCTCCGGTTCCACCATCCATCGCCTAGCAGCGACAGATCAAAACTCCCTCACAACATAGGGCAATAGCACTGCAGATCAAACGGTGGTTTGAATAATCGGTTCGCCGCTTCCAAGGCTAGATCGAATAACCACCGTCAACGTCTATCACCTGGCCAGTGACATACGAAGCACCAGGAGAAACAAGGAAAGCGACAACTTCCGCGATCTCGACTGCCTTACCTAGACGCCTCATCGGCAAGGCCGCCTCTGTCGCACGCATGGCCTCTGGTGCCACCGCACCCGAGTCAACCAGCCTTCGAGCCATCCCGTCCGACAATAATCCCACCCCAACAGCATTGGCCCGAAGCCCGTATCTGCCCTCTTCGGCAGCAACGCTACGAATCAGAGTTTCGATTGCTGCTTTTGGCGCCGCCGACAGAACGTCCCTCGGAACGTTTCGGCGCACAGCTACAGAGGTAACAGCGACCACGGAACCAGCAGTTTCTCTGAGGTGCGGAATAGCGTGGGAGATGGAGGCGAAGCATCCGACCACCTCAGAGACGAGATGCGATGCGAACTTCGCACTATCAATAGTGCTACACCACATCTGGTCCGGTAATACGCCAGCTGCATAGACAAGTGAGTTCAGCGAACCGAACTTTTCGACGGTGTCCTGAACAGCTCTTCCCAATGACTCCGGATTGTTCAGGTCGACTTCCACCACCAGGCTTCGACTGCCCAGCCCCTCAACATCAGATGCCACGCGCCTTGCCGACTCAGCGCTCGATCGCGCCGTAATCGACACATCCATGCCGTTTGCTGCAATCTTTCTACAGATCTCCGCACCGATTGCACCACTACCTCCAACCACCAGAGCAGCGCCGTTCATACCGATATCTGCCTTTCGTTCAACCATCTCAATAAGTCGGACACATTCGACCCACGCTGC
>CAWVUB010000124.1:0-5760 GCA_963933065.1 uncultured Acidimicrobiaceae bacterium | reverse complement strand
GGAACCGCTCGATGTCGTCGATCAGCGCCTGGGCCTGGTCCCACATGGCGGTCTCGGACTTGACCCGGGTGCCGTCGAGCTTCTTGACCCAGCGGTGGTTGAAGACTGCGTCCATAGCGATGATGCCCTCGAGCTCGGCTGAGATGGGGGCAAGGTCTTTTTCCTCGAGCACCCCGCAGGTGTGGGCGGCCTCCAGCACGTTGGCCGAGATGGGGTCCCAGCCGCCGAAGACGATGTCGTCCAGATCGGCTAGGGGGACGAACTCGCGGATCAGCGGGTTGCGGTCCTCGTCACGGCTACCCAGTCGGATGTGTGCCATCTGGCTGACTGATCCGATCGGTGCGGTCAGGCCGTTGCGGGCGGCGATCACGCCGGCGATGAAGGTTGAGGCGACGGCTCCCATTCCAGGAGTTAGAACCCCGAGGCGGCCGGTAGCAGGTGCGATTTCGAGAGGGTTGCTCATGGAGGTAAGCATAAGAACTTAGATATTAAGATCCACTATAGTTAAGATAAACTAAAGTATTAGACAGAAAGTCCAATCCAAATGGCCCAACTAACTCTGCCAAATCTGACTGTGCAGCAACTGGAGTATTTGGTGGCAGCTGCCGAGGGTCCCACTCGTGCTGTGGCTGCTGCATCACTTGGCGTCACTCCCTCGGCGCTGAGCCAGGGTCTAGCTGAGCTAGAACGTCGAGTTGGTGTCCAAATCTTTGAGCGGCAGGGGCGCCAAACCCGACTGCGGCCCCAAGCCAACGAAGTACTGACTCATGCCCGCCGCGTGGTAGCTGAGACCCGTGATTTGGCAAGGTGGGCTGGAATGCAGCGTACCGGTCAGGCCGGCATGGTTCGCCTGGGCACCATTGATGCGGTGGCCGTTCATCACCGGGCGGAGGCCATTCGCGAACATCGGCGAGCCACTCCAGGTCTAGATCTGCGGCTTACTGTGGCCCCGTCGGGGGCGCTACTGGATTCCCTGTTGGTCGGTGACCTGGACCTAGTGGTTTGCGTCGAACCGGCTGGCCTAGTTGATGGCCTAGTGACCTCACCCTGCTTGGAGGAGCCGCTATATGCCTATGCCCCTAGTGACGTACACGCCGGGATTCCTGCGCAGTGGGGTCCGTGGGTTACTTACCCGGAGGGCTCACACACCAGAAAGGTGATCGCTGCAGGCCTTTCGGTTCTTGGGGCACCGTTTGCTGTTGTGGCAGAGTCCAATCAGCCTGAGGTTCTGCGAGAGATGGTTCGCCTTGGTATGGGCTGGGCAGTGCTTCCCGCTGCGGGGGCTGAGGCAGGGACTGAGCCGCTGACCCGGGTGCGCAGTCGACCAGTCGGTGTTCGCCGCCTGGTGGTGGCCCGCAGGGCTGAGGTGGTGACTGATGTGGCAGTCGACAATCTGGCTTCGGTGCTCCTTGGAGGCTGAGACGATTACCTAGAGCAACTAGGCAGGTCGCTATCGCCACCTACTACCCTCGGTTGTGACAGCAGGGGTCGTCGCCGATCGGTGTCGATAACACGTATATTCGCGAGAGCATTTCTCGCTTCGACCCACAGGTGGTGTCTTATGCCTTGGCCAATGTCCCGTGACGACGAGCTATTCGGCTATATCGATCAAGAGGTAGAGCGGCAGAACACCACCTTGCAACTCATCGCCTCGGAGAACTTCGCCTCCCCAGCCGTATTGGAGGCCAGTGGCTCGGTCCTTACCAATAAGTATTCTGAGGGCTACCCCGGAAAGCGTTACTACGGCGGAAACGTCTACGTGGATGAGGTTGAGGAGCTGGCTCGTGAGCGAGCCAAGGCCCTGTTTGGTGCTGATCACGCGAACGTCCAGCCACACTCTGGGGCCAATGCCAACATGGCGGTCTACCAGGCCCTCCTCGAACCTGGCGACACGGTCCTCGGCCTCAGCCTCGATCATGGAGGTCACCTCACTCATGGGTCTCCAGTTAACGCCAGTGGCAAACTTTACAATTTCTTGTCCTATGGCCTGACGGGCAGCGACGAGCGGATCGACATGGATCAACTCCGTGATCAAGCCCTTTCAGAGCGCCCTAAGTTGATTGTGGCCGGGGCTACTGCCTATCCACGAATCATTGAGCCGGCCCCCTTGCGGGAAATCGCTGACGAGTCGGGAGCACTGTTGATGTTCGATGCGGCTCATATCGCTGGGCTTATCGCCGGTGGCGCTCATCCCAACCCGGTGCCCTACTGCGACGTTGTCACCTTCACCACGCATAAGACCTTGCGCGGACCGCGAGGTGGCTGCATTCTGACCAGTACGGAGCATGCCACTGCCATTGACAAATCGGTCTTTCCTGGTTCGCAGGGAGGCCCACTGGAGCACCACATCGCTGCTAAGGCGGTGGCATTTCGTGAGGCTGCTGAGCCATCATTCGCTGACTATGCCCGTCAGATCGTGTCTAATGCTTCGGCCCTAGCCGCCGCCCTCGTTGGCCATGGTTTCCGACTGGTGACCGGTGGAACGGACAACCACCTGATGATCGTTGACCTACGGACATTTGATGCCGATGTCACTGGTGCTATGGCTCAGAACACCTTGGACCGGGCTGGCATCGTCCTGAATAAGAACACCGTGCCCGACGATCACCGGTCGCCATTTGTGACCAGTGGTGTACGGATCGGCACCCCGTCCACCACCACTCAGGGAATGGGTAACCAGGAGATGACCCAGATAGCGGAACTGATTGTGAGAGCCCTTCGAGGCCGAGACAACAACGCAGAGATCAGCGCAGTGAGGGCCGAGGTCAATGCCCTGTGTGCCCATTTCCCCGTTTACACCTGATCCGGTTGGGACGCCTGGGGAGCCACTTGAAAATCGCCGGACGGAAACTCTGAGTTCGTGCCGGGCATCTTTCCTCATCTAATCGTGGGCGTTGTGGCTGCTTTGGCCACTGGACTGGTTACGCCGATCGTCCGCCGGTTCGCTGTCGGGTCCGGCTTGGTGGTGGCCCCTGATGAACGCAATGTCCATACGGCGCCCACCCCCTCGCTTGGAGGTACGGCCATGCTTGTGGGCCTTTTGGCTGGCGTCCTAGCAGCTTGGATGATTGGTGATTTCTCCGAGGTGTTCGCCGCCCCGACTGAAATACTCGGTGTGGTTTCGGCTGCTGTGGTGATCTGTGCGGTGGGTGTGATCGACGACATCCACCCCGTATCGGCTCCAGCCAAGGTGGCTGGCATGGTGCTGGCTGGCAGCGTTCTCTCGCTGACCGGCGTGGCGCTCGTGGTGTTGCGTATCCCGTTTCTGGACATGGTCCTGCTGTCGCCGGACCTCTCAGCCCTGCTGACCGTCGTGTGGGTGGTGCTGCTCGCTAACGCCCTGAACCTGATTGACGGACTGGACGGACTAGCAGCGGGCATAGTTGCTATCGCTGCTGCAACCTTTTTCCTGTACGCCCTTCGTCTCGGAGACGAAGGGCTGGTTTTTGAGGGAAACCCGGGTTCGGTGCTCGCTATCATCGTGGTAGGAATCTGCATCGGATTTCTGCCCCACAACGTGCATCCAGCCCGAATATTTATGGGTGACGGTGGAGCCCTGCTCTTGGGCTTACTAATGGCGGCTTCCACCGTGTCAGTGGGTGGGCGGACTGAGGCGGCGTTCAGCGGTCAGTCTTTCTTCTTCTTTGCCCCAGTCTTGATTCCAGTAGTGATCCTCGGGGTTCCGCTGTTTGACCTGGCCTTTGCTGTAGTCCGTCGGGCCGCTACGCCCGGGCTCCGAGTTACGGCCGCGGACAAGGATCATTTACACCACCGCCTACTCCGGCTTGGCCATGGGCACCGGCGGGCTGTGGTGATTCTCTGGGGGTGGAGTGCTCTGCTCTCAGGTTTTGTGCTGTGGCCAACCTATTCAGGAAACGGTGATGCAGTAGTTCCGATGGGGATTGGTGCCATTGGACTCCTCCTGTTCACTGTTTTACATCCCCGACTTCGGTCATCGGGAGACTCGTTTTCTGCTGATCCGATAACGGAACAGTCCACAGATCGTGGACAACAGGTGTGACGGATTCATCGCGCCCTGATGGGTTGTTCAGAAGGGACTTGGTGATTAGATTCACAAGCGTGTCCGGCGACCGTGGTTTCCGGAAGGACTTGCACGACGACTTGTACCAAGATCGGTACACCCGGGTGCCTCATGGGACCCACCAGTGAAGGATTCGCCCAATGGCTACTGCTAAGACGCGCGAGATGCGGCAGGGTTTCGGAGACGCGTTTGCTGCTGCCTTCGAGTTGGTGGCCACCCCGGCCATCTTTGGCTTCTTGGGCTGGCTTCTGGACAGCCGCATCGGGACCGCTCCGGTCTTTACGATTGTCCTGACATCGGTCACACTCGCTTACGCTTCCTATCGACTGGCTCACAATTATGGAGAGAGCCTTGATCAAGCCCGCGTTGAGCGACGACGTGCCTGGCAGATGGAGGGACCCCTCCTGTGAACGACGCCATGACCAGCGGTCTTGCTACTGAGACGGCCATTGCCCGAGACCTAACCCAGCGGGCGGTTTGGGTTGCTCCCGCCTTTCTACTTGTTGGCGTGATCGGCTGGGGACTCGATGGATTACTTTCGGCGGCTTTGGCCTTGGTGCTGGTGGCATTGAACTTTCGGCTGGGGGCAGCAATTATTTCTCGTGCTGCACAGATCTCCCTCAATGCTCTTTACGGTGCTGTCCTCGGCGGCTATGTCGCCCGTCTCGCCTTGATGACGGTGGTTGTGTTAATTGTCAAGGGCGTCGGGTTGTTGGCTACCGTGCCGTTTGCCATCACCTTGCTCGTTACCCACCTCGGCCTTTTGGTCTGGGAGTCCAGGCACGTCGCCATGACGCTCGCCGCTCCCGGCCTAAAGCCCACGAATTAGATCTCTACAGGAGAAGCGCTCCACGTGAATGTGCTAGCACTTGAGTTCCCACCAGTAAGCCACCTCTTCTCGTGGCCTGACATATTCTTCAGTGGGACGTTTTACGCCATCAACAAGACGGCTTTGATCTACTTGGCTGCCGTCGTGATCACCTCGGCTATTTTCCTGTTAGCAGGCCGCAACACCGGTTCGTTGGTACCAGCTGGTATCCAACACGTGGCTGAGTCTGGTGTGACTTTCATCGAGGAGTCAGTGGTTATGGAGACCATTGGCGAAGAAGGCAAGAAGTTCGTGCCCTTCTTGACGACGATGTTCTTCTTCATCCTCTTTTCGAATATTTTTGAAGTGATCCCCGGTATCCAGTTTCCGGCCAATAGTCGTATGGCTATTCCGATTACCCTGGCATTGGTTGTCTGGGTGATCTACAACTTTGTGGGGGTCCGCTCCCAAGGCTTGGGTGGCTATCTGAAGAACTCGTTATTCCCTCCTGGAGTACCTGTGGCTCTGTACCTAATAGTGACCCCCATCGAACTTGTGTCGACCTTCGTGGTGCGACCTTTTTCACTTGCCATTCGGCTCTGGGCCAACATGGTTGCTGGGCACCTGCTGCTAGTTACCTTCGCCGTGCTGACCCAAACACTCTGGTCGAACGGCTATGTAGGTGCTGTTGCACCCTTCTCAATGCTCGTCATGATGACTGGCTTTGAAATCTTGGTCTCGGTTCTACAGGCTTTCATCTTTACGATTCTGACTGCCGTCTACATCGGTGGCTCACTTCATCCGGCCCACTAGGACCGACTAAACAAGATCGGTGTCCGTCATCTGGCGGGCTCGAAACCCCTATTAACAACACAAGTCTCCGGACCGGAAAGACCGGCCGGGTGCATGA
>CAWVUB010000123.1:0-5941 GCA_963933065.1 uncultured Acidimicrobiaceae bacterium | reverse complement strand
CCCTCAGATGATGATACGCGGGCGGTGGCCGACTATCTGAAGACAGTCGACTCGAGGGTCAACGTGGTTGACAATCCGGGGGGAGTGACATCTGTTGGGCTCAACATGGCGATTCGGGGGAGTTCGGCACCGGTGGTAGTTCGGGTAGATGGGCACGCCGTGTTGCCTGTGGGCTACGTAGCTCGCGCTATTGCCACCCTTGAAAGGACTGGAGCGGTGAATGTGGGCGGCATCCAGAATCCGCGAGGTACCACGCCTTTTGAGGTGGCGGTTGGGCGGGCGATGGCGTCTCGCTTCGGCGCAGGTGATGCCCGTTTCCATTACGGCGGGCCCGAAGGGGCAGTCGACACTGTCTACCTAGGAGTATTTCAGCGAGAGGCCATTGAGGAGGTCGGCCTCTTCAATGAAACGTTGATTCGCAACCAGGACTACGAACTGAACTATCGGCTTCGGCGAGCCGGTGGCACGATCTGGTTTGACCCCGAATTGCTAGTGGGCTACCGACCTCGGGGATCGATAAAGTCCTTAGCGAAGCAGTTCGGCCAGTACGGATGGTGGAAGCAGATCGTGCTTAGTAAACATCCGCGGTCATTGCGGTGGCGCCACCTAGTTGCGCCGACTACAACGTCGGCAGTATTTATTGGTTTAGCGGTCGGGATTTTTTGGGCTCCGCTATTGGTCTTCCCGGTGGGCTACGGGGCCGCAGTAATGGTCGGATCCGTAGCCGTTGGTCGGACAATGTTGGAGATGCTGCGGCTTCTAGTTATTTACCCGACTATGCACTTCTCGTGGGGTGCAGGTTTCCTGTCCGGGTTACTGTTAAGGGCAGTGGGATCTCGTGATTCAGGAAATGAGCCTCAACTGGCCTCGTAGGTTTTTAACACCTCATTGGTCGGGCCGTCTAGCATGATCTGACCATTCTGAAGCCATATAGTGCGTTCGCAAGAGCGGCGGATCTCACCGAGGTTGTGGCTTACCAGTAGGACTGTTCCCGCAGCGGCCCTGTGAGCGTCTAGCCTCTGGGCGCTTTTTTCTCTGAAGGCCCGGTCTCCAACAGCCAGCGCCTCGTCGACTAGTAGAATCTCGGGGGCCAGTGCTGTGGCGATTGCGAAATGCAGCCGGGCACGCATACCTGAGGAGTAGGTCTCCATAGGCAGGTCGATGGCTGATTCGAGTTCAGTAAAGGCAACTACCTTTGGTAGGTGGGCGTCGGCTTCGTCGCGTTGGAGCCCTTGGGCTAATAGGCCGATGAGGATATTGGCCCGTCCGGTCATGCGGGGTCTCAGGGCTGCCTTGACGCCCAGGAAGGTTGGAAGGGATCGGACCAGAAGTTCGCCACCGGCCAAGGGCAAGACGCCGGTCATTGCTTGTAGCAGAGTTGTCTTGCCTGACCCGTTGGCGCCGACCACCCCGACGCTCTCTCCGACAGCAACGTCGAGGCTGACACCTCGAACGGCATGCACAGTCGTGGCGTCTGGTGGGTTGCCCCTCAGCAGGTCGCGTAGCAGGGGTCGTCGAGATCGGATGGTGTAGGACACCTCCACATCGGTACAACGCACAGCTAACGGTCGGGTCGTGTGGCTCATGATCCACTCCCGTAGGTGGCTTCTCGAGCTCGGAAGGCGAAAAAGCCTGCACCCAAGGTGATAATCGGCCAACCCACGGTCCCGACCCAAATGAGGACCGAGGCCTCGGTTCCTAGTAGGGCCCATCGCCAGGCAGTAATTAGACAGTAGAGGGGGTTTAGAGCGAATAGGGCCCGAAGGCCATCGTGGGCGACGAAGTGGTCAACTGAATACAGGACACCTGACAGATAGAAGAGCAGCCGAAAGAGGAATGGCAATAGTTGTTCCAGGTCGCGGTAAGTGTGATTTGCCCGGGCTGCGGCTAGGCCAGCCCCGAGCCCAAATGCGGTCAGGGCACTCAGCAGACCAGGAAGGGCCAACCACCGTAAGTCTGGTGTGTGGCCGTGGGCGACGGTCACAATCAACATCACAATTAATACTGGTGCAAAGGACAACAACTGGCCAATGGCGCTGCCTACTGGTAGTGCGACCCTGGGAAATTGAAGTGCTCGGATGAGGCCCACGTTGGCTACCACCGACCGGGCTCCGGATGACACGGTGCGCTGAACCTGGTGAAAGACGAAAACCCCGATGGTAAGGAAGGCTAAATAGTCGTCAACGCCCCGGTCTAGTTCGATAAGTACGCCGAAGACCAAGAGATAGACGGCTACCTGAAGGGCGGGGTTAAGTAGGAGCCAAAGGTTCCCTAGCAATGTGTGGGCGTGCTGGACCCGAAGTTCTTCAACGGGGACCCGGAGCAGATAGTCCCGGCGACTCCATAGTTCACGGAGGTAGGTCCTTAGTGGGGTGGGTTGCCCGACAGCGAACAGGCCTGTTGTGTCCACATCGGAATGTTCGGTCAAACCAGACAGCTCGGAAGGATCGGTCCCTGAGGGCCCAGAGGAATGCGACATTGGTGTTGATCGTAGGCGTCGACCCGACTGAACTGGAGGCGGCTAGTAGATTGTGGAAGTGACCTCACCGACTTCTCCCGATCGACAGGTGGAGAACCTCGAGGCATCGCTGCGAAGCGTTGAGCTTCAGAAGTTGGCGCTTGAGGAGTGGACTGGCACGCTGGAACGTGCGGTTGTCGCCCACGAGAGGCTGGCCGAGGATCGAGAAGTTGGCCACGCCGCTGAACTTCGAGCCCGCTCCCAAGAACTCGACGCTATTGAGAAGCGCCTTACCCTCACGCTGGAAAGCCAGTCGTTTCGGCTCGGCCACCTTCTAATCCGGACTGCGATGATGCCTATGCGGGTCATCCGTTTAACTGTGCGTCTCTTCAGGCGCGTAATCGTCCGGGTTTACCGGATAGCTCAACTATCGCTACCCAGCAGACTCTTGGCGCCAGTGCAGCAGTTAGTGACCCGAGGGCAAGCAGCTACTGCGCGACGCAACGAGATTTTGGATTTGCCGGGCGACCGGCCGGTGACGCTCATGGACTGTCGGGGCTTGTCTGGTGCTGCCCAGACTGAAGCCTGGGCTCGCGTGGCGACCTCTGATCAACCGGAGCGCACGGTTGTTTTAACTGACAACGTTGATTTCACCGGCCTGAGGGCGCTTGGCCTTTCCTTTGAGTACTTGCCGCCTTATCAGCAGGGGACAGCATGGTGGAAGGACGAGGCTGATCACAAACGATGGGTAAATGAACGGCTGGCTGCTGTACGTATTGGTTACGGCATCGATTAATTGTGGGTCACGGCCTACTTGGTTGACGCTCCCCGCTCCAACGATGAAGGGCTGTGGCTATTTCTTCGGCTCCGGTTGCTGGGCGTAGTTCTGCCATCTGGGCTCGCATCTGACCTCGCTGGACGGGATCGACTAGTCGATCGATGGCCGTGTGGAGTTCGTCAGATGACCTGTTCTCCCCAAGGTCATCCCATCGGAGGCCACAGCCTGAATGCTCAGCCCACCGGGTTCGAGCGTCCTGATCGTCTTTAGCGGTTGACTGATTGGGAATGAACAGTGTCGGGAGGCTAAGGGCCATGGCCTCTTGGAAGGAGTTGTAGCCCGCTGCCATAACCGATGCGTCGAAGGCGGCACGGTACTCACCAATGGGGAAGTGGCGCAGGCGGATCACGTTGTCGGGAAGTACGGCTGGTTTACGGGTCAGTACTGATTCGGTGACCACGATTTGCACTTCGGCGTGGCGCTCCAGTGAGGCGACCACCCGTGCGCTAAGTGAACCGATGTCGTTTATCTGGCCGGCCCCCAGCTGGACGAGCACTGCCGGTCGGTCAGGATCCAGTCCTAGTTCAGTTCGAACCTGGTCGGCAGGGTGGAGGTCCCCGGGTTGAACGGCTGACATTGGAGCGGCAACCAGGGTTGCGTCAGCGCCATCTGAGGTAAGCCCCCGGTCCATTTCCGTCGCGTACTCGCCGGGTTCGACGACATGACTAAACAGTGCGGAGCGACTAAAGGCGTCGTGGCCTAAACCGGGCCGCCAAAGGCCCCTGCGGGTCCAGACAGATAACAGGTCTTTCTGTTGGCGGAGCACGGCACACAGGCCGGCGTAAGGATGGCCACCGTCAAAGACCATGATCGATGGGCGATATTGGTCGATTAGATGTTTGAGGCGAGTGGCGTAGAAGCCGTTCCAGGCTCGATTTCCAACCGTGCCGTATTCGTAAGACCGTAAGTATTCGGTGTGGAATCCTGCAGCTACGGCGAGGGTGGCGGCCGGGGAGAGAGTAAATATGACCACGTCGTGGGTGGTTCTTAGGTATCGCCCTATCGCCATCTGACGTGTCAGATGGCCGAGTCCTACGCCGTTGGAGGTGCACAGCAGGGCTACCGGTTTCAGCCCCGAGGGCATTGCTGACTTCTCCTGGTAGGTGTTATTGGGGGCCATGTTGGGTTCACTTCCCCTCTATTTCAAGGATTTGGGAGGGTATCTGTGGGATTCTAAAGAAAATCTAGCCTTTTCGCGAGGTTGTGTTGGGTTCACTTCCGCTCCATTTCAAGGATCTGGAGGGTCTTTGGAGAATACTGAAAAAACTTGTCTATTAAAGTACATGTATTAGATCGCGCGGATTCCAAGAAGAATCAGTCACTGAGGGTGGCTGTTGCACCACTGTGATTTGCAGGAAGGCTGCTTTTGGTCAGTTCTTGTATAGATCTTGACTTCGTCTTGGATGTAATGACACAAATGCTTGTAACCCGCTGATGGCCCCTGTAGCCTTTATCTGTTCCTCCAAAATGGGGGAACGGTACAACTTGGCTTTCGTCATGTGGGCCGTTGACGGGTTCCGTTCTATAGGACGGCGTCCGTCCGTGTTCCATGTGTCGCGGCGGCTTGTCCGCTCTCATCGGTTTTCGCACGCCAGGCTCTGAACATCAAAACAACGATCAGGGAGAAAACCTTGAAGAATGAACGGAAGCGAGTCACTACTCGCCTCGTCGCTGGCCTTTTGGCCGTCGTCGTGGCTGGTGCTGGTCTCGCACTTACTTCGGGTTCGGCTGCAGCACTGCAGACCGTTACCCAGAGCACCCGGGTCTCGGGCGTAGACAACTACGCCACGTCGGCCTCGGCTGCCATCACTTCGCACTCAGGTGCGGCAACAGCCTCCGTCTTGGTAAGCGGTACGAGTTATGCGGACGGCCTGTCCGCTGCAGCTCTCGCCGGTGCCGTCGGTGGTCCGGTGATCCTCACGGATCCTGACACCCTAAAGGGGTCGACCTCGCTGGCCATTGGTCAGATCAACTCGACCACTGCGGCTGGTCACACTGTGTACATCGTTGGCGGTACCGCTGCGGTGGGCGCTGGCGTGGCTACCTCGCTTACTGACCTCGGTTATACCGTGTCTCGCGTGTCCGGTGCCGATCGTGTGGCTACGGCCGACGCTGTCGCTACCAAGATCCGCACGCTCATGGACTTTGGTACCAACTGGGATTCAGAAACCACGGTGTTCCTGACTACTGCGCGTAACTTCGCAGATGCTGTCGCTGTTTCTGGTTTGGCTTGGAAAGACAAGCATCCGATCCTTCTTGTAGAGCCGGGCGACGCCCTATCTGCTGGAACTAAGGCTGTCTTGGACAGTGCTGTTAACAGCATTGAACACGTCATCATCCTTGGTGGTACCGCTGCGGTCTCCGCTGCGGTTGAAACCGAGGTCAAGACCATCAAGAACGGTGCAGCAGGCACCACAGCGATCAAGACCACCCGTGTGGGTGGTACTGACCGGTACGACACGGCCAAGAAGCTCATGGAGCTCCGGACCAAGTCGACCACGTTGAACGGCTTCGGTGAAACTGCCACCAACGTAATTCTTGTGAATGGCACCTCGCACCAGGACGGCCTCTCGGCCACAGCCCTGGCTGGCGCTGCAGCGACCATGACGCTCCTCACGGACGGCTCCGGAACGCTGAACGCCACC
>CAWVUB010000122.1:0-6120 GCA_963933065.1 uncultured Acidimicrobiaceae bacterium | reverse complement strand
AATGGAAGTTGGGAAGAGACAATCGATCGCTTTACTGAATGGGAAGAACAGACATACCTCCCGTATCTCTAGTGAACAGAAACTTGTACCAGATCCCGGATACCGGTAAGTGGCGTAGCAGGCGGCTAGTCAGGATCGGTTTAGAGCGGATCCGGACTCATATACCGAGTCTTGGGGTCCAGCTAGGCAAGGTCATCAGGCTGCATGGAGTGGAAGTTTTTGGTTCCACCGAACTCCTGTTCAGACGGAGCCAACCATGAGCCGCTCAAATGTCGTCTTCGTAACCGGTGGAGCTTCTGGGATCGGCCGAGCAGTGGCACAGAAGCTCGCAAGCGAAGGGGCTTCCGTTGTCGTGGCTGACAGAGACGTCAAAAACGGTGAAGAGACATGTGAGTCCATCGCTTCAACAGGAGGGCGGTCAATCTTCCAGGAGATAGACGTCCGAGACCGAAGTTCCATACGAGCAGCGGCCGACTACGCAACTGGTCATTTGGGTGGAATCACCGGACTCGTCAACTGTGCTGGCATTGTCACCATGACTTCTTTGGCCGATCTAACGGAAGAAGAGTGGGACCTGGTTGTCGATGTGAACCTGAAAGGAACTTGGCTGGTCACGCAAGAAGTCGCGCGCGATATCGCAGCCACTGGCGGCGGATGCGTCGTCAACATCTCTACGGTCGAAGCTGAAGTGGTTGTTTCCTCCGCCGGCTACTGCCAAGTGCACTACAACGCGTCCAAGGGCGGAGTCAAGATGCTCACAAAGGCTCTTGCCGTCGAACTGGCCAAGTTCTCAATCCGAGTCAACGCAGTGGCACCCGGACCGATCGCAACCGACTTTGTCTCCTTGGAGGGCATTAACGCCCCACAGACACTCGAAGCACTTAAGGACAGACTCCTGATCCCCCGAATCGGTCAGCCAGAAGACATCGCCTCAGCAGTGTCTTTCCTCCTGTCCGACCAGTCGTCGTGGATCACCGGGGTGCACCTGCCGGTAGACGGAGGTTGGTTGACTCGCTGATGAGGACTATCTGGACGGGCCGATCGGCCCACCTAGATAGGCGGCCTGCACTACCAGATCTTGAGAAACCTCATCTGGGGTGCCGACAGCGATCACCTTTCCTTGATCGAGGACATAAACGCGGTCGCAAATACCCGTGATGAAGTTCAGGTCATGGTCTACAACGACGACGCCCGCTTGGACGAGTCCCGCTACTTCTCTAATCCGGTGGATCATCTGCTCCGACTCGAGGTCACCCATGCCGCTGGTCGGCTCATCAAGCAGCAGAAATCTGGGGGCAGCCGCGGCCGCCCTGGCAAGCTCGAGACGCCGAGCATTCCCATAGTCCAGTTCACTGGCCCGCCGATGTCGGAGTTCCGTCAAACCACTGGCACGAATCAAGAGTTCAACGTCCGGCTGCGGGCGACCGCCCTTGTGGCCGGCGGCAGCTAAACGGGCAACCTCGATGTTCTCTTGGACCGAGAGTGCGGGAAACAACCTGAGGTTCTGAAAGGTCCTGACGATCCCCGCCCGGGCGATGAGGTGTGAAGGCAAACCGTCGAGAGCATCCTGATCTAGCCGGATCGACCCAGCGCTAGGGGTGACCAGCGACGTGATCGTGTTAAGCAACGTGGTCTTCCCCGCGCCATTAGGACCTATAAGGCCAACTACCTCATTGCTTGAAGCCGTCAGACTGACCCCATCAAGCGCTCGAAATCCTCCGAAATCAACGACAACATCGGTTACACGGAGGAAGGCTTCAGGGTGAGAGCCGTCGACTGAGCGAGGTTCTGGCTGCTGAACGGCGGACTTCCTATCTGAGCGCCTCGCCAACCAATGATCGGGCTCCCAGTCGCCCAAAACCCCATTCGGCCTGAAAATCATGAAACCAAGCATCGAAGCACCAAGAAATACGTCCGTGAGCCCGCTCCTCAGGACCCAGCCGAGCCAAGGAAGGTCAACCGACGGCCCGGCGAGATAGCGGGTTAGTTCGCTACCGGTGGTGATGATCACTACGCCCACAAGGGAACCCACAACGCTGTTTCGACCTCCGACAATGAGCATTGTCAGGGTGAGCAAGGTGTATTTAAAGAAAAAAAGCCTCGGATTAATGCTTCCGAGTTCGAAGACCCGAAGGGTTGCTCCGATGGACACAACGAGGACGGACAGGAGAAGCGCGATCATCTGCTGCAGCGCTGGATGAACCCCCATCGAGCGCGCTGCCAGATCATCTTCTCGCGCGGCTTGGGCGAGCCGGCCATACCTTGTTTCCTTGAAGAGTCGCGCTGCCACGAGGGCTAGAAGCAACGCCAGATAGATCCATCCCCGCCCTTGAAGCGTCACCCCACTCAAGGGACTGAAAGAGAGTCCTGCCTTACCGCCGCGAGTCAGGTCAATCCAGTTCCTTGCGACTTCGTGGACCACAAACAACAACGCGAGGGTGATAACTGTGGCAGCTACGGCACCCGAGCGTGCTCCCGACCGCGCAAGCCCCAGACCAATTACGAAAGCAACCACTAAGGCGATGAGCGCTGCAACCAACGACGACTGGAGTGGAGTCAGGTCCACTTCGGCTAAGCCAAACGGAGCGTCCGGGATCTGCCCTGCCTTTCGCTCAGGTGAAATGGCGAAGATGGCGAACGCATAGCCGGCGATCGCCCCAAAGCCGATATGCCCAAAGGAGAGAACACCTGTATTGCCGATATAGATCTGCATTCCGAGAACAACAACTGCGTTGATGAGCATCTGGGTGACTAGGCCGTCACTCGCGGAGTTGCCGATGGCCGCGTAGCTGATCCCACCACCAACAAGAACCAGATACGTGGTTAAGGATCCCGCCAGAGGGAGAACCAGTCGATCAGCTACGCGTCTGGGCATTACACACGCTCCGCCCGGCGAACGGTGACGAGGCCCTGTGGTCTGAAGACAAAGAGAAGCGCTATGAGGAGAAAGACAATCCCGTCGGTCAGACCCACCAGACCTTCCGGAAGGCGTGAAATGAGGAGCACTTCTGCCATGCCGAGTATGACCCCGCCCATGACGGCTCCAGTGAGGCTTCCCAGTCCTCCGATTAGGGCGGCAAGCACACCTTTGAGCATTGGGCTGAGTCCTGCCGATGGCCCTGCCTGGCCGCTGCGCATCAGCCAGAAGACTGCTGCTACTCCCGCTAGCAAACCAGAAAGCGCAAAGGCGCCACGAATGATCCGGTCACTTCGAATCCCCATCAATCTGGCGGCATCGAAGTCTTCGGCAGCCGCACGCAGACTCATCCCGAACATCGTGCGCTGAAGCACCCAGTATGTGGCGCCCAGCGTCAGGAGAGTGCAGAGAATGACTAGAAGGTCGAACACCTCCAAACTGACGCCACCCACCTTCCAAGTCTGAAAGATCCATCCGGGTCTAGGGAACTGGCGGAAGTTTGCAGAGACATACATGACGAACGCGGCCTGCACCAGGAAGTGAACGCCGAACGACGTCATGAGCATTGTGAAATCTGGCGCTCCCCTTACCCAGCGGAAAGCAACGAACTCGATGGCCACCGACGTCAGGCCTGCAATCAGGACAATCGCTGGGGCAATAAGCCACCAGTCCCATCCAGCAGCGAAAAGGCCGTAAGCCGCGTAGGCGCTCACGGTTATGAGCTCGCCATGAGCGAAGTTCACTAGGTGCATCACCCCGAAAATGACCGCGATCCCCAGAGCAATCAGCGCGTAGATCCCACCACGACCGAAGCCATCCACGACCTGCTGAAGAAGTTCAGTCATACGGGGTCGGCGTTCCGGCCGAGATAGGTGTCAAAAAGATCTTGGCGCGCGAGCAAGTCACGGGCAGGGCCACTAGCTACAACCTCTCCAGATCGCAGCACGTATCCACGGTCAGCAACTTCGAGAATCCGCTGAGCACTCTGCTCAACGACTAAGAGGGTGAGGCTGGCGTTTCTGAGTGTCTCGATGAGATCAAAAACCACATCAGCAAGCTTTGGGGAAAGCCCGAGAGTCGGTTCGTCCAAGAGGAGCAACTGGGGCTCAGCCATCATTGCACGGCCTATAGCTAGTTGCTGTGCCTCACCACCCGAGAGGTAACCCGCCGAAGTGCCCAACTTGCTGCTCAAGGCCGGGAAGAGCTCTACAACCTCATTGCGCAGTTCGATTCTCCTGGCAGCGGTCTTGGTGACACCCCCAACCAAGAGATTCTCATTGACGGTGAGATCGGCAAAGATCCGACGGTGCTCTGGGACGAGCGCTAAGCCAGACCGGAGAATCCGATCTGGAGCCCAATCGGTGATGTCATCGTCGCCGAGCGAAATCTTGCCGCTAGAGGGCTTCAGAAGACCAGCAACTGTCGCCAGGAGCGTGGTCTTGCCGGCACCGTTCGGGCCGATGAGGCACACAACCTCACCGGCCCGGACAGTTAGGCCAACTTCCCTTATGGCAGCGATCGCTCCATAACGCGTAGTAAGCGATTCGACTTCAAGCACCGACTACCCAGCACACTCAGTCAATAGTGGCCGCAAGAGTTGGAGCACCGCCAACAACTTGATGGACAAACACAGGCTTGTCAGGGACGCCTCCCAAGCCCAAGTAGGTCAGGTCTCCAGTCGCCCCGTGAACATCCTTGGCGTTCTTGATCGCCGAACCAAGAACTTTCGGATCGGTGGAGTTTGTGCGAACAAATGCATCGATCACAACGGCGATCGCGTCTACAGCCAAACCACCAAACGAGGCGTTCTCAAGTGGAGCGCCATGCGCTGTCTCATAGCTGTCGGCAAGAGCCTTGATACGACTTCCATCGGACGGGAACGAATGAGTGGTGTGGTAGAAGCCTTCGACCCCGTCGGTGAAGTAACCACCCGTGGCCTCAAACGCGTCCGTCACCAAGTAGTTGGTCGTGACACCCGCTGCATCCATTTGACCTCGCAAGACAGCGGCTTGGAACGACAACATGGCCGAATAGACCACATCCGGTGCCTGTCCTTCACCTGCAATCTCGTTGACCTGTGCCGAGAAGTCCATATCATCGATCGGCACGAAACCGTAGTCGGCGACAACTGACCCGCCGCCGCCGGTGAAGACCTCGGTGAACACTTCGGGGTTGTAACCAAAGTAGGGGCCGGGTGCCGAGAAGGTGACCGCTGTGGCCCAACCCTGATCAAGCGCAAACTCCGCTGCTGCAGTGGCCTGCATCGTGTCGTCGAACGCGACCAAATAGGAGTTAATCGACGCGTCGGCCAACGTCGGCTCTGTCGATGCCACAAAGAGAACCGGAACTTCACCGGCGGTCACCTGGAGAAGTGGTTCTCCAAAGTCCGGGAATGGTGGGCCCAATAGGGCCGAAGCACCCCAATCAATGAGGGACTGGCTCGCACGCTGTGTCACCTCAGGATCGCCAGCGATGTTCTCCATCATCCATTCGAGTCTCGTACCCGACATCTCGCTGCAGTCGTTCAGGTCCGTTGCTAACACGGCATCAATATCGATCCCAACTTCTTCGTCAATGCCACCAGCGCAGTTGACCAGAGCAACAAAGTGCTCCCCAGCTTGACTCGCCGGCATATCCGCAAAGCCACCGAGATCAGACAGATCTGCCGCGTAGCCCACTTTCAGTGTCGACGACGAGTCCTCATCGCTACCGCATGCTGCTGCGAGCAGAGAGATAACGACCAGTGCATAAACAACCGCTGATTTCTTCACGCTTATTGCTCCCCCATAGGACGCCAGTTTTCACAGAAGAAATGAAAATAGACCTTTAATCGTTTGGGGTCAAACGATTCTTGGAGTTTCTCCTCTTCAAGGTCACGAGGCTCTAGCTCCTGCGAGGGGAACGAATGCCGCGAAACTCCCAATCGCCGCCGAGTGCCGTGGAAAGAACTTCCTCGGACTCGGAGGGCTGGGCGCCACAATCGTCGCGAATTGATATCGGTCCCCCGACGATGGCGTTGGTCAGTGCGCCAAGGCCCTCGACTTCCACGGTGACCACATCGCCGGGCTGAACGGGCCGGGAATTGGCCGGCGTCCCGGAGAACACCATGTCGCCTGGTAGGAGGGTAATTGTGCGGGCCAGGTCAGCTACCAGGTAGTGCATGTCCCAGGTCATCTCATCGGTGTTGCCGTCCTGGGCCACCT
>CAWVUB010000121.1:0-6127 GCA_963933065.1 uncultured Acidimicrobiaceae bacterium | reverse complement strand
TGGACAACGTCAAACCCTTACGAGACGCCGACAGGCTGCCTAACGGCAACACGGTTCTGACCGGCTCGACCAAAATCGTCGAAATGACAAGCGAAGGTGAGGTGGTCTGGAAGTTGGTGCTAAAGGATCAGCGATACAGGGATCAAGATGCTTCACTTTTGGGTTTCTACTCGTCAGAACGAATTGGAACTCCCTGAGAGTCGTCTTGAGTCGCTCCAAGACGGTGCTCATCTCCTAGGCCTCGCCAGATCAGTTCAGGTGGCCAACATTCAGATGCCTTGCACAAGGCACCAACCCAGGTAGACGACCGAACAGCCTGGAGATTCTCAGAGTCTGATGGGGCACCCTGAGTCCAGCGAACTTGAACCGTTGCGACAGGTCATGCTTCCGGAGAGACTGGAATGCTCCGGGCCTTCAGGGGCGTGCCGGCAGGCCGCGTACAGGCCGCGAAACAACGCGAACCAGTGATTAATCAGATCAGAGACACCCCCGCCCCCCTCAGGGGAGGGGTGACAGACTGGGACCGTGAAGAAGGTCCTGACGGGTGTGGTTGCTCTAGCCCTGTTTGCCGCCGGCTGTGGTGGAAGCAGTGATTCTGAAGAACTTGCACAGGTCCGAGCGGAACTTGACGCATTAAAGGAACAGGTCGCAACCACCACTGCTGCACCGACGACCACTACGCCGACGCCGGCACCGACGACGGTGGTTCCTACAACGACGCTGGCACCGACCTCGACAACCACTCAGGTGCCGACAGCCACAGTTCCTGTAACGACTGCGGAGTACCAATCGCTATGCGTTACATCTGTCCTCCCTGCGATTCCGGTGTTCGAGGCACCAGCGGGATCGACTGCTAGGAGGTGTGCTACTAGTGCCGGCAACGTGGTCTTTGACTTCACGGCGTATCCGGGAGTTCTGGATTCGCTTTACGAGGGCGTAGTAGCGGCGATCTTCCATTCCGCTGAGTTGTTTCCTGTTCCCCTAGATGCTTTTGACGGCACGGCCCAAGTAATGGTTGCGGTCTGGCATCGTTCAAAAACTGACTACGTGAAAGCGGTAGATCACCGTTGCAGTTATACGGCTCCGGATTTGGAGCAGTGCTCGAGGGATCTTTTGGGTCCGATGCCATTTCAAGGGATTGGAATGGCGAAAGTGAGTAACAGCCCGGTCGTGTTTGAAGTGGTATTTCCAACAGAAGATGACTACATCGACACCGACGTAAGTCACTGGCTGCCTTCATCACACGAATGGTTCCACGTATACCAACTGGCGTACACCGTGGAATCGCCACGAACTGCTGTAGGGCCCGACGCAGTTCCTCTCCATGGGCCTATTTGGTTACACGAAGGTCTTGCCGATTACGTCGGTGCACTCATCTCGGATCAAGCGGGACAGGCTGACTTCGAATCGACCTATTACGAGTGGTTCGATTGGACGAACGTTGAATACGAGAGGAGCACTGGCATTGCTGCGTCAGAGATTCTGCCTAACTGCAGTACCCCAGCGAGTCAGGTAGCGGCGGAGGAAAGTCGGAATGCGTGGCAGTGCCCGGCCGGGCGGGTCGCAGTTATGCGCCTATTGAATCTTGCCGGCGATGGACAGATCGAGCGGATGAAGGACTATTACGAAGGTCTGGTCGAGTTGGGTTGGGAGACTTCGTTTGTTCGGTCATTCGGGCGGACACATGATGCGTTTTACTTGGAGTTTGGTGACTTTCTCGCCCTGCCCGTCGACCAGCAGAAGTCCATCATTGCTCAGCCAGTTTTGGAAACCTCGTGATCCGGAAGTAACTGACGCATAGTCCACCACCCGTATCTACACGTAGGACGTCAGAGACACCCCCGCCCCCCCTACGGGGTAGGGATGACAGACTCTGAGTGTGATGAAGGTCTTGACGGGCGTGGTTGCTCTGGCACTGTTTGCCGCCGGCTGTGGCGGAAGCAGTGGCTCTGAGGAACTTGCGCAGGTCGGTGAGGAACTTGATGCGTTAAAGGAACAGGTCGCAACCACGACTGCGGCACCGACAACAACTGCGGCATCTGCGAGGACCGTCACCACCACGGAGCCACCCACCACCACTGCGGCCATCACCGTCGCGAGCCGGCCGGTTGTCCCGGGCTGCACCGACATTGTTCGGCGACCCCCGGCGTTCGAAGAGGGAATCGCCGACCACGAGTTGTGGATTGGACGCCTTGTGGCCGATCAGATTACTGACCAGCAGATGCTGGGAAGTGGCTGGTCCGTGGGCGATGGGTTCATGATCGACGGCGTCGCACACATCTGGGCCATGAACGCAGCCGACCACGTGTTACACCACGCCACTTTCGCCAACGATGAGTTCACTGACCTGGGCCCGATTTCAGTCGATGGTGCGGTGTTCCAGGGTTTCATCGACCCGGATGTGTTCCGACTCCCGGACGGGGGTATCGGCCTAGCCGCTGTCAACGGAATGCGCGTTGAGGGCACTCCACGCCAGCCCGGGCCGGTCTGCCTCATGCGGTCATCCGACGGCCAAAATTTCGAAACAGTGCAGGTGCTACTGGACACGCCCGGGGTCCAGGACCCGGCGGTGATTGTCGGCGACGAGTGGGTTCTGGCAGTCAAGGTCTTCAACCAGAAGATAATCCAACTCCTTGTCGGCACCCCAGACGGCGGGTTCGAGACGACAGCCTCGGTACCAGGTGGTGACCCTGACCTCGTCATGGAATCCGACGGCTCCATCCGTCTGACAGTGTGCGGTGATGGAATGTTGAAGACCTACCTCTCATCTGAGGGCCGCAGTTGGGAGCCATCTGATCCGATCCGCAGCCAGACTTGTGGTCCTGCCTGGATCTCTGGCAGTGACTGGATACTCCACCTGCCCAAGCCAGGCCAGGGTGGAGCCGCTCCCATCCCCGGAGGGGGAAGTGGCGGGCCGGCCAACCCACCACCGACGACACCGGCAGAGCCCTCCTCGACGACAACAACGACTCCTCCGCCAACTACTGCGGCCCCAATCATGACCACCCAGTCGGGAGTGCAGTTCGGAGTTGGCGGCCTAGTTGCTGATCTTGAGTCGTGGGCAGTTCGGGATCTCCCTCAGTTCATTACTGCTTCCCACATCGATATTTCGGACGTAGAGCGCATTTCCCGCTTTCGGTCCAATGCCGGACACGACTACTCCGACTCGTTTGAGACGTGTTGCTCGATGAAGCACTACTTCCGAACGACCAACTACTACGAGGTGCGTTTCACGCAACCGATCTACTCACCTGTAGACGGCGTAGTCCTATATGTGGCCGAAGGTGTTGGCTCAAGTAAAGATGCATGGCGAGTTGACTACGAGCAGGTGACCGGCAAGTCACCGCCTAGCGACTACCGGGACCTGAAGATGTACATCCGCCCAGATGACGCTCCAAACCTTTGGGTTCGCTTTCACCATGTGTATCCAGTCGAGGAAATACTCAACATCGTTCCCCTGAGTTCGGAAGTCGACATGATGCGTGGTCTCGCCCGTCCCGCAGCATCGGGATTCAGGGTGAGTGCCGGCGACCTCGTTGCCCATGGAGTCGGTGAGATCTCTGTTGAAAGGCACCTTGATGGAAACGGGGTCCCATCGCCCTGTACCGCTGGGAACCAACGCTCCAGTTGGGGAGAGCTGCCGGGTTGTGCCTCCAAGCGTCAGTTCCACTCGATCTTCGAGTTCATGACAGATGAGGTCTTTGATCAGTATCGGGCAGTAGCGGACGTCACCCGAGTTGACTTCATGATCTCTACCGAAGAACGCTCCGCAAACCCACTCATGTGTGAGGGAGAAGACTTCGTCACCCGCGACGTTGGCGCCTATGTATTCCTTCAAGGGAGCCCAGAGATAGAACAATCGATGCCGACGGAAGAGCCTGCCGCCGTAGAGGTCTCGCTACCGTCAACCGAGTCTCTAGCCGATGGTCGCACTGTGCTGGCCTCTTTCGATGGACCCGGGGCTCCGCAACTCGAGTCCTTTGATGCTGTCGATAACTACGCCCTAGTGATCGCGTCCGACAGCGGACCCATAAAGGTCACGGTGGACGACGGAAGTGGTGAAAGAAGCATCTACCACCGACCTGAGAGCAGTGGGATTAGCTCCTACGAAACCTCCGCCCTTGGTACTGGCAACATTTCTGTCACGGTGGAGGCGACTGAACAGGTCGGCTGGCGAATCGTGGTCATCGCCCTTCCCTAGACGGTGAAACCGACCTGTGAGAAGCCTGCGCGTATCTACACCTAGGGCTCCTGGCGTCACCCCACCCCCATGCACCTAGGACAACCTTCCTAAGATCACGCCCATGAGCGCCTTGGTCGGCATATACAACGCTGACAGTGGAGTCGTCGGAGAGCTCACCTACCTGCTTAACAAGGTGTTGCGAAATACCCCTTGTCATCTGTGCGATCTCACACACGGCTGGAACCCGAACGGACGACGTTCCTGGAAAGAAGCAAGTGGGACGTCTTCTTTAAACATTTCCTTCATTCACCGCAACGAAGCGACAGACGCTCAACTTGCTGCAGCCGAGCTGCTTCCCGCCATTGTCACTCTCAATAATGACGAATGGGCATGCGTTGTAACAGCGGCTGAACTGGCTGAACATTCTGATGACCCTGACTGGGTGATCCGACAAGCGGGATTGAGGTAACGATCTAGGAGGCTCAGAAGCCACTGGAGTCCACAACTGTTTGCTGGCTGTCAAAGCGGGAGGAACGTTGCGAGTTCTGCTTCCCCAGGACATGGATCGGCAGCGACCCCTAGTGCGAACACTGCGTATCTAAACCAGGGGGCTCCGATGTCGCCCCCGCCCCCCTAAGGGGAGGGGGTTCTAAAGAAATCTGCAGAAATCCCGCCCACGATCCGACATTGAAAAAAATAGGTGTGGTGAAAAGGGGGTCGTCGACATCATTTCAGCCGCCTTCGGGCGGCCTTTCTGCTTTTTCAGTTCAGAACGGCGTCCAATACGGTCCACCATTGTGACCAGGTCGCGTATCGGTCAATTCACTCCGAACCGTAGGGTGGTGCCGTGGCCCACACCGTGATTGTCGAGATGAGATGTCAGCCAGGCAAGCGTGAGGAGCTCCTAGCGTCGCTGCTGCCAGCACTTGACGAAACGAGGGCCTTCACTGGGTGTCGGTCGATCGATGCCTATGTTGATTGCAATGACTCCGACCTCGTTTTCCTGTGGGAGCAATGGAACGCGCTCGAGGATCATGCGGCCTACATGACGTGGCGGACCGAGGAAGGCCTCCTTGACCGCCTTGGTCCGTTGTTCGCCGGTGGCGCACGGGTCGTCCACATGCAAAGGGCCTGATATGAGGAGAGTTGGCATGATTTCTGTACCGACCGTCGACATCGGTCCGGCCTTAGCCGGGGAGCCCGGCGCAGTGGCCGAGGCTGCGCAAGCCCTCGACGAGGCTTGCACGACCAGCGGCTTCTTTGTGATCACCGGGCATGGGATTTCGCCCGCTCTCGTCGAAGACGTGATGGCCCAGGGGCGGCGGTTCTTCCGCCTGCCCTTGGAGGACAAGCAGCGAGTGGCCCCGCCGGGGCCCGAGCATTATCGGGGCTATCTCGGCATGGACACGACATCACTGGCCGCGACCCTGGGAGATGAGGTACCCCCCGACCTGTGCGAGTCATTTAACATCAATCGGTTTGATGACCCGGCAGCTCGAGAACGGGCGTACGTCGAGGGAGCGGACGCTGCCTTGCACCCCAATCTCTGGCCCGAGAATCCGGCGGAGTTGCGACCTGTGCTGGAGCGGTACTACGAGGTGATGGAGCAGCTGTGCGTGGGCCTGTTGCCGATTTTTGCTGGGGCGCTTGGCCTCCCCTCGACCTGGTTCGATGACAAGGTGGCCGAGCACACAGCGTTACTCCTGCTGAACTGGTATCCGCCGGTCAGCGGTGCGGCCCGGCCGGCGCAGCTTCGGCGAGGCGCACACACTGACTACGGGGCCTTTACAATCGTGGCCGCCGAGCAGATTCCGGGCCTACAGATCCTCTTGGATGACACCTGGGTGGACGTGCCGGCGGTGCCGGGTGGGTTCGTCGTGAACCTCGGTGATCTCATGGCGCGATGGACCAACGATCGTTGGGTTTCCACCCTTCATCGGGTGG
>CAWVUB010000120.1:0-6212 GCA_963933065.1 uncultured Acidimicrobiaceae bacterium | reverse complement strand
CCACCCGAGGAGGCCACACTGCCTCCACCATCAGAACCACAAGCACCAGCAATCACGGCAATGCTCAGAAAAATTGCAAGTAGTGAAGTAAGCCGTTTCAGCATGGCTCTCTTATCCCTCCGGAGTGCTTCAAGCAGATCGGTCACCACCCGAAGGTAGGACCGCGTCTGCACCGTTTGACAAAACGATGGCTCTAATACCCAGCAGATAGCAAACCAGCGCTCTGTAGAAAACTTACATCTGACTAATTAGACAATGGCGAGATTAAAACACGCCGCATCTGAATGCGATCTGACCGAAGTCTGCTAGCCGGTAAATCAGGAGAACCAATCCACCCTTGCTGACAAGAAGGCTTAGTTGAGATGCTTACCCGTTTACCGCAATCAGGGGATGATGGCAGGCGACGTGGTGACTTTCAGAAATCTTGCGCATCTGTGGCTCCTCATCGATGCAACGTTCCGAGGCCTGCGGGCAACGTGTCCTGAAGCGGCACCCAGAAGGGGGATCGATAGATGACGGGATTTCCGGTACCTGATCCATCGACAAGTCAATACTGAGGGTGGGATCTGGTTCTGGAATGGAATCAAGAAGAAGGGAGGTGTACGGATGTGCTGCATTGGCGTATAGATCGTCGGGTTCTGCAACTTCGCAGAGTTTTCCCAAGTACATGACAGCCACACGATCACTCACGTTCTTGACGACAGCAAGGTCATGGGCAATAAAGACCAAGGTCAGCCCGTATTCCGCCTTCAGATCGCGAAGCAGGTTCAGAATCTGGGCTTGAACACTGACATCCAGAGCACTTACCGGCTCGTCACAAATAAGAACTTTGGGGCCAAGAATGAGGCTCCGCGCAATAGAAATCCTTTGACACTGGCCACCTGAGAACTCATGGGGTCGCTTGTCCCGAGCGACTTCAGGATCAAGGCCGACGGCATAGAGCATCCGATCAACTATCTCAGCCTGTTCCTCTTCATCGTCAGGACCCCAGACCTTCAGGGGCTCAGCAATGATGTCAGCAACCTGTCGCCGAGGGTTTAAAGAACTGATCGGATCCTGAAAAATTATCTGGAGTCCAGTTCGGTATGGCCGCACTTCCTTTTCAGAAAGATCAGTCAGCTCGACTCCGTTAACGACTACCGAACCGCTGTTGGGCGGCGGCAACTGTATTAAAGCTCGGGCGACAGTGGACTTCCCGCAACCTGACTCGCCGACCAAACCAAGCGTTTCGCCTTCCTTAACATCCAGACTGATCCCACTGACAGCCTTCACTGTTTTCTTGCCGGCCGCTCTGAACTCGACAACCATGTCTTCGATCTTGATCAATACCTCTTCATCGGGTCGAAGATGCGCCTTTCCTGTCCCAGCCATTACGCAGAACCCTCTTCGGGGGAATCCCCAGGTGTTTGTCCCATTTTTCCAGCGATCAGGGCGTCAGCAACGACGAGCGTCTGAGGCAACCGATCAGACAGGTTTCGTTCAAACGCTTCTTGGTTGGCATCCGTCCCGACCGGATACCAGCAGGCTGCTTCATGTCCTGAGTTCCCTATAGGAATGAGTGGTGGGTCTTCCTCATGGCATTTCAACTGCGCATAGGGGCATCGGAGACTAAACGCACAACCCTTCGGCAGATGAGTGGCGACAGGAGGCCGCCCAGTGATCGCTACTAGTGGAGTGTGGCTGGCTTGCGTCGTCCGGGGGATAGAACGCATTAGCGCCTCGGTGTACGGGTGGCTGGTTCGACCAAAGATTTCGATTGTGGAAGCTTTTTCGACCACCTTTCCCGCGTACATGACGAGAGTGTCGTCCGTGCGGCCAGCCACTACTCCTAGATCATGGGTCACCATGACCAGCGTCATGTTTCGATGATCTTGTTCTCGGCTCAACAAATTGAGGATCTGATGCTGGACTGTGACATCCAACGCCGTTGTCGGCTCGTCAGCAAACAGCAAAGATGGTTCGCAGGCCAAGGCGCTGGCAATTGAAACCCGCTGCCGCATGCCTCCACTCAGTTCATGAGGAAACCGGCCGATTCTTGATGCAGCTTCGGGAATCCGAACCTCGTTAAGGAGCTCAAGGGCAGTCTGTTTTGCTGCCTGTCGGCCAACACCTCTGTGTTTTCTCAAATGTTCCGTGACCTGACGGCCGATTTTCACCATCGGGTTCAGAGAAGTCATCGGATCCTGAAAGATCATCGCGATCTTTGAACCCCAGAGTTTGCGCATCTCCCGCGACTCCAGAGACAACAAATCCTTCCCCTCGAAGAACGCCGAACCTGTCGTTTTAACGTTGGCGCCGACATTGAGACGCATGATCGATCGAGCGAGAACCGTTTTCCCCGAACCGCTCTCTCCAACAATTCCCAGAGATCTACCTCGCTGGAGAATGAAACTGACTCCTCGGACGGCCTGCAACTCACCGATTGGGAGAAAAAAACTTGTGCAAAGGTCCTCCACCCGGAGAATCTCAGACGCTGGCACAGGAACATCCACTCTGGCGGCCACCGCACCTTCAGTAGTCATAGAGGATCCTTAAACCGCCGCTGACCTGACGGCTGTCTGAGCCCGGAGCCAGTCGACAAGATTGTTGAATGAGTAGACGGTCAAGAGAAGTGTCACAGAGGGCCAGATGGCCGGCCAAACGTTGATGAGGAGGTCCTGTCGCGCTTGGGCAATCATGCCCCCCCATGAGGCTGTGGGGATCTCTACACCGAGTCCGAGAAACGAGAGTGTCGACTCAAGGATGATAAGGATGGCCATGGAAACCAGCCCGTAGGCAAGGACTGCAGGGAAGACGTTGGGGAGGATTTCTCGAAGCAGAATCCGCCTCCTGCTGGTACCGATCGCCTTGGCCGCGCTAACAAAATCCTGCCCGCTGACCGTGATTGCGGTCGCTCGACCGACACGGGTGAAACGGGGCCAGACGAAGATCGCAGTTACTGCGCACAAAATAAAGAGGCCACGTGCTTCGAGAAGTGTTGTGACAAATAGCAGTCCGACAAGTGCCGGAAAGGAGAGCATGACATCGACGAAAGCCATCACCGAGGTATCCACAAATCCTCGAAGAAAACCGGAGATCGAACCAAGTATGCAACCCACTGTGACTCCGACCGCCACCCCGGAGACAGCAAAAATCAGCGAAACCCGGGCTCCGTAGATCAGCCTGGCGAGAATATCGCGACTGACATTGTCGGTTCCCAACCAATGCCTCGCTGATGGGCCGTCGTTGGTCTTACCGTCCCCAAAAATAAAGCCCTGATAATCAGGATTGGCAAGGCCTGGAATCACATCGGCAAAGATTGCTGCGGATACAAGAAGGATCAACCAGGTAACGCAGAACTTGGTCAACCAAGGCATCTGCTTCAAGACAACTAGAACGCTGGCAACACGACCAGCCGACACTGAGTCACCATCGCCAGTCGGCTGGTGCTCTGCTACATCAAGAGCGGCAGATTCAGACACCTAATTCGTCCTTCTTATCCGTGGATCTACAACCATGTAGGCCACATCCACAAGGGTGTTGATGATGACATAAAAGGCAGTGATGAGAACGGTGATCCCCTGCACCATCATGAAATCCCGTTGATAGATCGCACTAAAAATGCGCTTGCCGATTCCGGGGATGGCAAAGAGGAACTCGACAACCAGCGTCCCTCCAATCAATGTCCCAACACTCAGGCCAACCACGGTGACCAGGGTCAGGAGACTTGGTCGCAGACCATGTCGAAAGAGCACGAAGCGATCTGTGAGCCCCTTTGCCCGGGCGGAGAGGATGTAGTTCTCCTTGAGGGTGGCGATCATGTCGGATCGAAGAACCCGCGTGTAGACAGCCGCCTCCGTTATGGCTAAGGACATCGCAGGAAGAGCAACGGTCTTTAGATTGGGGCCAAGCCCGTTGCTGAGTCTGTTCCATCCAGTGGCCGGAAACCAGTTGAGTTTCAGCGCAAATATGTAGATCAGAATCAGGCCTGTGACGAAGACCGGCATGCTGAGTCCGAGTTGAGCGAAACCTGATATCACTCGGTCTGGACGTTTCCCCTCCCTATAGGCGCTGAATACTCCTAGAGGTACGGCCAGAAGCAGAGAAAGACCCACAGCAACGAACATGATTTCGAGGGTGATCGGGAGTCGATGGGTAATCTCAGCAGTCACTGGTTGACCGGTGACGATGGAGTCACCAAGGTCACCTGTTACTGCGTCACCGAGCCAACGTCCATAACGAACAAGCATCGGATCGTTCAACCCCCACTCCTCGCGGACCTGTTCGACGAACTCCTGATCCTGTTGGGCATCAATTGGGATGAGGGCATTGATGGCGTCGCCCGGTAGAACATTGACCATCACGAAGGTCGCGAAGGAAACCGTCAAGAGTGTCAGTACCAGCCGCAATAAGCGGCTCGCGATCATCTTTGGCATCTGTCCCTCACGCCATCAATAAGTAATGGTCCGATCTCAGGTGGAGACTGGACTCATTCTGGATCATCATTGCGGAGCATTTTGCACACTCCACGCGACACCTAGAAAAAGTTTGTTGCGGGAGCCGTGCCCAATTGACACAACCCCCGCAACACCAAACTTTAAATCAAACTGTTTCTAGTTATCGGTCCTCCAGACCTGATGCCACTGGCCGATGGCACTCGGATGACCCATGAGCAGGGTTCCGTCTGGCAGCACACCGGTATCAAGGCCGGTAATCGCTTCATCAACTGCGATCACCGTGGCCGTACCGCCTGAGAACCAATGTGGCACGTCGCGGTTGGCAATGATGCCGATTTTCTCGTAGAGCGCGAAGCGCGCAGCGAACTCGGCAGTGACCAAAGCCTCAGCCAGATAGCCCTGAATCTCCGCATTGTCGTAGTTGGAGAAGTTCAGCGGGTTCGCCTGCCACAAGTTGTAGGCCTGGCCCATAGGCACCGACGGATCGGCTTCACTGCCATAACGCCAACAGTGGGCTCCATGCTCACCGAGGAAGCCATTGGCCAGTCCCAACGACACATTGATATGTGTCTGCTGGTCGTTGGCCGTATCTACATCAGTGTCAACGATCCCAGTGGCCGACCATGACTGCTCGTGCACCGACATGGCTGCAACAAGCGTCGGATCCATGGGGCACGCTAGATCCACGTGAATGTTCTCCCCAACGGCCTTGCCATCGGAACGAGCAGGATCATCTACATACTCCTGCAACAACGCCACACCAGCCTCGAAGTCAAAGTGGGGATAGGCGTCCGCAACCTTCTGCGACCACCAAGGGCTATCGATTGAGAAGAACTGCGTAACGGGGCTCGAGATTCCCTTACCACCTAACGCCTCAATCACTGCTTCTTGGTTGGTTGTCAAGGTGAGACCCCGACGAACTCGGACATCGTCGTATGGAGCTACTTGCGTGTTGAAGTGTCCACCACCCGAATCATTACCCTGGAACTCGTAGAGGGTTACACCCTCCAACTCCCGAGCGTCACGGACCGTAGCTTGGCGTCGTGATTCCAACGCCGAGGTAGTACCGGAGGCCAGCGAAGCGAGTCGAGTCGTCTCATCAGGAATTGGCCGGTACACCATGCTGTCCAGATACGGCAACTGCCTGCCGTTGATGGACAGCCAGTAGTTCGGGTTCCGGACCAGAATTGTCTCGTTGTCGATGTCCCGACTATCTAAGACAAATGGTCCCGTCCCAACCGGCATGAGGTTGAAAGCGTCCGAGTCCGCTGCAGCATCCGGATGGAACACGTAACCGATCGGCGCATTTGCAAGGAATGAGTCGAAGGCCACGTTTGTGGCTCCCAGAGTGTACGCAACTGTGAGATCACCGGTTGCCTCGACATTTAACAACTTCGCTGTCGAGATTGCACCCGCTGCAGCCGAACCACCCTGCTGGATGGGCCACATATCTGCAATGGTCTGCGCAGTAACCGGATCTCCGTTGTGGAAGGTCACCCCAGATCGCAGGGTCACCGTCCAGACGGTGTAGTCATCGTTGGCCACAAGCGACTCTGCGAGCCACGGGTGGTACGCGCCGGTCCGAGCTTGACGAACTAGTGGATCAAAGATCTGACCGATCATCGTGTAGCAGGAAGATGCGCAAGCGTCTTCCCATGGACGCATCCCAGTCGACTCGGCCTCTAGGCCAATCACAACTGTGCCTCCGTACTGTGGCTTGACGGCCGGAACGACGAGGTTGCCCTCGCCCAGCGCAGATCCGCCTGGTGCGTACTC
>CAWVUB010000119.1:0-6342 GCA_963933065.1 uncultured Acidimicrobiaceae bacterium | reverse complement strand
CGAAGATCGAGGCCTTCGAGATTCCGGTTGAGAAGATTGGTGAGGTCATTGGCCCGAAGGGCAAGATGATTAACACCATTCAGGCCGAGTCAGGCGCAGATATCAGCGTGGATGACGACGGAATGGTCGGCATCGTGTCAATCGCTTCGCCAGACCGTGCCAAGGTGGCCGAGGCCAAGCGTCAGGTCATGCTGATCGTGGATCCTCCGACCGCTGAAGTTGGGGCTATATACGAAGGTCGTGTGGTGAACATCACCAAGTTTGGCGCCTTCGTCAGCATCCTTCCTGGTCGCGACGGTCTCGTACACATCTCCAAACTTGGCGGAGGCAAGCGCATCGACAGGGTAGAGGACGTACTCGAGTTAGGTCAGCCCCTAACCGTTGTTGTTGAGGATGTCGATCCCAATGGCAAGATCTCGCTTAAGCCTGCTGGTGATGTTCCTGCTAAGGGAAATGACAGCGCAGCGGATTCCCCGGCGGCCACTGCAGTCCAGACCGAGGGTCCTGCCGATGAAGCGACTGTGGATTCTTATGAAGATGATGTGAACGACGGTGATTTCGCCGCCGTTGACCCTTCAGAAGAGGCAACTTCCTCAAACGAGGAAGAAGTCCTAGTTGAGGCCAGTTTCGAGGACGCCTTCAAAGCTGAACTCGAGACGGTCCATGGCGACTTAGGTGCCGATGCTCCAGCTAACCGCGGTGGTGGTGGCCGTCGGCGTCGTCGCTGAGCAACGGATCTTCGGTTCATCTTTCACAAGGGGTCCATTGACCCCCGGCGCCCTCGTGGCGTAGATATGGCTCCCAGACCGGTGGTCCAGTTAACTCTGCCCGAGCATGGTTCGACTTGTGGACCGGGTGTGGTGTCCGAGTATATGTCGGATGCCCATTCGGTCTCAGTCGGAGTGTGGGTTGGGATCGGTGGCCGTGACGAGGAACCAGCCTTGGCTGGCGCTTCGCATTTCCTCGAACATCTTCTCTTCAAGGGCACAGCGGAGCGCTCAGCACGCGCCATCGCCGAGTTGGTGGATGCCACTGGGGGTGAGATGAATGCTTTCACAGCCAAGGAATACACGGCGTACTACGCCCGTTTGCCCGCCGGTGCTCAGGAGACCGCCGTAGCCCTGCTGGCCGACGTGCTTTGCGAACCCGCCCTGCGGTCCACCGACGTCGAGACCGAGCGGAAGGTGATTCTCGAGGAGATCCACCTAGCGGTCGACGACCCAGATGACGTGGTCTTCGAACTGCTCTACGAAGCGCTGTTTCCTGACCATCCGCTGGGTCGCGAGGTGCTCGGTTCAGAGGCCTCCGTGACGGACTTAGGACGTGACGAGATCGCCGCCTTTCATGACCACTGGTACCGGGCGCCAAACCTAGTGGTGGCCGCTGCAGGTGCGGTAGACCACGAGGCACTGGTGGCTCAAGTCGGAGCGGCGTTTGCCGGCCGAATCGGTGGTACAGCACCCGAACGAAGTAGGCCAATATCCGAGCCGATGCCGGCCCGACGTATAGCGCGTCCAAGTGAAGCCACCCACGTGGCCTGGGGATGGCGAGGGCTAGATCGAGAGGATCCTCGGCGACACGCCCTGTCTATTGGGGCGCACGTGCTGGGGGGAGGACTGTCCAGTCGCCTATTCCAATCGGTTCGCGAAGATCATGGATTGGCTTACAGCGTATTTTCATCGATAGCCACTTACCAAGACGCCGGTGTCTTATCGGTATATGCCGGTACAGCGCCCGAACGTGCTGACGAACTGAAGCAGGTTGTGTCCCACGAGGTAGGCGAGATAGCGGCTCACGGGATCACGGAAACTGAACTATCCATTGCTCGTGACGGCTTCGAAGGGTCACTCTTGTTGGGCTTAGAGGGCTCGGGTAGTCGTATGTCGCGGTTAGGTGCCAGTCAGAGTCTGTTGGGCCGTGTGGTGCCCCTAGAAGAATATGTTGAAACCTTGCGGTCCATAACTCTCTCAGAGGTCAATGCCGTGTTGGCTGAGGTCCTCGGCCCTGACGCCATCGTGGCTGAGGTTGGGCCTGCAAGCTAATCAGACCTGGAATGCATCTGAGGTAAATCAGTTTCGAATCGACATGTTGATGGCCGATAGCCTTAACCCCATGGAAACGATCAGTGCCGCTCAGATTCGTGTTGGTGTGCTGGGAGTGGCCGGTCGGATGGGTCGTGCCGTAGCCGATGCGGTGATAGAGGCTGACGGCATGGTGTTGGCTGCCGCAGCGGACCCATCGGCACCGGGGACTGATGTCAACGGGGTCACCGTGGTGACCGACATCGAAGCCCTACTAAACAGCGGGTCTGATCTCGACGTGGTAATTGACTTCACTGTGGCTGAGGCTTCTCGAACCACCCTTCCGGTTATAGCTGCTGCCGGTGTGCACGCTGTGGTTGGCACGAGCGGCTTGAATGAGGCTGACCTAACCGACCTCCGAAGCGCTTTCACGATGAGTAACTGCGTGGTAGCCCCCAACTTCGCGATAGGGGCAGTGCTCATGATGCGCTTCGCCGAGTTAGCTGCTCCATGGTTCGAAACCGCCGAGATTGTCGAGATCCACCATGACGGAAAGACCGACGCTCCATCAGGTACTGCGTTGGCTACCGCCGAACGCATGGCCGCTGCTTCAAAAGAGTGGGCGTCAGATCCGACCAGCCAAGAGTCAGTTTCTGGGGTCAGGGGTGGGGAAGGCCCAGCTGGCATTCACATCCACAGCCTCCGCATGAGAGGTGCGGTCGCCAACCAAGAGGTTGTACTTGGCACCACCGGTCAAACCCTGACAATTAGGCATGACACCAGTGACAGGGTTTCATTTATGCCTGGGGTATTAATGGCAGTTCGGCGTATTGATGAGGTGCCGGGGGTAACCCTCGGCCTGGACGCCCTGCTGGGCCTCTGACCGTTCGCTTGCCGTTGCTCTCGGGCCTGTGATATCTGACGCCCACCGTTTGCTACGGCCGTGGTGGATTGCCTCTCACATTGCCGTGGTTGCCCTAATGGTGGCCACTATGAACTTGGGGTTCTGGCAATTGCGGCGCCTCGACACTCGACAAGCGCACAACGCCACGGTGGTCGCACGGAATAACGAGCCGGCGGCGCCACTGACCGAAGCACTGAGTGCGCTTGCTGATGGCAGTTCAACCGAGGATCTTCGATATGTCCAGGTCTGGGTTGAGGGCGCCTGGGACCTTGACCGTGAAGTGTTGTTAGTCAACCGATCACAGGACGGTGTTCCCGGTGTGCACGTCCTCTCGTTCCTGCTTGTAGACGACATAGCTCCAGCCAGTGGTCTGGTCGTTGATCGAGGATTTGTGCCTCGCCCTTTGCAACTAGCTGGTGACCGCAGTGCTTGGGCTCCAGCTTCCAGAACAGCCCTCCTCAGAGGCTCACTAGATGTGTTCCAGTTCGGTGAACGTAGTTACGGAAGCGAAGTCGACCGAATCGACCGTGGAGCCCTTGAAGTCCGCTGGGGCGCAGAATTAGCCCCCATGTGGTTGCGCGTTGCTGAGCCGACAGGGGGAGATGTGTGGCCTACTCCAACCCCTGTGGTAAGTCTGGGCGACGGACGCCACCTGTCATACGCCGTGCAGTGGTTCATCTTCACTCTCATCGGTGTGGTCGGATACCCACTGGTGCTGATACGTGTACACCGCAGTTCCGATAGTCGATCGGAGGGTGGACCAAACCCATTCATCCCTGAATGGGACGCGCCGGTAGCGTGAGCATGATGTCTTCGCTAGGCCAGTTGTTGAGCAAGGTCAGACAACTAGAAACCGACGCACTAGTCAAGGTCAGACAACTTCTGAGCCCCTCGCCTGTTGACGCCTATCGGAGCACTCCTGAAGTGCTGGTAACAAGCACCTTGCGGGTAAGAGGTCATATAGAAACCGACGCGCTGGTAGCAGCCACTGGACTTGACGATGACCAGATCGGGGCCTTGATGATCGGATTGCAAGACGCAGGTCATGTCAGCTACCGGGAGGGTCTCGTGGTGGGGTGGGCGCTTACCCCGGAGGGCCGCACCTATGGTGAGACGCTGCTGGCCGAAGAATTGGAGATAAGTGGTGTTCGTTCGACTATTGAAACTGCTTACAAAGACTTCTTGAAGGTCAACCAAGATTTCCTTGACCTGTGTACCGACTGGCAGTTACGACCCAACCCCGATGGGGATCTGATTGTCAACGATCATTCAAATGCCAACCACGACGCGGTGGTGGTGGCTCGTTTAGGTGACGCCGAAGCAGCGTTCCGAGTTGTATCAGCCAGTCTGGCTGGCGTGCTGTCCCGATTTGAAAAATACGGCGTACGTTTCACCGCAGCGGCGGCCCGGGTGTGTGCCGGCGAGGTGGAATGGTTTACCCGGCCGATGATCGATTCATGCCATACGGTGTGGTTTGAACTGCATGAGAATTTGTTGGCGACACTTGGTATTGAGCGGGCTCATGAGCATGCCGGCTAAGGGTTCGATTAGTAAGAGAGGGAGGTAGAACGATGGAACCGAGGTTTGGGCGGGTCATAACCGCCATGATCACTCCATTCGACGCCTCGGGAGCGCTCGACCTTGTCGGCGCTGTTGATTTGGCTCGTTGGTTAGTCGATCAAGGCAACGACGGTCTGGTGCTAGCCGGTACCACGGGTGAATCACCGACGCTTACGCACGGAGAGCAGATCGCCCTCGTGGAGGCGGTGTCAGAGGCCGTGGAATGCCACGTGATCGCCGGAGCGGGAAGTAATGACACTGCAGCAGCGATGGAGTTGACTGAAAGATGCACTGAGGCCGGTGCCGATGCCATTTTGACGGTCACGCCCTATTACAACCGACCTTCTCAACTAGGGCTGTTAAGCCACTTTGCGGCGATTGCCGGGGCCACGGACCTACCGGTGATGCTCTACGACATTCCAGCTCGGTCGGGGCGCAAGATCGACACCGCCACTATCCTCCAGTTGGCAGACGAGGTTGACAACATCGTGGCCGTGAAGGACGCTGCCGGCGACATTGCGGAGACGGCTCGGCTGGCTGCAGCCGCCCCGGAAAACTTCGAGGTCTATAGCGGTGAAGACGCCCTCACACTGTCCCTGCTGGCTGTGGGTGCTGTGGGTGTCGTAAGTGTTGCTTCACATTGGGCCACCCGAGAGACCGTGGCGATGATGGAAGCCTTCTTCTCGGGCGATATCGGCCGGGCTACCGAGGTCAACCAGAGGCTCATCGGGTCCTGGGACTTTGAGTCCGGTGACCTTACGCCCAATCCCATTCCGACCAAGGCAATGATGAAAGTCCTAGGCATGCCAGGCGGCGATTGCCGCCCACCTATGGGCCCCGAACCAGAGGGGCTTCAAGACATGGCGCGCCGGGTACTTGCTGGCCTCGGCCGTAGCTGAGCGTCACTCGCCAATCAACTTTATGCCAACCCCGGTTTACCTCACATTTTTTGGTGGTCTAGGTGAAATTGGCCGGAACTGTGCAGCTCTTGAAGTCCACGACCGAATTGTGATGCTGGACTGTGGTCAACTGTTCCCCGACAACATGCCCGGTGTCGACGCCGTCCTCCCGGACTTCAAGTGGTTGCTGGATCGGGCCGACCGTCTCGAGGCTTGTGTGGTCACCCATGCTCACGAGGACCACATCGGTGGTCTCCCGTATCTTCTACGAGCGCTTGCTGATCAAGGAGCGACTCTGCCTATATACGGGGCACCGTTCACCCTAGGGATGGTTCGCGGGAAACTGAAGTCAGCCGGGGTGCCGGTACCTGACCTGATTCCTCTAGACGATTATGAGCGGCTTCCAATTGGCCCATTCGAATGTGAGTTCTTGCCTGTCACCCACTCAACCCCCAGTGGTCTGATGACGGTGTTTCACACCCCTCAGGGGCGAATCCTCCATTCGAGTGATTTCAAGTTAGATCCGACGCCTATTGATGGGCGGGTCACTGACCTAAACCGGGTTCGAGAGATGGCGGCCGACGGAGGCATCCGATTATTGCTGGCTGACTCCACCAATGCGGGATCAGCAGGTTCATCGACGTCAGAGTCGACTGTCGGCCCTGTGCTACGTCAGGTGTTCGATGAAAATAAGGGCCGCCGGATTATCGTCGGGGCCTTTTCAAGCCACATCCATCGGATTCAACAGGTAGCTGACGCCGCAGCAGCCAACGGCCGCACGCTAGTTGTCATGGGGCCATCTATGGTGCGGAACACCACGCTGGCCCGAGAGTTGGGGCTCCTACGAGTTTCAGATCAGATGCTGGCCAAGGACAGCGAACTAGAGGACTTGGATCCAGCCCAGACCTGCATTGTGTGCACAGGGTCTCAAGGAGAGCCCCGGGCCGCTCTAAACCTG
>CAWVUB010000118.1:0-6359 GCA_963933065.1 uncultured Acidimicrobiaceae bacterium | reverse complement strand
TTGGGTCCGGTAACCCGACCGGACCACTTCGACCTCTCCACGCAATGGGGCGAGGGGTACAGCACGCATCATGTCCACGGTATGACGGGCGGTACGCATGGGGACTGGTGAAGAAACCTGTTCGACAGGGTGGGCGAGCATCCCTGAAATGGGTCCTCCATGCTGGATAGACGTATCCCACGGACCACCAGTCAAAGGTCCGGGAATGAGTGTTCCGTCGAGTTCTGAGTAGAACGGGTCATTCTCGAAGTGAGCGACCTGAGTGATACAGGTATCTGTTACGCCGGGCACCTTCAGATCATGCCGTCCGACCGAGCAACGACAGGAGTCGGACGCCTGGCGACGATCCGCTGGAAGGCATAACAGATGGCCCAAAGGGAGCCGCCCTTGCCTTAAGGAGGCCATCGGGTCCAGCAAGAGGTAGCCAGAAGTCCAAGCACCGCTCAGCTAGAGATTCAGGTAATTCGACGTCGGACCCGCAAGCCTGCGCTAGGTCCCAGCCGTGAACCAAGTTCTCGGTGACCCGAAAGCCGATGATGACTCCGCCGGGTAGGTCACCCAGAGCGTGGGGGTGTAGGGCATCGAGCACTCCATCGGCCGAAGCCGATTCGATGGCGGCCAGCACGGTGCCCCGCCAAGCAGCCATTGGATTCAGGCCAAGAATTGACGGGTCTGCTTGAGACTCAAAAACTTCACCGCCGGTTAGCAAACTGGTTACCAGCGCCTCACCGGTGACCACATGGGCCACGAGCGTACGGACATCCCATTCATCACAAGGGGTCTCGATTGTCCATTCAAACTCAGTGATCTCAGTCAGCTGCTGGCCGAAGAAGGCGCACGCCGCCGTATAGGCAGCCACCGTATCGGATTGCTCGCCGTCAGAAAGGTCTCCTTTCGGCAGATCCTCAGCATTCACTCCCATTCGATAGTTCCCGGAGGCTTGGAGGTGATGTCATAGACAACCCGGTTTACACCTTCCACCTCATTGATGATCCGGCTTGACATCTTCTCAAGTAGGTCATACGGGAGGCGAGCCCAGTCAGCCGTCATAGCGTCCTCGCTGGTGACCGCCCGGATAATGATCGGACGGGCATAAGTCCGCTCGTCGCCCATAACGCCGACTGAACGAATGTCAGGCAACACGGCAAAGGCTTGCCAGATCTCACGTTCTAGCCCCGCGTCACGAACCTCTTGGCGGACTATTAGGTCAGCGGCCTGAAGAATGGCCGTGGCCTCAGGTGTGACCTCACCGATAATACGTACGCCTAGGCCGGGGCCGGGAAACGGCTGACGCCACACAATCTCATCGGGCAGACCCAGTTGAGAACCTACAGTCCGCACTTCGTCCTTGAACAGGTTGCGAAGCGGTTCTATGAGGTCGAAGTCCATGTCTTCTGGCAGGCCCCCCACGTTGTGGTGGCTCTTGATCTTTGCTGCGTCCTTGGTGCCCGATTCGATTACATCTGGGTACAAAGTTCCCTGAACAAGAAAACGTGCATCGGTTATCCCGGCGGCGGCATCTTCAAAAATTCGGATGAATAACTCACCGATTACTTTGCGCTTATCTTCTGGGTCTGTAACTCCAGCTAGTTTCTCGAAGAATCGGTCCATGGCCCGCACGTGAATAAGTTCGATCCCCTGGGTCTTCTGAAAAGCCTCTACGACCTGTTCACCCTCGCCCTCCCGCATAAGGCCTGTATCGACAAAAACACAGGTCAACTGGGATCCAATCGCCCGATGGACAAGTGCTGCCGCCACTGCAGAGTCAACCCCACCGGATAGCCCACAGATAGCCCGACTACTGCCGATCTGTTCTCGAATAGCGACGACTGACGATTCGATAACCGAGGTCATCGTCCAGTCGCCAGCACACCCACACACGTCATAGAGGAACCGGCACAGCAGGTCTTGTCCGCACGGCGTGTGGTGGACCTCAGGATGGAACTGAACGGCATAGAGGCCGGCAGCGGGCGCTTCGAACGCTGCCACTGGAGCATCGGAGGAGGAGGCGGTCACAGTGGCCCCAACCGGCGGTCTGGTGATGGCATCGAAGTGGCTCATCCAGACCGTCTGAGTACCTTCACCGGCGTCAGCTAGTAGGACGCCAGCCTCGGCGACCATCATGTCAGTACGTCCGTACTCGCCCCGCTCATTACGACCGACCGTGCCACCCCGCTGGTGAGCAATTAGTTGGGCTCCATAACAGATCCCCAATATCGGAATACCCAACTCATATACACCCGGATCAATACGAGGTGCACCCTCAACGTGAACCGAGGCTGGACCACCACTGAAGATGATTCCAGAAGGTTTCCGGTCAGCGAACTCGGCGGCGGTCAAGTCGTAGGAGACAATCTCACTAAAGACATTCGCCTCGCGTACTCGACGGGCAATGAGCTGTGCGTACTGGGCCCCAAAGTCAACAACCAGTATGTGATCGGTAGCTCTGGCGCTTCCGCTTGTCGTCTCAATCATTGTCTTTGTTGGGTCCGGATGTCTGATCAAACGACCTGGTAGCCCATTCCTACGCCTTGGGACTTCTGGAGCGCCTTGCCCTCAGTCTGGAGTGCCGGAGCCACCATTACCTCCGCCTTTTGAAACTCTTTGACGTCGACGTACCCACAGGTGGCCATAGAGGTCCGCAGCCCCCCAAACAGGTTGAGTTTGCCGTCATTCTCATTGGCCGGACCGAGAAGAATTTTCTCTAGTGAGCCCCTAGTCGGAGTCTCTACTCGTGCACCGCGCGGCAGCGTCGGATGGAAAGTGGCCATACCCCAGTGATAGCCGCGACCGGGAGCCTCGGCTGCTGCAGCCAGTGGCGACCCAACCATGACAGCATCCGCGCCACATACGATCGCCTTGGAGATATCGCCACCAGTGGCCATTCCACCATCTGCGATTACCTGGCAGTAGACGCCAGTCTCATCAAGGTGGCGCATCCGGGCTGCCCGTACGTCCGCTATGGCGGTGGCCTGCGGAACACCTAGACCAAGCACGCCACGGGTGGTGCATGCATGACCAGGGCCAACACCAACTAAGACACCTGCGGCACCAGTGCGCATCAGATGCAGGGCCGCCTTGTTGGTAGCGCAACCTCCAACAATAACTGGGATGTCCAACTGACGAATAAACGTCTTGAGGTTCAGTGGTTCAGTGGTGGTCGACACGTGTTCCGCCGAGACAACCGTTCCCTGGATAACCAGCATGTCTAACTCTCCAGCCAAGATGTGCTCGAGCATCTCGTTGGTCCGCTGGGGCGTAACCGAAGCACACGACACCACCCCAGCGTCGTTTATTTCCTGAATTCGCTCAGTTACTAAACTTGGGATGATCGGCTGTTGGTACAACTCCTGCATCCGCTCGGTGGCCTTCTCCGCTGGCTGTTCAGCAATCTCAGCAAGAATCGAGTCGGCATCTTCATAGCGAGTCCAGAGGCCCTCGAGGTTGAGTACCCCGACCCCACCGAGCCGACCGATCTCAATAGCAGTTGTCGGACTAACCACACCGTCCATGGCCGAAGCCATAAGTGGCAAGTCGAACCGATATGCATCAATTTGCCAAGAGATGTCGACGTCCTGCGGGTCACGAGTTCGTCGGCTCGGAACTATGGCGATGTCATCGAACCCGTAAGCCCTTCGACCACTCTTGCCCATCCCGATCTCAATCTCGGCCATGGTCGCTCGCTCCCTCAGTCCGCGGTCGGCACCCTCAAGGGTCCCTGATTCCACCTAGAAGACCTCTGTGGCGATCCTCGTAAAGAGACGATTCTAGTCACGCGCACGCCTACCAATGGGCAAGGCGTAACTAACGTTTCCTCCTGCTGTCAGACGCTTGTCCTAGGCCACTTTCAGCCATGTCAGAACCGAAGTTCAAGTTAGATCGTCAAACAGGTCAGCCAACTCTGTGACATGTTCGGCAGTGGTCCAGGTTCCACCTATGGCGACGCGCAAAACATATCGATCATCAAGTCGCGTGTGAGTAAGGAAGGCTCGGCCTGACGCATTTACTCCAGCTAACAAGCGCTCTGAGGCCTCGTCCCCATCAACGTGGCGAAAACACAGCAGAGCGAGAGACAAAGGTGCCGCCAACTCCAGCCGAGAGTTCGCAGCCACCCTGCCAGCCAGAACAGCCGCTGCGGCCACATGTGCCCGTATATGAGCCCTCAGACCCTCCACACCATAAGAACGAAGCACAAACCACAATTTGAGGGCCCGAAAGCGTCGTCCGAGCGGAACCTGCCAATCGCGATAGTCGACAACTTCTCCGGCGTCGCTAGCCGCATTACGGAGGTACTCCGGGACGATAGAAAGCGAGTCAGTGAGCGGGGCACTATCAGCCACGAAAAAAGCCGAGCAGTCAAAGTTGGTAAGCAACCACTTGTGAGGGTTGAAGCAGTAACTGTCAACCTGTTCTAGACCATCAAGCAGGTCACGGTGCTCCGGACAAACGGTCGCCGCCCCAGCCCAAGCAGCATCTACATGCACCCAAGCCCCAACGGAGGCTGCAACGTCACAAATACGAACCACCGGGTCGACGGCACCTGAGGATGTGGTACCAACCGTGGCCGCGATCAGACACGGGACCAGACCCTCGGCAAAGTCGGCGGCCACCATCTCAGCAAGGGCATCAGCATCCATAGCGAAGTTGGAGTCAGTAGGGACAGCTCGTAACTGCTCACGGGCAAAGCCAGCGACGAGAATATCTTTCTCAATCGACGAGTGGGCTTGGGCCGAGGTGTAGACCCTCATCCGTGGGAGTTTCGCCGCGCCACCGGCACGGTCTCGAGATGCCAGCACGGCACATAGCGAGGCCGACGATGCCGAGTCCTGGATCACCCCTCCACCTGGACCGTTGGACCGGAAGCGATCAGGCAGTCCACAGGCCTCGACCAACCAGTCCAACACGAGAGTCTCCAACTCAGTGCAGGCCGGACTGGTCGACCACATCATCCCCTGAACCCCGAGACCAGCCGACACCAGCTCACCCAGGATGGACGGTGGTGATGAGTCGGCAGGAAAAAAACCATAGAAGCCCGGGTGCTGCCATTGAGTGGTTGCCGGGACGATAAGCCGGTCGACGTCGGCCAGGAGATCGGCAAACGGCTCACCTACCATGGGAGGTGAGGCAGGTAGTGCGTCATAGACATCACCTGGGGCCACATCAGGGAGAATCGTTCGCGCGTGACCACCTTCACGATGATCAGACAAAAAGTCAGCGAGCCAGTCCACTGTGGACCGTCCAGCTTCTCGGAACTCCTCGGGCGTCATGTGCTTGGGCCCTAGGGAATCACCACCGTTGGAATCAGTCACAACAACTCTTTCTCACTGGACGAATCACGGATTGGCACGATACCTGAGTTAATTGTCGACCTTGAGGGCTACCGCTAACAACTGGCGCAGTATCGCCGCTGTGGCACCCCAGATCGTGTCTCCTGCCAACTCGAAGAACGTGATGATCAACGAAGCGTCATCACTTGACCACTCCTCTTCGCGGTAGGCCTCGTCAAGCAGCAGTTCAGCCAACGGCACATAGAGGATGGCTTCGACCTCGCCGAGATTGGGGGCCAGAACAGGTGGTTCCTTTAGGACGGCGACGTAGGGGTGGACGATACTCCGACTACCCACAGTTGTAATTGGGTCAAGCCGTCCAATTAAGTGCACTGCGGCCTGGTTAATTCCCACCTCTTCCTCGGCTTCGCGTAGGGCAGTATCCCAAAGGTCTAGGTCCGCCGGGTCTTGGTGCCCACCTGGAAATGCGACCTCGTGGGAGTGGCTCGTCAGGAGAGGCGAACGTCTAGTCAAGACCACGTGTGGCCCACCTCCGGTCGGACTGTCATAGAGGGCAATCAATACGGCAGCTGGTCGCTCATCTCCACGACGAGGTCCATGAATTCTGGCTGGCTCTCGACCATCAAACACTGCCGCAAGATGATCGAGAGTTAACGACCGGTCAACCAGCCTCGCCCAGGGCGACGGGCCTCCTAGCCGGAAAGCACTGGGTCGCGGGATGACCTGAGGACCACCCCTACCGATGGGCGGCACACATCTAGCACTCGTCAGATCGTCGTAGGTCACTGACCAGCAAGGTCAGCGAGGAATACCTCGATACCGGCCTCCCGCAGCCCAGCAGCAACCTCAGGTGGCCAGATGGTCCCCTGCTCCCAGCCTTGCCACCACTCCAAGATGCCAGCCGCAACCAAAGCGTGTGGGCCATCTCCGGCCGATTCAAGCACCACGGGTAGGCCGCCTGTCTTCAGATTTGCCAACATCCGGCCAACGAGTGTTTCACCGCTGGTCCATTCAGCAAACTGGCGTGCCAACTTAGTGGGATCAGGGGCGGGGCGGGTTTGGCTCATTTCA
>CAWVUB010000117.1:0-6657 GCA_963933065.1 uncultured Acidimicrobiaceae bacterium | reverse complement strand
GCCGAGAGAACGACGTGAGGACGGACTGCCAGTACTCGCCCTGTGTCGGGACGACGGCGCCGACGATGTCGGTGCGCTGTGATTTGAGGCTTCGCGCTATCGCGTTCGGGACATACCCAGTGCGGTATGCCGCGTCCCTGACACGCTGTTGGGTCTCAGGCGCTACAAGATCGGGCGAAGAGAAGACTCGAGTCACCGTCGCCTGAGAAACGCCGGCCTGCGCTGCGACATCGTGCGATGTAACCGACTGGCGACGACCCTCTCGTCCTCGCTGGTTGTTCACGACCGTGACAGCACGACAAAAAGAGGCGATCGAATAGCGCAGCGCTCACCCCCAGTCACGCGTCGCAACATAATGACTACGTAGTCATACGTCAACACGCAAAACCATCCCCAGCACGCCCACTCCACCACCCAGGCCCAACTTATTGACGATGCAGCAGAATCTGTTTCCAGACAGCCACCTCGTCGAACAAGACAAACTCTCGACGAAGTCCCCAAGGGCCGTACTCCGCATGGCTGATTCCCATCACATGCACGGGAGCACCACTCGGTTCACCGAAGTGGCCCGGACCGTCATGAGTGCCAGTGATCGACCAGCGGACCGCAGCCCGGATGCCAAGCCCGTCGTCTTGGCGGCCGATTACGTGGTGGGCCCGAAACTCGGCGGTGGGTAACGCGGTGCGAATCCCCGCCCAGAAGCTCGCTACGTCGGCCCACCCATGCCCGACATACCCACCAGGCTGCTCAATATGAACAGCCCGGTCGTAGATAACCGTGACGTCGACATCATCGGCTGTGATTAGCTGCTCGAGCCCCTTTACATACTGATGCCCAGACGGGTGATCGTTGCCCTTGCCGAGATACACCGCAGGAGGTTCAGACTGTGACATGAGCGGTAGAGAAGCCCGTTCAGCGCCGCCTTCCGCCTCGATCTGGCGCGCTGCGAACATCTCCGGCGTAAATCCCAACTGTCGCACGATGGCTCCGAGATCACGCACGAGCCACTCGTCGTAGATCTGATTCGCCCGGGCTGCACAGTCCGCGATCACCCGGTATCGCAGATGGGTGCCGGTCGCCTTACCGAAGACCCCGTCCCCAAGATGCGTCGCCGTCGAGAAGATGCGATGAGATGAGAAGAACCCCCCACGTCCATCGTCACTCCAGATCACGTCCTCGCCGAGCAGTTGACGGTCAGGAAACTCGTTCAACGTCGCTTGGGTAGCGGAGATCACCACCTCACTTCCCACCACATATCCATCCGGCGACCGGACCGGAATATCCGCGGTGTAGTACTCCCGGAGGCTCTCGACGTTGCGGTCTTCCCAGATCTCCTTGGTAATGCCCAAGATGTAACTCGGCGCGTCATTGAACCGTTGATTGAAATCCCGCACTGATCTCCTACCTTGCGCCGCCGGCCCTCTCGACCGAAGATGACTACGTACACAGCACCGTACATGTTCAGGCCAACTCCAAAATCGGCCTTCCCGACTGGACCGCGCATGAGACCCACGATCACAGCGCTTGACGCACCCATCGCCGCACTCGGCGAATCGCCAGTGTGGTGTACCGAGGAAGCCATCTTGTACTGGGTCGACATCGATGGCAGGACCATCTGTCGCTACGACCCGGCCACCAATACCCACGAAATGAGGTCCATAGACGGGCGACCTGGCTCGATCGCCCTCACATCTGAACGTGACCGACTCCTAGTCGCCAGCGAGCACCATCTGCTCGGACTCGATTGGAATACCGGAGCAATAACCCCGTTCGCCAATCTTGAAGTGCCGGGTACCGGCAACCGTTTAAACGATGGCTGCTGCGACCCTGTCGGTCGATTCGTCGTCGGTTCGATGTACGCGGACACCACGGCCGGCCGGGCTACGGGAACGCTTCACCAGTTCCACCACGATGGCGAGGCAGCAACACTACGAACACATATCGGTGTCACCAACGGCCTCGCCTTCGACGCCCAGCGAGAACGTATGTACTTCGCCGACACGCCAACGGAACGGGTGCTCGTCTTCGACTACGAGCCCTCCACTGGCACTCTGTCTAATCAACGTCTCTTCTTCGACTACCACAAACACCCCGGCAAACCAGACGGAGCATGTGTAGATGCCGACGGCTGCTACTGGTCGGCCTCTGTCTATGGGTGGGCACTGCTAAGGATCACTCCTGACGGCGATGTCGACTGCCGCATCGAACTCCCAATCCAGAAACCATCTATGCCGTGCTTCGGTGGAGCAAATCTCGACACGCTCTTTGTCACTACCATCGGTGCGGGCGGGACCATCCCTTCAGAACCGGGGAGAGATGGCTTCGAACCCGGTGCCACGCTCGCTATCGAAGGCTTAGGAGTCAAAGGGATTATCGAGCCACGATTCGCCGGCACGACCCGTTGAGGATGTCCCGCCCTTGCCTCGACCTGCCGACATGGTCCCGAACGCCTCAAATGGCAAGTTCATCGAGATTCGCTCCTGGGCCGATCTCGTAGCCGTAGACCTCCACGCTACGAACCAACCGGTAGCCCTTCCAGAACGGAAGTGAGCCCGCCGCTTTACTACGCGGCCTGGAATCCGGTATCCCGTCCAAAACCCCAAGATGCGTAACGGCATCTAGCGCCCTGAAGTAGCAACAGACAAAGTCTGGGCATCCAGCGTCAGCCAGTAACCCAAACGTGTCGAAGGGTGGACTCGAACGCTCGATGCTTCCGGAGACACTTCAATTCGCTGCCCAAGTACCGGTCCATTCCTTGCTAACAGCCCTATAGCCCTATGGGAACTCTCCGCCGACTCGCCCTCGACCGAACCAGCAGCGTCTATGGTCCGCGCGGTGCCCGAGTTCCTACCGCCACCACTCCTGGACCTGCATGCACTGCGTGCCGATCGACTGACCCAACTCCAGGAGACCATGGTTGAACACCGTCTTGACGTTTGTGTGCTGACCAACCCGATAAGCCTCCGGTACGCCGCCGACTACCGGGGCTTTCCTCTGTTCCAAAGCCATATCCCTTCGACCTACCTGATTGTTCCTACATCAGGCCCACTGGTGCTCTACGGCGGCTATTCCGGCCAGCTCGACACCATCGATGACGCTCGGCCGGCTCATTCGGTTACCGCCTTTGATGCCGGACTAGACCTCACAGCGGTTGCATCTGGGTTTGCGGTTGATGTGGCCGCCTACCTTTCCGAGTTCGGGTTGCCACCAACGGCCACGGTGGGCCTGGAGCGCACGTTGCCCAGTGGGCATCTGGCTCTAGCTGACGCCAACCTGCGTGTCGTCGACGCCGAGGCTGCAGTCGAGCTGGCTCGGAGTCGCAAGTCGCCACTGGAACTCGACGCCCTGCGGTACTCGATTGACGTAGCTGAGCACGGGATGGCGGCAATGGAAGATGCCTTGGTCCCCGGAATCAGCGAGAACCAACTGTGGTCCATACTGCACCAAGTCAATATCGCCCACGACGGCGACTGGATCGATGGCCGGATGCTGTGCTCCGGCCCCCGGACCAACCCGTGGAACCAAGAGGCCACCGACCGGATCATCGGAGTCGGTGACCTGGTGTCGTTCGACACCGACATGATCGGGCCGTTCGGCTACTGCGCCGATATCTCCCGGACATTTCTATGTGGAGGGGTGCCCCCCACCGCCGAGCAGAGTGAGGTGTACGAACTGGCCCGAGCCGAGATTGAACACAACACGGCCCTCCTACACGTTGGGGCCTCGTTCCGGGAGTTGTCCCAGTCTGTGCTTCGCCAGCCTGATGACGTCGTCGCCCAGCGCTACGTCTGCGCCTTCCACGGTGTGGGAATGAGCGACGAGTACCCAAAGATCCCGTATCCCGACGACTGGGACCGATGCGGCTACGACGGCGAGATTGAAGACGGGATGGTGCTGTCCGTAGAGAGCTACGTGGGCCGGCTGGGAGGCACACATGGTGTGAAGTTGGAGCAGATGGTCCAGGTGACCGCCAACGGAGTTGAAGCCCTGTCCTCATATCCGCTCTGGACTGAGCGCCGCTAGTGCTGACCGCCGAGGAGTACGACTGCCGCGACGCCGTCGGACTGGCCACTCTCGTGGCCGCCGGCGAAGTAACGGCAGCCGAAGTCGTAGAGATGGGCATGGCCAGGATCGCGGCGACGGAACAGCCGTTGAGCGGCGTGATCGCCACCTGCTTCGACGACGCCCACCGCGATGTCAGTGCACGCCTACCGATTGGTCCGCTGACCGGTGTGCCATACCTCGTCAAGGACCTAAACACGTGGGTTCAGGGTATGCCGGCCACCAACGGAAGTCGGGCCCTTGCAGACTTTGTACCCAAACACGATGCCGTGCTAGTCGAACGCCTGCGGTCCGCCGGCCTGGTCCTCCTCGGAAAGACAAACACCCCAGAATTTGGCCTAAACGTGTGCACCGCACCGGCCCTGTTTGGGGTCACCCCCAATCCTTTCGATCCGACCCGCAGCGCCGGTGGTTCGAGCGGCGGTTCGGCCGTCGCCGTGGCGACCGGCGTAGTACCCGCTGCACACGCCACCGACTCCGGAGGCTCGATTCGGATCCCGGCCTCGAACTGTGGGTTGTTCGGACTCAAGCCCTCGCGGTCGCGGGTGCCCCTCGGTAATGACCAACTCGAGGGTCTCGGTGGGCTGAGCGCCGGCCATGCGGTGACCCACAGCGTCCGCGACTCAGCGGTCCTGCTCGACGCCACCGCCGGACCCCTACCCGGTCGTGCTGACGAATTTGTCAGATCGGCAGGGTCCTTTGCCCATGCCCTGGCCAGTGACATGCCGGAACTCCGAGTGGCGTTGTGGACCGACGGCCTGGCTGGCGAAGCCGTGTCAGCGGAATGCGTACTAGCTGCCACCGGTGCGGCGCTCCTCTGCGAATCAGTGGGCTGCCTAGTCGAGGAGGTGCGACCACCTGTTGAGGGAGGAGCACTCCGTGACGCGCTCGACGTGATATTCACTGCGAATATCCGACAGGTGGTACAGGCCGTGCTGGCCGATCAGCCTGCTGCCGTGACAGAAGGACTCCTGGAGCCGATCACGGTGGCCTGCTTCGAGGCTGGCCTACGCCACGACGGTGCGGCCTACGAGGCGGCATTGCGCCATGCACGGAGAGTGGCCCACGCCATGGAGGAGTTCTTCGAGCAGTTCGATCTGCTACTCACACCCACTCTTGCCGAGCCACCAATGGCCCTAGGGCAGCTCAACATGCAGTCCGATGACTGGGACAGTTACTTCCAGCGCCTCCTAGACGCAGTCCCCTTCACTCCGCTGTTCAACGTGACCGGTGGTCCGGCAGCATCAGTACCCCTTGGGTGGTCCGATGGCGGCCTACCAATTGGAATCCAGTTCGGCGCAGCGATTGGCGCTGAGGCCACGGTCCTGCGTCTGGCCCGTGAACTCGAGCAGGCAAAGCCATGGCATGACCGAATTTGACCGAACGCTGATTCTCTATGACGCCTTCTCGGAGGTGGCGGGTGGTGGAAGCGTCGCCGGTGTCGTCGGAGCTGCTTCGGGATTGAGCGCTGAACGGATGCAGCAGGTGGCGACTCAGGTGGGGGCGCCAGCTACCTGTTTCGTAACCGGTCTGAGTGCAGGGGTTGTCGACGTCAGGTTCTTCTCAACGCTGGCCGAGTACCCAATGTGTGGTCATGGGACTATCGCTCTCTTCACCTGGCTAGTCGAAGAGAACCGACTAGGAACGGACCCAGGAGCGGTGTCTTGGACCCTCCGGACACCGGGGGGTATGGCGACAGTCGACGTGGCGATAAGGGCCAGCGGGCGACCGGAGGTCATGCTGACACTGGAGCCAACCGTTGCCGAACCCTGCCCGACTGGCGTCGCCGAAGTGGCTTCACTTCTGGGCATTGAAACCGGGGCGATCATCGGGCCGTTGGGCCTAGAAGTAGCGAGCTCTGATTTCACACATCTGGTGGTCCAAGTTGACGGGCTGGCCACCATTGCGGGGCTTAGCCCGGACTATGGAGCCGTCATGGATCTGTGCCACCACATCGGAGCGGAGACGCTGGCAGTATTCACCACCGAGACCAACGACCCCAGTGTGACCATTCGGTGCCGCGACTTCTGTCCGGCTGTCGGAACTCTTGAAGCTGCGGCCACAGGTACCACCAACCGAGCCCTGGCCTGCTATCTCGTGCGGAACAACTTGGCCGGAATTGGTGCGGGTAGCCCGGTAGTAGTAGCTGCTCAAGGGGTGGAGATGGGTCGCCCCAGCCTTATACGAACCCAGGTCACCATGGTCGGCGGACTACCTGCTCGCCTTTACGTGGGTGGGGTGGCTACCAGAACCTCCGAGGAGACCGTACCGGTGTGTTGAGAAGCCGACAGGCAATGTTTGGAGATCACCCAGCCGGCTACCAGATTGACATGGGACATCGGAGACTGCTCTCACAACTGCCCTGGGGCAGCAAGACTGCACACGTCGGACAGTTCAGCCAAGGCGCCTCTCGCCGCCAACGACGGTCTGCGCGATTGGAGTGGTCATGGCCTCGCCAGGAGGCATTCCGCTAGCGATATCTTCTCCCTCATGGCTGACTCCGACATCAAGGCGCTGACCGAAGCACTCCCCGGCGAGAACTTCGAGACGACGGCGTTCACCACACCACCACCGCTCGCTGATGCGACGGTCGCG
>CAWVUB010000116.1:0-6669 GCA_963933065.1 uncultured Acidimicrobiaceae bacterium | reverse complement strand
GGGATCCCAGACCGTGGGGGCACTGTCAAGGAACTCACGCTCGTTCCTCGCCCTCTGTATCCCTATGAGACGTGGCAGGCCGTTACTTCGCCTCCCACTCTCGAGCAGGTACCCCGGCGCGGTTGGGGGGGAGTCTTCTGGAATAACCATCCAACTTTCCTTACAGAGCGTTGGAGCCGGTTTGCTGAGATCTATGAGGAGGCCCATGGTCGGGCACTAGCGCGTGGCGAGAAACGGATGCTGGTGTTGTGCACCCGGGTCGAAGATACGCGCGAGCAGGCTGTAGAGAAGTTGCGTCCCGGTCATGATGAGTTCTGGAAGTTTCTCGGCCCCTACGGTTGGAGCAAGGGATACATGGGCGCAGATGGTCGCCCTGCACAGGCCGGTCTGGTCCCGACTCTCGAGGAGTCACTCGACCAACATATCTTTTTGGCTGGTTCGCCGGTAGATCTGGCCGACTCGATCGGCTGGTATCGGGACCTAGTGGGCGTCGAGGAACTCCTGCTATTCCCCGGCATGCCCGGTGACTCTTACGACGTCGTTGAAGAGCAGATGGCACGGCTCGCCGAAGAAGTTCTGCCGCTCCTTTCCTGATGTCTGAACCAAAGTGAGTTCCCAACCGGCCCGGGATGCCGAGGTGATAGTGGTAGGTGGGGGCCATAACGGTCTGTTGTGTGCCAGCTACCTGGCCCGGGCCGGTGTTGACACCTTGGTGCTAGAGGCCCGCCCAACTGCAGGTGGTTGTGCTTCGACGGTCGAGGGCCTTGGGGCCCGCTTCAACGTGTGTCACTGCACACACTCGCTGATCCGGACGCTCCCGCTAGTTGAGGAGTTGGACCTAGACGATCACGGCCTTTCGTACCTCTCAACGGACGCCGATTCCGTGTTGTCCTTCCACGACGGCCGAGACCCCTGGGTCCTGTTCCACGACGCTGAGCGCACCGTCGAAGGCCTTGCCGCCACCCATCCGGGTTCGGTCTCCGGCTACCGCCGTTATCTTGCCGACACCTTGCCGGTAGCCGATCTGCTCTTAGACCTGTTGAGGACTCCGCCCACGGCGCCACGGCTGGCAGCCAGCGCGTTCCGTCGTCGGGCTCGAGGATTGAACCGCCTTCTGAGGTGGTCACGGGCCAGTGCTTCAGAAATCCTTGGTAGTTACTTTGACGATTGGCGACTCACCATGCCTGCAGCAGGAATGGGACCCACGGTTTGGGGCTTGGCACCTGAGGCGCCGGGTACCGGGCTAGCGGCCCTGGCCTACTCGATGCGACATCTGGTGGAGAGCGGCCGGCCAGCTGGGGGCAGTGGAGCGCTAGTGGACGCCATCCGTGGATCGTTCGAAGCTGCTGGAGGGCGTATTCGGTGTGAGGCAAGGGTGGAGTCGCTGCTGCTGAGCAATGGTCTTGTCGAGGGGGTCGTTCTGTCTGATGGCACGCATCTCCAGGCAGACACTGTGGTTGCGGCATGCGACCCGTCTGACGTGTTTGTTAGTTGGCTTAGAGATGATGCGCCCCCGTCGGCTAGTCGACTTGTTAGACAGTGGCAACGAAGGTCTCCACCGATGGGTTACCAGTCCAAGGTGGACGCCGTGCTAAGTGGCATTCCGGTTCCTGCGGTGGCCGGGGGACTCCGGGAACACATCCCGGGCTTCGATCCGGTCGGACACACCATGGTGGTTTCGCCCTCACCCGATGAGTTGGTACAAGCCCATCAGCGACGGGCCTACGGGCAGGTAGCCGACCGACCGACCCTGCTCATCGATGTGCCGTCCCTGGTGGACCCGCTGATGTCCCCGGCGACAGATCGGCATGTGCTCAGCCTTGAAGTGCTCTTTACCCCCTATGACAACCCCGGGGGCTGGGAGTCATCAACCGAACCTGGCCGATGGCTAGACCTCTGGGCAGGCCAGATGGGCCCCGAGGCTCGTGATTTGGTAATGGAATGGCGTGTGACGACCCCAGATCGCTATGAGACGGAGTTCTCACTAAATCAGGGGTATTCGCCGGCATGGGCCGGTTCTCCGCTGGACGCCTTCTTGGGGCGCGCTCCGGAGTTGACCCGCTATCGGACACCGATAGGCGGCCTTTTCCTCACGGGAGCTGGGACCTACCCAGGTGCTGGAATCATCGGGGCGTCGGGCCGTAACGCAGCACGAGTGGTGTTGTCTAGCCTTCGAGGTCCGGCTGGGAGAAATTAGGTGACGATTCCTCTGGGCATCAGCCTCATGCCCCATGGTCCAGTGGCTGACCTGGTGGACCTCGCCCGGCTAGCCGAGGATCTCGGTTGCTGCCGGTGCTGGGTGTACGACGAGGGCCTGGCGACACGCGATGTATACGTCACAATGACCGCCGTCGTTCTGGCGACGAGCACCTTTGGAGTCGGCACCGGGATCACGAACCCTTACTCCCGTCACCCGGTTACTACCGCTTCGGCTATAGCGACAATCGACGAGTTAAGTGGATAGCGGGCATTTGTTGGGCTCGGAGCCGGTGGCGGTATGACTCTGGGTCCAATGGGGATTGAACGCCGGCGACCGGTAACTGCCGTCGGGGCCATGGTGGGGGCGCTCCGGGGACTGTACGCAGGTAAGGAAGTAGACCTCGATTCTGAGAGTTTTGGATCTCGGGAAGCCCGTCTCGAATACGAGCGCGCCGACATGGAGATACTTCTGGCAGGCCGGGGTCCTCGAATGACTGACCTTGGAGGTCGGCTGGCTGATGGCTTTGTGCTGAGTTGGGTGCACCGCAAACTCCTAGACGATCACGTGATGTCCGTGCGGTTAAAAGCTCCTAGACGATCACGTGATGTCCGTGCGGTTAAAAGCCAAGATCCACGGTCGACAGATCACGATTGTCTGTTTCGCCATGTTGGTCACCACCGATGCTGACCTCTGGATGGCGCGGGAGTCCCTCTCGTTTCGACTCCCAGACTCGCCAGATGCAGTCAAGGAGATGGTCGGCATGACCGAAGGTGACACCGTGGCCATCCGCGATGCCCTTTGGTCACGGTGGACCACCTGCTGCCGCCCATCTAGTCCGGGAGGAGTCGGTCCTGCACTTTGTGCTTATGGGTTCACCGGAGGCTGTCCTCGCCGAGATGCTCTTAACCATGGCTCGGTGCGGAATCGATGAGCTTCAACTCCCCTCCCTCCCCGCCAACGCCGGGGCTGCAGCGACGAGTATCCGCCGCACCACTGAGATATCCGGCGCCGAGATCGCCTCTTAGGACAGGTAGTCGCTCAGGTTGACTGCCGGGTAACTGACTCGTTCGCCGTACTCGCGCCGCTCCCGCTTGTAAGTGGCATCAAAGCCCACCTTGGTCCCTATACCGCGGAGGTTGCCAACTGGGTCCATTTCGTGGCCTTGTGCGCCAGGAACAGTGAAGACGTCCTCTGGCCAGTGAACTCGGTTTGTGAGCGCCCACTGGACTTCGCTTGCCTGGTAAATGTCGACGTCTCGATCCACCACTACCACGTGACGCACGTTCAGGTGGGCAGCCATCGCAGCCAGAGCGAGATTCCTGGGCGCCCCCGGGTTGTCTCGATCAATCTGAACTACGGCCAGGAAGCCATTTGCGTAGGGAGGAATGTGAACGTCGGCGGCTGGGTCTAGGTGGCGAACGAATCGACGTAGAAGGGGCTCACGGGGGAGAACGTTTCCAAGGTAGATGTGTTCGAATGAGCCGGGAACGATGGTTTGGTAGATCGGATCGTCCCGCCACGAGATGGCGGTCACTTCGAAGGTTGGGCTATTCCAGGCCTCACCGTGGTATCCGTGAAATTCCGCTAGCGGACCTTCGGATTTCCGAACCGTCGGATGCAGCAAGCCTTCGACCACCACTTCGGCATCGACAGGAACATTCACATCCACCGTGGTTGCCCGGCACACCTCGATCCCACGACCTCGGATAGCTCCAGCGATGAAGAGTTCATCTACCGGCGTTTTAACCCCAGCGGCAATCATGACTGCCGGGTCAAGGCCGATGGCTAGGACGACGGGGAAGGGCGCGTCGGGATCTTCCCGGGACTTCCAGAAGGTTCCTACGTCCCGCCACTCGTTGACATTGAAGCCGAAGTGGGTTCGGTCAATCCGGAGCATCCGGTTGTAACCGAGATTTCCCCTTCCCGAGATCGGATCTCGTGCCACTGTGACTGCGCCGGTGATGAACGCGCCACCATCACCCCTGGAGTGGACCGGGATGGGTAAGAGCGCGGTATCAACGTCGTCTCCGACCACGGTGTTGGCCTGCCAAGGAGCATCGTTGGCCATAACCGGACCGATTCCATGGGCCGGTTCGAGGACATGTTCCATGACGTCAACCACCTCGGCCGGTTGACAGCCCAGGGCAATAGCCGCACGAGGACTGGAGGCCACACCACCGCAAAAGATTGGCCATGGGCTTTCCTCCGGCTGCTCGAAGAGGCCAGCTGCCGTACCAGCTCGTTCGAGTGCTGCACCTACGTCGGCCAGTTCGTGCTGCATGGAAACCGGTTTGGAAATCCGGGCTAGTTGACCGGCATCTTCCAGCGCATCAATAAATGTACGCAGATCGTGAATATCGGTCATCTGTAGATGGTCCTTGACTGGGAAGTAGTAGCAACAAGTTTCCCACGGTGGAACACTTTTCGAGCCATGGGAGCGTCGGCTATGGCTCCACGCACCGAAGGAGCGTCGATGGCCACCAAGTCAGCGACCGCGCCAACAACGGGCTCAGCCGACGGCAGACCTAGGCAGTCGCGGGCGTCGGTACCAATCATGCGGAAGGCCTCCTCAGGAAGACGGTGTCCAGCCATGACCAGAAGAGCTGCTGTTTCAAGCGGATCGCTTCGTCCGACCAAGTTGAACGGATCCTGGACGTTGTCCGCTCCTGCACATACCAGAGCACCGGCTTGACGTAGGGCTTCGATTGCTGTCAGGCCTCGGGGAGTAGCCGTCGGGTGGTTTCGACCCTGCAGGAAGAGATTTGTCTGTGGAAGGGTCACCACGCTCACACCGGCATCGGCGACCTCCCGGGAGACGGCGGCCTGAACGTCCGGCGACTGGAGGCCGAGAGTCACGCAGTGGCTGGCAGTCACCGGGTATGCAAAACCGGTGTCGTGCACCATTCGCACAAGCTCGCGGAGGTGAAGGACCTCAGGATCCAGCATCTCGTCCACATGCAGGTCCAGTCCAATCCCGGCGTCTGATGCTGCAGCGAAGGCATCAGCCATCAGCGTGGTGCCGTCTGGGTCGAGGTGTGGGCAACCACCGATCAAGTCCACCCCGACTTCCAGAGCGACAGCCAGAGCCCGGCGGTTTTTCCGACCTTCCGGGCCGGTGATGGGATTGCTTGTCAAGGCCACAATCTGGACGTCCAATAGGCCATCCATCCGACTTCGGGCCTCCCGGACCGCTCGGAGGGCTTCTTCACCGGCACCGATATTGACGTGGGTCCTGACCGCTGTGGCGCCGTTCGCCAACAGCAACTCAAGGGCCGCAGTGGCCCGGTCGGCGATGTCTTCTGGGGTAAACATCCCAGCCGAAGCAGCAGTCATCCAAGCGTCGATGGCTCCCATCAGGTCGCCTCTTGGGTTAGGAACCTGCTCGGCAGTCAGGGCCTTGTCTAGGTGGGCGTGCGGCTCAGCCATTGCCCCGACCAGAAGCCAGCCAGAGAGTTCTTCTCTTGGGGTGCCAGCAGCGACCGGCGTCCCGGGTTCTAAAACAGCTGACACCAAGCCGTCTACGACGTGGAGATCGACTAGACGGCCATCGCTAAGGCAGCCGTGAGCTAAGACCAGATCAGGTGCTGTCTCTGCGGGTCGGTTAGACATGGGGCGATGGTAGTGCGGTCAAACAATGCTGCACCTCGTCGACTGGTAGGGCCCACAGGCGTCCCGCCTGCTAGGAAATCGGCTATGTCGGAGCCTCGTCGAATTGTCATTGGTATGACTGGAGCGAGTGGCGTTGCCTACGGGATTCGCGCATTGGAGTTGCTGGCTGCCGAGCCTGACGTCGAAACCCACCTTGTAGTCACGGCGGCAGCCCGGATAACCGTAGGACTCGAGACGAGTCGGTCCATTGACGAGGTCGAGGCGCTGGCTGATGTTGTTCACCCCATTCGAGATATCTCCGCTGGCCCGGCTAGCGGATCGTTTCCGATTTCGGGAATGCTCGTCGCGCCGTGCTCCATTCGTGCCCTCTCGGCCATCGCCCATTCCCATAGCGCGGACCTGCTCACTCGGGCTGCCGACGTGACCCTTAAGGAACGCAGACCCTTGGTGCTCATGGTGCGGGAAACGCCTCTTCACCTGGGTCACCTCCGCTTGATGGCAACCGTCACCGAGATTGGTGGCGTCATCTTCCCGCCGGTGCCCGCCTTCTACGAGCAACCAGTGGACCTAGAGGACTTGGTGACTGGCACGGCGGCACGGGCACTGGCGCAGTTGGGCATGGAGGTTCCGGGGCTAGGCCGCTGGGAGGGGCCCGGTGAAAGCCCAGCACCGGGTTGAGCTGGTGGCCTGCCATCCCAGGCCAGAACTGCCATTCCAGACCACAAAATCTAAAAGATCCAAAAGGTAGGATTCCTTAATGTCAGGACGTTTAGCTGATCTGTCGGGACCTGAAGCAGCGGATTTACTGACTTCGAACTCGGTGATCGTTCTTCCTGTGGGGGCGATCGAACAACACGGAC
>CAWVUB010000115.1:0-6776 GCA_963933065.1 uncultured Acidimicrobiaceae bacterium | reverse complement strand
GGAACCCAATTCAACGGGCTAGCCCTAGTCAACGAATTAACCCAACAAGGCCACGATGTCACCATCGTGAACCGCGGAAAGACCGAGGCATCACTGCCGGAGGGCGTGCACCGGCTCTACGCCGACCGTACCGACCATGCTCAGATGAGAAAAGTGTTGGGTGGTCTGGAGTTCGACGTAATCCACGACATGAGCGCCTACCACCCCGACGACGTGGACCTCATGGTGAAGCTCTTTCAGGGACACACCGATCAGTACGTATTCGCCAGTTCCACAATGGTTTACGCACCGGCTGACCTGCTGCCGATCACCGAAGACCACCCGCTACAGCGGGATGGCCCTCAGATTGAGTACGGCACCAACAAGCTCATGTGCGAAGACTCTCTGATGGCCGCTCACTCGGAACACGGATTCCCGGCAACAATCATCTACTTCTCAATGGTCTATGGGCCCCGAAATATCATGCCGGACCGCGAACAACGCATGTACGCCCGCTTGGAGGCTGGCCGACCGGTAATGATCCCCGGCGACGGGAACACCATCTCCCAAGTAGGGCACGTCGACGACCAGGCCCGAGCCCTAGAGGCCGTGATGCATAACCCGGCCACGATCGGTCGACGCTACAACCTGACCGGAAAGGGCTTTCACTCCGACCTCGGCTACGTGACCACCACCGCTGCCCACTTGGGCGTCGAGCCCGACATACGGTTCATTCCGGCGACCACTATGGATGCCCTATGGGACGGCGACATCGAGATCTCCGTCGACGGTAGCGCCAAGGCCAACATTGACATCAGAATCACTGATGAGGCCCGAAAACGACAACAGTCGGTACGCCACCGGTTCAAATTCGCCTCCGTTGTTCCCCGTCTAGCCCCCAACATCCATCGCTGGAACCGCAGCGTGGTGTTCGGCATCGACGCGCTCCGAACTGACACTGGTTGGGAGCCCCAACACAATCTGGCGTCGATGGTGGCACAGACCCATGAATGGCACGTCGCTACCGGTGGCCGTGATTACGACTGGACCTACGAGGACGAACTTCTTAACTTTCTGTGACTGGGCTTCTAATCCGAACAGTCTTCAGGCCAATCAAGTAAAAGGGAAGTGGCAGGCCACAAAATGGTCCACACTTCCAGGAACAGCCCGCATTGCCGGCTCCTCATCAGCACACTGTGCGGTGGCCCGGGGGCATCGGGTTCGAAAGCGACATCCAGAGGGCGGATCCAGCGCTGAGGGGATCTCGTCACCGATGTCCGCGTCGGCCAGTTCGACAGTGCTAGCCGGCTCCGGTGCCGAAGCCAGCAAAACCCGAGTGTACGGATGAGCAGGCCGGTGGTAGATGGCATCGCCACCACCCACCTCACACAACTTGCCGAGGTACATGACAGCTACCCGGTCGCTTACGTTACGCACCACCGATAGGTCATGGCTGATGAAAATGAGGCTGAGTGCGTAACGATCTTTCATGTCTTCAAGGAGGTTTAGAATTTTTGCTTGGACCGAAACGTCAAGGGCGGAGACAGGCTCGTCGCAGATCAAAATCTCTGGAGAGACCGCTAGAGCACGCGCGATAGATATCCGCTGACACTGTCCGCCAGAAAACTGGTGTGGCCTGTGAGACGCTGCAAGTGCTGGATCAATACCTACGGCAAGTAGGACCTCCTCAACGCGGTCTCTTCCTTCAGGGCCTAAACCGTTCGGTGACCGGATTTCAAGCCCTTCTCCCACGATGTCACTGATGCGACGACGGGGGTTAAGAGATGAGATTGGGTCCTGAAAGATCATCTGGAGGCGTGGTCGGGCGGCTCGTAGGGCAGAACCCGAGAGCCCAGTGAGGTCGACCTCCTTGTCGGAACCAGGATCGAGAATTACTCGTCCACTTTTTGGGGGCGGAAGTTGAACCATGGCCCGAGCTGTCGTGGACTTTCCGCAACCTGACTCACCAACGATGCCGAGTGTCTCTCCTTTCTGGAGGTCGAAAGAGATATCAGACACCGCATGGACCACCTTGCCGCGGCCAACCGGAAACTCCTGAACGAGGTTCTCCACTCGGAGAATCACTTTCTTACCCCTACGAAACTGAATGGCGTCTCGGCCTGCCATCAGGGTCGCCCTCCAACGCCGTCTTCACCGGTGGGTTCAGGCTGGCTAGACCCACAGAGTTCCAAGCCAGTGAACGTGTAACCCTGGGCCATGTTGCCCCTTAGGGACTCTTCGGCAGATGTCGACCCAACTGGGGTATGGCATGCCACTTGGCGTTCAGCCCCATGGGACTTCAAAATTGGCACTTCCGACACGCAAAGTTCAGTGGCGTACCGACACCGATCCACAAATGAACACCCAGATGGTGGGCTGGTCATGACAGGGGGTTGGCCAGGAATCGGCAGAAGACGCGTGTGGCTGGCTGAATCAATCCGTGGAATGGTTTCGATTAATGCCTCGGTGTAGGGGTGGCGCTGTTCGGCGAAAATCTCTGCTGTGGCGGCCTCTTCCATGGTCCGGCCGGCATACATCACCATCACCTCGTCGGTCCGCCCTTTCACGACACCAAGGTCGTGGGTAACGAGAATCAACGACATACCACTCTCTGCTCTCAGTTCATCAAGCAGATCGAGGATCCGCTTTTGGACGGTGACATCCAGCGAGGTCGTCGGCTCATCGGCGATAAGAACTCTCGGGCGACAGGCGAGAGCTGCAGCGATAACCACACGTTGGCGCAGACCACCAGAAAGTTGGTGGGGGTACTCGTCAAGCCTTCGACCGGGCTCAGGGACCCCAACTTGTTCGAGCAGTTCACCAGCTCGACGTCTGGCCTCTTTTCTGGTCCGACCGAGGTGATAGCGCACCGACTCAGCAATCTGTTCACCAACTTTCTTTACTGGGTTAAGCGATGTCATTGGGTCCTGGAAGATCATGGCGATCTCGACACCCCAAAGGTGTTTTGCGGGCTTGTTTCCAGCAGCCAGCGCGCGTAGGTCATAGCCATCAAAATGGGCTGAACCTTCCACCATGGCGTGCGAGGGAAGAAGGTTCATCAGGGTCTTGGCGGTCACCGTCTTGCCGGATCCAGATTCACCGACGATGCCTAGGGACTGTCCAGCTTCGAGGTCAAACGAGACGCCATCGACTGCGCGCACCATTCCAATCGGCGTCGGGAACACCACTTCTAGACCCCGGACACTCAGAAGCGGTTTGGAATCACTATTCATCGTCCGAGACCTGTCTCTCGCACGTTGAAGAAGTCGCGTAGGTAGTCCCCGATGTAGTTAAGTGACGCAAGGGTCAGAAACATGACAGTGATCGGGCCGAAAGCGACCCAAGGGGAGTCGCGTAGGACTCTGCTTCCCGCACCGTTGCGAATCAACTTTCCCCAGGTCTCGCCTTTCTCCAGTGATAGCCCGAGGAACGCCAGCCCTCCTTCTGCCACTATGGCCGCGGCAACTCCGAGAAGCGCTAGGGCACCCATGGGAATTACCACGTTAGGGAGGAGTTCTCGAAACAGGATGCGGGAATTTTTAGCCCCTAGCGTTCTTGCTGCGACTACGAAATCCCTCTCAGCGAAAGAGAGGGTCACAGCACGAGCCAGGCGACCCACTGGAGCGATGCCCGCGATTGCCAGTGTTACCGAGATGGTAAGAACACTTCGATCAATCAACGCGACTATGAGAATGACCAGTACGAGGCCGGGGAAGGAGAGGAGAACGAGAAAGAGAAACGACACCAGACGGTCGAACCAGCCCCTCAGTAAACCAGCGACCATCCCCAGAGATCCCCCGACAATGAAACTGATTGCAATACTCATGAATCCGACGGCAAGGGAAACCCGAGCACCGCTGATTATTCGTGAGAACATGTCGCGGGCGTCTTGGTCTGTTCCAAACCAGTGGTCAAGTGAAGGCGGATAGGGCGGACGTTCTCCTGGTCGGATGAAATAGTCGGTGGGGTCCTTAAGAGGCAAGACGGGGGCAAGCAGCGCTGTCCCCACTATGAGCAGAAGCCAGCCCATCGGGACCCAGAATCCCATTCCAAGACGGCGCTCTCTGAACGGCTGCGGAACCTCATCCTCCTCGGGTTCAAGTGATGCTTCGGACGGGCCCCAGCCCCTTGGGTGGAGGAGTCTCCAGGGTGCGGTCGACGTCGTAGGTCCGCTACCTATCGAAGTTGGGCGAACTGGAAGTTTCACTGCCGAACCCGAGGGTCGATGACCGAGTAGAGGATGTCAACGAAAAAATTCATGACGACAAAAGCTGCGGTCAGAATCATGACCAGAGCGAGGACGACGGGAAAGTCCTCTCGGAAAATTGATTCAACGAGCAATGATCCAATCCCAGGAATACCGAAGATCAACTCCACAATAAGAGCCCCGCCGAACAGAGCACCCGCATTGATCCCGAAAAGCGTGACCACTGAGAATAACGACGGTCGCAGGGCGTGACGAAAGAGTATGTGCCTCCGGGGCAACCCCTTTGCGCGCGCCATCAAGATGAAATCTTCCTGAAGGGTAGTGATCATGTCGGTCCTGAGGAGCCTCTGGTAAACCGCTGCTCCGGGCAGGGCCAGCGTCAGTGCTGGAAGAACTAACTGGTGGATTCGCTGCCAAAAAGGATCGCCAGCATCGAATCTGAGCGGCAACCAGTCGAGACGGATCCCTACGAGATAGTAGAGGATCACGGCGAGAGCAAAATTTGGTATCGCTACGAAAGCGAACGCCACACCAGTCGACAGGCGGTCTCGAGTTGTTTCAGATCTTGAACCCGACCAAACGCCCCAAGGGATGCCGATGGCCAAAGCAAACGTCATAGCCATTCCTGAAAGTGCAAGTGTTCGGGGAAGCCGTTCTGCGATTGCCTCGCTCACTGGTGGTTGTCCGGAGGCCGAGAACCGAACGCCAAAGTCTCCGGTGACGAAATCACCCAACCAACGGACATAGCGTTCAGGAAGTGGGCGATCGAGGTAAAACTGCTTTTTGGCTGCTTCGATCTTGGCTACGTTCTCAGGATTTTCGGTGTCGCCCGCGATCGGGCCGAGAATGTTGAAAAGTGGGTCTCCTAGGAGGTTCATCGCCCCAAACGTGAGCATGGACACTGCAAGCAAGAGCGCTATGAGCATGCCCACTCTGAGTCCCCAAAATCTCATCTCCCTTGGGATCTGCTATCCGAGGTTCTATCCGGATCCACTATCAACTCGTGTTAGTTCTCGGAAAGCCACAGCGAGCGAGCAGAAATTATTCCATCATTCGGACAGAAGACTCGATCACCCGCTGGAGTTGTTCCCGCACAAACCCCATGCACCTTGTCGCTGAAGGCGCTCAACCATTTGTCGTGGTTGAGGAATACGTAGATGTAGTCATCGTGGATCATCTGCACCAACTCTTGGTAGAGCGGTGCGCGCAAGGATTCGTCTCTTGTGGCTGTCGCCTCTAAAAGAAGATCATCGCGATCCTCGTCGCACAACTTTGGCCAGTTCAAGGAGATAAATCCCACGGTGCGGCACATCAGCCAGACGTTGTCCTCCTCAGGACGAATCGACCCAAACTGGCGCCAAGCCATGGCGTTGTAACTGCCAAGCGCTGCGGCTTGGATGTGCTGCTGTTGATTATTGAGATCAAACTCAACATTGAATGCGACACTCCAACCCTTCTCAAACAGTTCAGCTGTCCGTTGCTGGACCACCTGTCCTTCAACGAACTTGTACTCCATGTTGATCTTGCCGTCGCTGCAGTTCTCCGGCAGATCAGCGCAATATTCGGCAGCGAGAGACACGGCCGCGTCAGGCATGTCGGTTTCCTGCTTGACAGCCGGGTTGTGGTATCGGCTTTCTGGTTCGAACATCTGATCAGCTGGCTTACCAAGCCCAGCAAGGATCAATGTCAAGTAGTCCTGCTTCGGCGTCGAGTAGGCAAGTGCCTTTCTGGCCCGGATGTCATCAAACGGGGCGGTAGCAGAATTCAGTTGGATAAAACTCTCACTTCCTCCGTGTGGCTTGGGGCTAAACAGGCTGTATATCCCGTCTGCATTCACGAGAATTTCAATGTTCTCATCACTTCCAGAATGAATTGCATGGACTTCTCCAGCAAGCAAAAGGTCAGTCCTCGTGTCCGCATCTGGCACGGGCAGAAACTCGACTGCGTCAAGCCAGACTTCACCACCCCAATAGTCTTCATTACGGGTAAAGCGGGTTACCGAGTCCTCACTCCGTTTATCGAAGCGGAACGGACCAGAGCCCACTGGCTGCTGATCCAGAGTCGGATCCTCCAGAGCGGCTTGGAGCCATGCTTTCGAGGCAACCCACCCCAACTGGCTAGTTGGGCAGAAACTCGCCCAGGAATCCAGAAGGTTGAATCTTGCCGTATAACGATCAAGTACCTCAAATGCCCCTTCAGCTGGATAGAACGGCTTAACCGCTAACCCGACTAGTGGGTCATTCCGCTGGACCTCAGCGCTGTAGATCACATCCTCCGCAGTCACCTCGGTCCCATCGTGGAACAGCACACCCTCTCGGATCTTGTAGGTCCACGAGGTGTAGTCATCATTGTGATCAACAGACTCTGCAAGATACGGAACGCATTCTCCCTCCGGGTTGCTTAAGGTCAGCGTGTCGAAGACGGCAACTCCCATCGTGTAACCGGCAGGTGACGAAATCGCTGATGCGCTGGGGTTGAGGCCATCAACATCAGCCTCAATAGCGATACGAAGGGTTCCCCCCTTCTGTGGCTTGGCGGCCGGAACGACGAGGTTGCCCTCGCCCAGCGCAGATCCGCCTGGTGCGTACTC
>CAWVUB010000114.1:0-6777 GCA_963933065.1 uncultured Acidimicrobiaceae bacterium | reverse complement strand
CGGAGACCTGGGCTGCAAACGCCCGGACCTCAACTCGGAATTCCGTGAGATCCGAGTCGAGCATCGTATGGTCACTGGAGTGAATCATTTATGGAGATTCTTAGCCATATGGCTAAGAATTAGATGCATTGGGCGATCTCGGGCCTGACTATGTTGGAGTTTTGTTACCAATGACCGCAATCCCCCGACCTACCCCACCTTATTCCGGCACCATTGGTCGCCTTACCGAGGACTGCATCCCCGACCCAATTCAGCTCGATCAAGCCCCCGACGGAGCACCCAACGTGGTGATTGTTTTGCTCGATGACGTGGGCTTCGGCTCATTTCGGGCTTTTGGTGGTCCCGTACCGGCACCCGGTCTCGAGCGGGTAGCGGCCGAAGGGTTGCGCTTCAACCGGTTCCACACCACGGCCATCTGCGCCCCCACCCGGGCAGCGATGCTCACTGGCCGTAACCACCACACCGTTCACATGGGTCACATCACCGAGACGGCGACCTCCTATCCGGCCTTCGATTCGGTCATCCCCCGGGAGGCCGCCACCGTGGCCGAGGTGCTGCGACAGAACGGTTACACCACCGGGATGTTTGGCAAGGGCCACCTCACCCCGTCCTGGGAGACCGGTCCAGCTGGTCCGTTCGACCGCTGGCCTACGGGTCTAGGTTTTGATCGGTTCTACGGGTTTCCTGGTGCCGAGACCTCCCAGTTCGAACCAGACCTTTACGACCAGACCACCCCGATTGCCCCTTATGAGGGTCAGGACGATTACCACCTGACTGAGGACATGGCTGACAAGGCCATCGAGTGGATGCAGAGAGTCAGAGCCCACCGACCTGACAAGCCGTTTCTGTGCTACTTCGCTCCTGGTGCAGTCCACACGCCGTTGCATGTCCCCAACGTCTGGCTGGACCGCTTCCGCGGCTTCTTCGACGACGGCTGGGATGAACTGCGCCAGTCCATCTTCGAGAGGCAGTTGGCTATGGGGATCATTCCGCCGGGCACGGAGAACACTTCCCGACCCGACGAGGTCCCGTCTTGGGATGACTACCCCGATCAGTACAAGCCAGTGGCCCGTCGCCTGATGGAGGTGTTCGCGGCCTTCCTAGCTCACACCGATGCTCAGGTGGTCCGCCTTATTGAGGCCATTGAGGCCATGGGGGAGTGGGACGACACCCTTTTTATCTACGTCACCGGTGACAACGGGGCGTCGGCTGAGGGTGGTATTCACGGTACCTGGTCCTTGCCCGCTCTTCAGAATGGACAGAAAGAGGACCCTGAGTTTCTGCTTGAGCACATTGACGATTTTGGCACGGTCCGAAGTGAGTGCCACTACAACGTCGGGTGGGCGTGGGCCCTAGACGCACCGTTCCAGTGGATGAAGCAGGTGGCGTCGCACTTCGGGGGGACCCGCAACGGCTTGGCCGTGTCCTGGCCCCGGCACATCACCGACGCTGGTGGACTCCGGGACCAGTTTCACCACGTCATCGATTTAGCACCGACCATCCTTGAAGCTGCGGGGGTAGCTCCTCCATCGACGGTAAATGGGATTGAGCAGATGCCCATCGAGGGGCAATCGATGCTGGCCTCATTCACTGATCCCGGGGTGGACGGCCGGCGCACCCAGTACTTCGAGATGATGGGGAACCGCGGCATCTACCACGACGGGTTCATGGCTTCCTGTTTCCACGGGAAGGTCCCTTGGGTCCGGTTCGGTTCGGCGCCGTTCGATGGGCCTCAGGAGTCATGGGAGCTCTACGACGTGCGTGACGACTTCTCCCAAAGTCATGATCTGGCTAATGAGCGTCCCGAGCTGCTGGCCGAGATGCAGGACCTGTTCCACGAGGAGTGCCTCCGCAACGGCGTGTATCCCCTGCGGGATGCTGTTGTCAATCGGGATCCGGCGGTCCGGGTGCCGAGAGCACTGGCCGGAGTGAGGCGGATGGTGTACACCACGGCGCACGTCCGGATGCCCGAGCAGGCCGTGCTTAATATCAAGAACCGCTCGTATCGGATCACCTGTCACCTTGATGTGCCCGAGGGGTTGGCTGAGGGAGTAGTGGTTTCCCAAGGTGGGAGTTTTAACGGATGGTCGATCTACCTCGACAATGGGTGCCCTACTTGGCACTACAACCTCTATGGCCATGAGCGGACGACGGTGGCGGCTGGTAAGCCGTTGACCCCCGGTCGTAGAGAGATAACTCTTTTATTTGACTCGGATGGGGGTTTCGGGGCCGGTGGGAAAGGGATACTGGGTGTTGATGGCCGAGTGGTGGGCCAGGCCCGCTTGGACCGGACTGTGCCGGTGGTATTTTCCATGGGTGGTGAGACTTTTGACGTGGGCACAGACACCGGCTCACCGGTTGGGCCGTATCCCCATGGGTTCACGTGCACCGCGATGATCCATGAGGTCACCATTGAGGTTCTAGAAGAGGTGGATGAGGCCACGCGGGCGGCAGTAGCCGACGGGATGCTCTACGCCGAATCGGTCACCCAGTGATCCGAAGCCTTCGCTACTGCTGGCTTGATTTCCGGGTTGGTTGTTGGAGCCCGTTAGAGACAATCCTGTAGCCATGCCTTCCAACCTTTTGATGCAGACCGAGGTGGAACCGGACGGTTTGGCTGTTGCAGCGGTTGGAGGGGGAGTTTTTTACACGTGGGATGGCGTGGAGTCACGGGCGAGAAGATTTGCGGCTGCTCTTTCGGCTGAGGGGCTTGAGCCCGGTGACCGGTGGGCGCTCATGGCCCACAATCGCATCGAGTGGACACCGTTAATACTAGGAAACTTGCGGGCTGGTACTCGGTACGTGCCGATTAATTGGCACCTCACAGTTGAGGAAGTGGCTTATTTTCTGACCGACTCCCAGAGCCGTCTATTAGTAGTCGACAGCGCTAACGCTGCAGTGGGTCGTGCGGCCGCTGATCTGGTGGGCTTGGAAAGGGTCATCACGCTTGACCCTGTTCCAGGAGTCGGGGAGTTTGAGGACTGGATTGCTGCCCATGGTGATGTTGAACCACCAGATGGGTTGGCCGGTTCTGTTCGGAACTACACCTCCGGAACGACAGGACAACCCAAGGGCGTTCGTCGGTCGGATGAGCGGGGGACCGCAGACCAAGTCATAAAGAGGGCGAGCGATGTGATGGGTCACTTCTTCTCGTTTCCTGATCATGGTCCACACCTCGTGGTCAGTCCGATGTATCACTCGATGCCGGCTGCTTTTCACAGCGCTGCTCTTGGAATAGGGCAGTCCATTCTCTATGAGAACCGCTTCGACACGGAACGCTTTCTGCAGACAATTGAGGAAAGAGAGGTCACTAGCGCTGTCGTCGTACCTACCCATCTCGTCCGGCTTGCCAAGCGGGGTGACGAACTGGCTGGTCAATACAACCTGTCATCACTCGTATCAGTGGTCCACGGTGGTGCTCCTTGCCCCCGCTGGGCCAAGGAGGTGGTCTTGGATTGGTGGGGCCCGGTCGTCTACGAACTCTTCGGATCGTCGGAGGGAACTGGACCACTGCTCGTCACCCCGCAGACCTGGCGGGAACGCCCCGGCAGTGTCGGCGAAACACCAGGATTTCTTAAGGTGGCTGCTTTCGCCGAGGACGGTAATCGGTTACCAGACGGTGAGACCGGAACGCTCTACTTCCTACGCGAGAACTTCCAGACCGAGTATGTGGGGGAAGCCATTAAGACCTCCGCCGCCCACTTGCCTGGTGGCTGGTTCACGGTCGGAGATATCGGCCATGTTGACGAGGACGGCTACGTCTACCTCTCGGATCGCAAGATCGACATGGTGATAAGCGGTGGCGCCAATATCTATCCAGTAGAAGTTGAGGCTGTCCTCAGTGCCCATCCAGCAGTAGCTGACTGCGCGGTATTTGGGATTCCAAATGATGAATGGGGTGAGCAGGTCAAGGCTGCAGTTGAATTTGAACTGGGGACGTCCGCGAGCGAGGACGAGTTGATCAGATGGTGTCGGGATCGGCTGGCGGGGTTTAAGTGCCCAAGGTCAGTCGACGTGCATCTGGCTATGCCTCGGGAGGCCAGCGGTAAGTTAAAGAAGCGTCTTTTACGCGACATTTACTGGGAAGGGAGCGACCGGGCTATCTGAAGCGCAGTGACCAGTACCCGGGCAGCGACGGATCAGCCCAATGGCAGGTTGATGGACTTGGACTCCACAAACTCGGCCAATCCATAGCGGCCGAGTTCACGTCCGTTACCTGACTTTTTGTAGCCACCGAACGGGGCCTCATGGTTGAGGAATGCTCCGTTCATATCGACTTGGCCAGTACGGAGTTGCTTGGCTACGGCGAGAGCACGGTCGGTGTCGGTTCCCCAGACGCCTCCCGATAACCCATAGTCAGTGTCGTTGGCAATGGCCACAGCGTCTTTCTCGTCGGCGTAACCGATGATTGAGAGCACCGGCCCGAAGATCTCTTCGCGGGCGATCGCCATTGAGTTCGACACGTTGGCAAACACTGTGGGCTTCACGTAGTAACCGTTCTCGAAGCCCTCAGGCACGTCTGGCTTGCCAGTCCCACCGGTGACCAGGGTGGCGCCTTCATCGATGCCCTGCTGTATATAGCCCTGGACCCGATCCCACTGGACCTGCGAAACCAGTGGGCCAAGACGGGTGGTCTCGGCGTCGGCTGGACCCACCGTGTATCCGTCTGCTGCCGCAACAGCCAGTTTCACCGCCTCGTCCATCCGCTCGGCCGGAACCAGTAGGCGGGTAAGCGCCGAGCAGGTCTGACCGGAGTTCAGGTAACAGGCACCCACGGCAGCGGGTATGGCGGCGTCGAAGTCGGCGTCGTCGAGGATGATGTTGGCGGACTTGCCTCCCAGTTCCTGATGGACTCGAGTCACGTTGGGAGCCGCCACCTCGGCGACTCTGGTACCAGCTCGGGTTGACCCTGTAAATGACACCATGTCCACATCTGGGTGGGCGGCAATGGCTTCGCCGACTACTGGGCCGACGCCGGATACGAGGTTGAACACGCCGGGTGGGAAACCCAGGTCGTCAATGATCTCGGCCAATAGGAAGGCATTTAGTGGTGCCACCTCACTTGGCTTGAGGACCACTGTGCAGCCCACCGCCATAGCAGGGGCTACCTTGGCCATGATCTGGTGGAGGGGGTAGTTCCACGGGGTAATACATCCGACGACACCCATCGGCTCACGGGTCACCAGTGTGCGGCTGATCGTCTCCTCGAAGGCGAAGTCGCGAGCTGTTGCCGAGACGCTGCCCGTGGTGGCAGCAGGCATGCCGGCCTGAATCATGGTGGACAGACCTTTGGGCATACCCACTTCTTGAGAGATCAGTGTTCCGATCTCCTCCATTCGGGCACCTAACTGGCCGGCTAGGCCCTCGATGAGGGCGAGGCGGTCATCTAGGGAGGTAGCCGCCCAACCGGCGAAGGCAGATCGGGCTGCTGCCACTGCTGCGTCTACATCGGCGGCGGTGCCACTAGGTACCGAACCGATGACTGCACCGGTGGAAGGATCGTTGACTTTGATGGTTTCGGTGCTGTCGGACGCTACCCATGCGCCGCCGATGTAGATCTGGTTTCGCTGGTCCATGAGGTGATTCCCCTGATCGTGGGTTCCGCAGGTTGCGGTTCCCGTGGCCGAACGGCCGTCCTCTAGACGGCGCTAACCCTGATGATGCTGCGAGATCCGACAATTTGCCAAATGGGCGGAGCTACTAATCGTTCGACTCTGCTGTATTGACCACTGTGTGGCCGTCATTTCAGTAGGGCGGTTTTGAATGCAGCGATACGGGTGTTGGTTAGGCCTAAGCCATCAGCCAAGAAGGTTTCCCAAGTACCCCAGTGATCTTCGGCGGCGTCAAAGACCGCCTGTAGGTACTCTTCGCGACACCAGAGCAGAGACCGTGCTGCTGCTATTCGGCTGTTGGGGATTTCATCGAGTCCAATCCCGAGAGATCTGGCGATGCGTTCTCCAATGTCCACTTCGGCCTTCTCAAGCCACGGCCTCCGAACTTCGTTGGATAGGAGATAGTCAGCCATCACTATTGACCGGTCAACCCCGAGAAGCGAGAGCAGCAGAGCAGCGACCACACCGGTCCGGTCCTTGCCCGCCGTGCAGTTGAACAGGAGGGGCTGACGATCGGGATCGGTAGCAAGGTCTAACACTGTTCGGTAGCGCTCGATCCGCTCAGTTACCAGTGTGCGGAAGTATTCGGTGATATGGCTGGGGCCAAGTGGTTCGACATTGGGGTCGACCATTGCGTTTGCGACCACGGCAAACTCGTTGTCGTCAGTCGAGACCGAGACGGCAATCATGTCGACTCCTGAAAGTTCAGGATGTGGTCGGTTTGTGATCTCAGTGGGGCGTCTGAGGTCCACGATTGTGCGTAGTCCGAGCGCTGTGACAGCAACTCGATCACTGCCGTCCAGATCACATAGGTGGCCTGAACGGAATAGTCGGCCGGAGCGGACTGTCCGTCCATCAGCCGTGATCAGTCCTCCGAGGTCGCGCAGGTTGGCTGACCTCAGGAGCACCCGGGGGTTGGAGATCTCGTTCATATCTCGAACATAGGTGGATTACCTCGCGATTGGAGAACGCAAGAGGCCCACCCCGGGGGGTGGGCCTCTGACGGTGGTCGGGCCCGGCGTCGATCCGGGGACCCCTCGCTTTTCAGGCGAGTGCTCTTCCTACTGAGCTACCCGACCGCGCACCGCCTACCCGGTGGGTAGACGGTGATGGCGGTCCTGACGGGATTTGAACCCGCGACCTCCGGCTTGACAGGCCGGCGTGC
>CAWVUB010000113.1:0-6814 GCA_963933065.1 uncultured Acidimicrobiaceae bacterium | reverse complement strand
CCACCAAGATGTTTGAAGAGCGCTATATGCAGGAGCACCCCAACGCGGCTACAGGTACAGCCCACTTCGTCGGCTCCGACTTCAGCGCTTCCGGACCATCGGTTCGTGCTGTCGCTGAAGGGTTTGGTCTCCCGGTCGTGTCGGTGGCCTCTGGGGCCACCCTCGAAACCGAACTCAACATGAATCGTGGAGCGGGGCCGCTGCTCCTCCACGTGCCGATAGTCGACTGATACATCAAGTTGAGCGTGTGCGGCCCCCAGACCTTGTGGTCACACATGTGATGTGCGTCTATTGCATGTCGGGTCTAAGCGAAACTCGCCATATTTAACCGGAGGCCAAAGACGTCCGACAGTCAATGCCCCACTGATGAATTCGACATCTACGGTTAGGGGCTCGCCGACTAGACGGAACGCTGTGCTTTAACAGCGAAGGACTACCAGCATCAGAGATAGGCCTCAAAAGACAACTGTCTGATGCAGGATCGACCGAGATTCTTAGGTCGTTTACAGGACGGATTCAAATATCGACTAATCCGTCAACGCAATCCAACAGCGGGGTCAGAGCTGGCGGCTTCGCTTTGAGTCCCAATTAAGCATCGGTGGTCCATCGAACTGGACCAGGATCTCAGAATCTTCTAGGACGTCGTACCCGTAGGTGTTTTTGGCTTCAACGTAGGAAAAGGCTGGCGCCTCATAACGAACGGGGTCTACGCCTGGCTCATGCCAGAGGATGGCTCCGCTCAAGAGAATCTCAGAACGGTTGGCATCGTGAAAGTGGAACGGGATCACATGGCCACGAGGGAAATAGTTCACATAGGCCCACGGGCCGTCCTCACTCGAACGCCCCAACCAGCGAACCTGACCAGCAAGTTTGTCAGCAGAGATGAGTCCGACACCGGGAACATCAAGCGAACCATCAGGCTCAGGAACTAGAAGTGGATAGTCCTCAATCCTTCGAATCGCAACAGCAGACACTTGTGGTTCAAACCTCTCCTATTCGGGCAATAACTCTGATTATAAACACTTGTCCAACAATCGATACGAGGTGTTTTTCGTTGTAGATATCAACGGGCCCGTAGCCAACGGCTGTGTTTCAGCGAATTCAACACTTGTTTGAGTGTCGGAGAAAGGGGACTGTTTGAGTGTCGGAGAAACGGGACTGCCGTCCCGGATCATGGGGTTTTCCCATTGGAGGTACTGGGTTGTCCGTAGAGCCCAACCTACACCCCTAACTGTGTGGCCAGTTTATCGATCTCCGCTCCAAACGACTTTCGCCATTGTTGACGTGTGGCGTCGTCGATCCAGCAACCATCAATGCTGTTGAGTACGAACTGCTTGAAGTCGTCCGAATCGAATCCCATGTGGTCGGCCGCCTCGACGTAGTCATTCGTCGGATCGGTCTTGAACATCGGTGGGTCGTCACAGTCGAGCATGATCTTCAGCCCCCGGGCCGCCATCTCCTTAATCGGGTGATTGGCCATGCCATTGCCGAAATACACCCACTCCGTCGACACAGGTGTACACGTGAACACCACCTCGTCCTCCACGCAGCGCTGTACCACAGCGTCATCACCGAGGATGTGGTAACCGTGGTCAATGCGCTCACACTTGAGGAGGTCGAGCGCTGTGGTGATGTTGGCAGCCGGCCCGTCTTCGGCGCAATGCGCCGTGCGGTGAAGCCCGTTTTGCCCAGCCAACTGAAATGCAGTTTCGAACTTCTCGGGTGGGTTGCCAGCCTCAGCGTAATCGAGCCCAATCCCTATCAGTTCCGCTCGGGGGTTGTCGGTGATGATTGAAACCATCTCATATCCGTGCTCCGCTGTGTCCATCCGGTTGATGTCGGCAATCAAGCGGCACTGAATGCCAAAGTCGGTCTCTGCATCCCGCATGCCCTGGATGATGCCGTCGACAGCGGTTCCATACTCGACGCCCGATTCCATGTGCGCCATCGGGCTCCAGAACATCTCTCGATATCGCACATTGTGATCCGCCGCCTCGTGCAGGATTTCGTAAGTAACCCGGCGGAAGTCGTCGTGGTCCCGAACTGAATGAGCAGCGACGTCATACATCTTCAAAAACTCGTAGATGTCGGTGTAGTCATACAGATCGGCTGGCTCGACGTAGTCAGGCAACTCGATACCGTGCTTGACCGACAGATCGATCACCGTCTCGGGCTGGATTGATCCCTCCAGATGGCAGTGCAGACTCACCTTCGGGATACTGCGCAAAAACTCATGTATCAGCAAGGGACTTCCTTTTTCAACGACGACTCAAAGTATCGGTTCGCCAAGAATCACTGTCAACTCTCTAGCTGGCATTCATGCGGCACCCCTCCCCTGTGACGATCCGCCTGGGTAGCACACTTGATAGCACTTAGTCCCTCTGCGCGCATCCCCGACCAGGATCCCAGTCGGTTACGAAGTGTTGCGAAAGATGGAGCTTCTCTGCTGGATCTAAGTGACCGGAGCCATTGCTCTATTCCCTTAGCAGTTGGTGATACTCCTGTGACTCCACCTCTCGTCATAGACAAGTACTCAACGACAAACTCGCGCAACTCTGCTTCATTCCAGTTTCTGGTGTAATCGTTATGGAGTTTCTTCCCAGATCGAATACCAGCCGCAGCGCATGCAGCAGACCAGGAGCCAAACACCTTGTTGAAGATTGCGGGTGTCGGACCTTCCACAAGTCCGACATTTCGGAGATCGGTATACCGCTGAACGGTCAACTGCTCCTGATGCGTGGCTGCAAGGCGAAGAACTGCCAACAATTCGTCAGGCTCCCATGGCCTGCTTCGGCTCCGGCCCCTAAGACGACCACCGCCAACTAGATCAGCTTTGAGGTTCGCATAGTCCTTGCTGGTGATAGCGCCACGTTCAAGTAGATCAGCAAGTTTCGATAACTCGTCTGCAACGCTCACATCAGGAGATTAGACCGGCGAAATCTGAGGGTATAGCGCCCGTTCCACATAGCCATGCGCTGGGATTTTGACCAGTTGGTGCCTTTTGGGCACCTTTTAAGAGGTTTTCAGGATCTGATAACGCTGTGAACTGCTGTTTTACTGATGTCAGAGGGGGGACTTGAACGCCCCTAATCGACAACATCGGCACCTAAACCTCGAACACCCACGTGTTGTCCACCGCTCGGACAACGAGTGATCCGATCGAACGCTTCACGCCGCACTCAGGGCAGGTCGTGGTCGACATCTCTTCGATGTAGTCATCGTCGAAGTGGTCTAACGAAAGGTTCATCGACCGGCGGTGGTAATCCTCATAACGTTGCCCACAGGTAGAGCATTCGATAGTGATCTTCTCAATCGGGGTGGTCATGCTGGAAACACCTCCAGTGGTCTCATCGATTCCTATTTGACGAACTGACCAAGTCCGAGATGGTCAGCAAACCGCTTGGCCTCTTCCCTAGTGATCTGGTCGATGTCAGAACGTTCGCCAAACCGCCAGTCAACCAACGTCGAAGTTCGCACCCACCCGGACTTGCTAAGCACAAGATCTTTCAGGGAATCGGGTCCTTCCTCGACCATGTACAGGATTGAGATCCCACCGAGTCCCTTCACAGCCAGATAAGTGCGCTCCACATGGTCACCCTCCACTGCCTCGCTACCGAGTCTGAACCCGAACCCCCCGGTGTTCTGGATCTGGGTCTTGAGTTGGTTCCAGAGAGCTTTGTTCTCTGGCGTTTGAGCAATTTCGGATCGGGGGTCTCCCCACTCCCAACCGACAGATATTTCGAACATGAGCCGGCTGACTTCTCCAGGGTCGTCCCCGTGGGTGTGCCACTTCACAGTGTCAACATTACGCGCCGAGAAACCTCGTCGTAACCTCCTGGGTTGATGGCCTCCTTTACTGAACTATGCGAACGCTTATCAGCCGATGAGTACGAGCGGGGCAAGCAGTTGGAGCGCGTCTGCAACTGCTTTCTGGAAGCCGACCCCCGCTATTCGGGTCGGCTGGTCAACGTGTAGTTTTAGGACGACTGGCCGGGACGGTGGGGACCGGACTGTGGCATCGACTTGGTTACCGAAGACCGGGACGGCAAGAACTGGGCGATCCAAGCCAAGTGCTGTGACCCGAAATGCAGCGTGACCAAGAGTGATGTCGACAGGTTCCTCTCTTTCTGCGTTCTAGAGGATCGTCGGCCATGTTCAGTGGGTGAATCCTCCGCATGTTCCCCATAATGACCCTCTAGTTTCGGGAGCGTGTGACTACGAAGTGATCAGCAGAGCTACGGCATCAGCAGCCCGCTACTCTTCTGCGTCGCCTCGTTGGCGCTGCTGTAGGCGGTGACACGATACTCACCTGTCAACCCGCCACCTAAGGTTCAGTCAGATCTATAGACCTACACTCGTACTCGATATCCATTCCGAGGAAAGTAGATCACTTTGGCGAACGATGAGCCCCTACTCTCCTTGGCGGTCACGCCGTTCACCCCGCGCCACGCCCAGTTGAACAGGTCCAGCACATGGTCCGACTGGATGAACGGCGTGAAGGTCTACGTGCGACCGGCTGAGTTCGGGAACCACGAGGCGGCCGTCATCGCAATGCGCCAGAGCGCCGTCCTCGAAGACAAGTCACCATTGTCGATGTACTTCTTCTCTGGGCCCGACGCCGCTGCGTTACTGCAACACCTGATTATCCGAGATGTCGACGCTTGGGAGGTCGGCATGTCGAAGTACATCGTGTTCTGCGATGAGGACGGTCACGTCGTCATCGACGGCGTGCTCTTTCGCGTCGCTGAGGATCGCTACTGCTACACGTCTGGCCCTATGGATAACTGGTTTGACGCACACCGCGCAGGGTTCGATGTCGAGATCGAAGAGGAAACCACCGACTGGGGAAATCTCCACCTTCAGGGTCCCGCCGCGTTCGATATCGTCTCCGGCGCGACTGGCCAGGATTGGCGCGATCTGCGTTTTGGTCGAGGGGCCCAGACGCAACTTGCCGGTGTGGACGTCTGGCTGTGGCGCGTCGGCTTTGGAGGCGAACGCGGCTTCGAAGTTTGGGTCCCCTCCGATGGGGCGCTCCGCGTGTTCGACGCGCTAGTCGAAGCCGGACGACCCCACGGACTGGAACACTTGGGCGACGCCTCCGAAGACGTGTGTCGAATCGAAGCAGGTCTTGTCCTACCAGTCATCGACTACACCCTCGCTGGGCTGGATGCTCCTAGGCAGGGCAGCGACCCCACCGGCCCGCAGTCCGTGCAATGGTTGGCGACACCTGACGAAATCGGCGCGGGCCGTTTCGTCGACTTCGAGAAGGGCGATTTCATCGGGCGCGAGGCCCTCGTTGCTGAACGCGAAGGTAGCGGCCCGAAGACAATGCTCGTTGGCCTCGAGGTCAACTGGCGAGACATCGTCTCTCTTCAAGAGGCATTCGGCCGCCCGCCCCAGGTCCCCGACCGTGTCCAGCGGTTCCCGCTGCTCGAACTGAAGCTGGACGACACTCCGGTCGGCTATACCGGGAGCATCGCCTGGAGCGCGAACGTGAACGGCCTGATCGGACTGGCCCGGATCGCTCCCCATGCTGCCAAACCAGGAACGGAACTCAAGCTTGCCTGGCGAGAAGCGGGCCAGGGGGTTGGTGAAGTCAGGGCAACAACACGAGCACTGCCCTTCGTTGAGAGAAAGCGCAAAAATTAGAAGTCGCCTCCCACCTGGTGCCTCCTCGGTCGTCTCCAGCGGTGAGCCAGCACATGGCGGGAGGAGTCGGCTTGCAGAACTGCCGCCGGACACTCCCCTGATGCCGTAACAACCAACCCACCACCGCATTCCTCGTAGAATCCGACTCGGGCAGGCGCGTCGAAGCCACCATGGCGGAGGCACCTAGTGCAACTCGACTCACAGTAGAGACCACGTCTGGACTCATAGGAACGAACAGCAACTTTCAGGAAAGTGCGGAAGCAGATCTCGTTCTGCGTGTGGTGTCGGAGGGGAGACTTGAACGCCCCCAGTCAACGCCATTGCTATCCCAAGTTGGTCGAAAGTCTCTTCGTTCAATCCGTTTCAGCAGGACAATCAGAAGGGCCTGCCAAGGGCGCTCGAAGGAGACTCGCTGAGGTTTCCTCAGGCGTTCGCCTCGGCGCGCATCTTGAGCATGGCGGCGAAGTCGCCGACCGGTCGGACCTGCGCCGTGCCGGCATCGATAATCGGAAACATGCCCTGAAAGACCTGGGCGGCGTCGTCGGCGTCGACCACGAAGAAGAAATCGTGGCCCGGCGGATCCACCCAGGCGCCCACCACCTCGTTGACGTGCTCGGTCAGGGTGTCCATCACCGCGCCGAAGGTGACCGCCATGGTGGCGTCGTCTTTAGCCGGGCAGGTGTGCTCGTCGTGGTGGTGGGTTACATGGAAGAGCATGGCTCGGCCTGCTTTCTCTCTGATGAAGGTGTTGTTTGCTTGGACGGTGTTGATTCCATCAGGCCACGGGGTATGGCGCAAGCGGTCTCAGGGCTTCAGGTCAGTAGGCGAAGTACCGGAAAGGTTCGACCCGCCGAGGTTCGTCCTGCGGAGGACGCCCTTTCGAGATCCGCATTGACGAGCATCTCTCCGTGTCGGAGGGGGACTTGAACGCCCCCGGCCATGTCCCCTGGTGCCATCTTCCCCTTGTTCCAGGCATGTGGGACATTGGGAGACTCCTCTCCCAACTGCCCTGGGGCAGCAGGGCTGCTCGGCTCGGGCAACTCAGACAAGGCACCGCGTGGCGGTAACGGTGATCTGCTTGATTGGAGTGGTCATGGCCTCGCCGGGAGGCGTTCCGCTAGCGATAGTTTCACTCTCATGGCTGACTCCGACATCAAGGCGCTGA
>CAWVUB010000112.1:0-6859 GCA_963933065.1 uncultured Acidimicrobiaceae bacterium | reverse complement strand
GGCACAGTCGTAACAACCGGCACAGTCGTAACAACCGGCGGTATCGGAATGGCCGGCACAGTCGTAACAACCGGCACAGTCGTAACAACCGGCGGTATCGGAATGGCCGCAACGGAAAGACCGCGCGATGCGTTCATAGCCAAGTGAGCCCGCTGGGTTCCCGGCCCATACCAGCCATCGGCCTTGACTCCCAAAACGGTCTGCAGTAGCACGGCCTCCCGACTGGGCCCCCAAACGTAGGGCGCAGTGAGCACAACCTCCTCGTCTACCGACACCATCGCGTCCACGACGCTCGTGGTAGTCGCAACCACTACGACAACAGCGGTGCTCCTCGTGGTGGTAGTGGCCGGAGCAGCGGTCGTAGCAGGAGGTGCCGTGGTGGATGAAGGGGTCGCAGAAGTAGTAGTAGGTACTGGCGAAGCAGACAGTGGATAAAGCACAGGGCGAATAGAGGGCTCCGCAACACGCGCCGCTCCCACAACGCCGGCACCCACGAGGGCGAACGCGAACACAAGATTAAAAATTCGACGGAACACCCTCCTAGCCTCGCACCAGACGGTGCCCGATCCGTGGCACTTCCCGAATAACGCTGCAATATTGATCGAAATGGAATTGATAATTTGTCAAGTCCAGCCTTCGAAAATAGCTATCCTAAAACCATGAGTACTTCATCTAATGCGGGAGTAGGCACATTTCAACCCGCCGAGTTCGACCCCGCCACCTTCGACCCTTCTCGATTTGGCCTAGCCACCGAAATCGTCAACAAAGTTGGATACGAGCGCAGCGTGGAGCGCTTTCGAACTCGGGGCATTGCCCTCCCCACCTTTGCCCAGATGGGCAATCCCTCGACCATTCCCGAGAGCATCCATGCTTCGCTAGTCGGCGTTGATCGCAACGCGGCTGACGCCCGAAACCTCTACCGAGTCCACTGGTACAACGACCTGCACGGAGGGTTAGTAGACCTCCCTGAACACGTTGTTCTACCAACCGAGTTGACCGGCGTCCCATCACCGATCATCGTTGCATTTGGTAACCGGTTCCCGATGATCGGTGCCCACAAGGTGCTAGCTGCCTACTCCTGCCTAGTCCCGAGGATCGTCACTGGCGAGTACGACCCGACCGTGCACCGGGCTATATGGCCTTCGACAGGCAACTACGCCCGAGGTGGTGTCGCCATCTCCCGTCTCATGGGTTGTCGCGGTGTTGCCGTGCTACCCGAAAACATGAGTCGCGAACGGTTCGAATGGCTGGAGAAATGGATTGCCGACCCAGGCGACGTGATCCGCACCACCGGTTCGGAGAGCAACGTAAAGGAAATTTACGACGCCTGCGCCGAGTTGGCCAAGGATCCCGGGAACTTCATACTCAACCAGTTCACCGAATTTGCCAACCACGTAGGCCACCACGAAGTGACCGGACGTGCGCTTGAACACCTCTACCTCCACCATGCCGCTCAGCGGCCCGGTCTGCGACTAGCCGGCTACGTTGCCGCCTCGGGTTCGTCCGGGACTCTGGCCGCCGGAGAGCGTCTAAAAGCAGACCATGGCGCCCGTATTGCCGCAGTCGAAGCCCTGGAGTGCCCGACAATGCTCTACAACGGCTACGGAGAGCACAACATTCAAGGCATCGGAGACAAGCACATCCCACTTATCCACAACGTCACAAATACCGATGTGGTGGTAGGCGTATCAGACCGGGCGTGCGATGAATTGGGCGTAGCCTTCGCCACCGCTGAGGGGCGAGCACGTTTATCCGCTGCGGGCGTGGACGACGCAGTGCTCGGTACTCTCGGCCACTTCGGCCTGTCCAGCATCTGCAACGTCATTGCGGCGATCAAGGTATCCCGGGAGTTGGATTTGGGTCCTGATGATGCCCTGGTGACTGTGGCTACCGACGGCGGAGAACTCTACGGCAGTGAACGAGAATCAATGCTGGCTGGCCGATATGCCACCGGATTCACCGACACCGATGCCGATGCGGCCATCGCCACCCACCTCCACGGTGCCGACACCGACCATGTCGAAGTCCTGACAGAGACGGGACGCAACCGTATCTTCAACCTCGCCTACTACACGTGGGTCGAGCAGCAGGGCATCGAATTCGCCGACTTTGAGGTTCGTCGAAACCAGGACTTCTGGCGCCACATCCAGACCTTCGCCCCATCATGGGACGCCATGATTGACGAGTTCAACGGCCGCACCGGGGTGCTGGCCGACTGAATCAAGTCCATCCGTTGATGCCGGTCCCGGCAAGTCGTCCCCCAGGTTGGCTTGGGGCCCCTCCAGACGCAGTCTGGCCAGGACCTAAGACGCCTCTGGCCAATGACGTCAATCCGTTTGTCGCCTTCCGCACACTTCTGTGGTCTCATCACCGAGCACTTGCCGCAGGTTGGTCCGATGCCCAATTTGTGGATACAGCACGTCGCTTGGACGAAGCTGTCGCCGCCATCGACGGTCGCGGATTTCGGACTACTCCGCTGGTTCACCAGACGGCATTGGCAACAGCCGTCAGTCAAACAGGCGGAATCTGGACTAAGGACGAGACCGCGAACGTGTCAGGCAGCCACAAAGCTCGCCACCTATTCGGTCTAGCCCTCCATCTAGTCGTTGACGGGGTCCCAGTCGACACACCACTAGCCATATCCTCATGCGGCAACGCTGCACTGGCTGCCGCCATCGTGGCCAAAGCCGCCGGACGCCCATTGGTTGTCAATGTTCCCGTGTGGGCCGACGTGGCGATCCTCGATCGTCTTGATGACCTCGGTGCTGACATCCGGGTCTGCGAGAGACGTAACGACGAGGAAGGCGACCCATGCATCCTCAGGTTTCGCGAATTGGTCAGCAATGGAGCCATCCCTTTTACAGTCCAGAGCACCGAAGCACCATGGACTATCGATGGTGGCCGCACCCTTGGCTTTGAGCTAGCAAATGAACTTGCTCTCCGTCAGCTTGCACCCACTCGTCTCCTTATCCAAGTCGGCGGTGCTGCTCTGGCCAGCAGCACTGTTCAGGCTCTAACCGACGCCGTGGATCTAGGTGGACCAGATATCTTGCCCGGAGGCCGACCAGCGCTTGTCGCCGTGCAGACAGAAGGATGCGCCCCTCTAGCCCGGGCATTCAACCGGGTAGCAGAGGCCGACGATGCCATGGCTGCCATCCTCGAGCCAGACGGTCACCATATGTGGCCGTGGGAAAACCCCAGATCTGAGGCCACTGGAATCCTTGACGACACCACTTACGACTGGCGGCCCGTAGTGTTCGACATGCTGCTCGGCCCGACGCCTGGAGGTGGCCCGGTGGTAGCCCCCGAGACCGACGTAGTCGAGGCCCACCAACTGGTTCGAGCCCACACTGATGTAAAAGCTGACGCCACCGGCACAGCAGGCTTGGCTGGATTGCTAACCGCCCGGCGGGACGGTTGTATCGATGCCAGCGAGACAATTGTGATCCTGCTCACAGGCGTAGAACGTTCTTGAACCGTCTTAGCGTTCCTCTCGGCGGTACGCGATACCCAACGCGGCAGGCGCCGGCGATGGTCGCTTCCGTGATCGAATGGAGATAGCAACCAGCACGCCGACGGTCAGCACATACGGGAGCATCGATAGAAGAATCGGCGAAAAGTCGACCCCGAAGGTCTGGAGTCGGGTTTTGAGTGCCAATGTCAGACCGAACAAAATGGCCCCAAGGGCAACCCGACCTGGCCGCCAAGCACCAAAGATGACGAGAGCCACAGCGATCCAACCACGCCCTGCGACAATTCCCTCCTGCCACTGGGGTGTCAGAGACAAAGTCAGATAGGCCCCAGCCGCTCCGGCTAATCCACCACCAATGGCTACAGCCCCCATTCGAATAACTGCCACCGAGTGGCCAGCTGCATCAGTAGTTGATGCCGACTCACCCGCAGCTCTCACGGCAAGTCCGAGCCGCGTCCGCCACAGAATGAACCAAGATAAATAACCGGCAATAACCGCCATATAGACAAACGGAGATTGAGTAAAGAGAACTGGTCCCGCCCAAGGGATGTCTGACAACAGCCCCCAGTCAACTGGAACTAATTCAGCACCTGGTGGTCTTCCAACCGAGCCTCGTCCGAGGTAAGCTGCCAGACCAATTCCGAGGATGGTCAGTGATAGACCCGACACCACCTGTTCGGCGCCCAACACCACGGTAAAGAATCCGTGTATCGAGCCGAGCAGCGCGCCTGCAATCACGGCAGCCACTAAAGCCACCCAGGGATTCTGCGTCTGAAGGGCGACGACATAGCCCGACACGGCTCCCATCGCCATCATCCCCTCGACTCCAAGGTTCAAGATGCCCGCTTTCTCAGCAATCATCTCGCCAAGTGCGGCTAGATAAAGCAAAGCGCCAAACGAAACTGTCGCCTCCAACAGGCCTATAATCGACGCCTCGTTCACGAGGTTGTATCCGATTTACCGCTAGCAAGCCGCGAAGGCTGAACGTCAGCAACGTCCATCTCAACCTTGTAACGGCTCAATACGCCCGCAGCAATAGCGCCGAACAAGATGAGAGCCTGCAGGACCGTGGAGACCGAAGAAGACACACCCATGGTTTGGATGCTCTGACCTCCAATCTGCACAGCACCAAAGAGAACAGCTACCGCTGCTACTCCGGATGGGCGCATAAGGGCAAGAGCGGCAACAATAATTCCGGCGAAGCCGAAGCCATTAGACAAATTCTCAGTGATCCGATCCGAGTTACCACTCAGCTCAATACCTCCAGCGAAGCCGGCAACTCCGCCAGATAACACCAACACGGTAAGGATCTTGCGTTCCAGAGAGATGCCGGCGTAACGCGCCGTCGCCCCAGCCGAACCAGCGACCCGCAGCTCATAACCCCATGCAGTACGACTAGCAGCCACACCAAAGATGGCAATCATCAGAGCGGCCAGCACCACACCCACGTGGGCCCGCTCAAACAGAGTTGGTAGTTTGGCATTGTCGGTCAGCATGGAGGCCAACGGGAAATTCTGAGAATCAGGGTCTTTCCACCGCCCGTGAATTAGCCACTGCAACAGGCGTATGGCCACTTCGTTGAGCATCAAGGTGGTGATGATCTCGTTAACCCCTATGTGGGCCCGGGCCACCGCCGGCCCAAGAGCCAGTAGGCCGCCACCAACAATCGCTGCACTCAGCATGGCAGCAATCAATATCAATGCTGGCCAGTCTCCTCCCACTCGAGCTACCCACGCTGCACCCATGGCCCCAGCCATGATCTGTCCTTCAGCACCGATGTTCCATAGACCCATTGACCCTGCCACTGCGACAGCCAATCCCGCCAGACCCAACGGGACAGCCCGGTTGAGTGTCACCGACCAAGCCCTGGGTGAACCCATAGAAGCTTCGAACATCCGCTCATAGATCCGTAGTGGGTCGTGTCCCGAGCCCAATAGCAGGAACACTCCAACTACTAGAGCCACCATAAGCCCGATCCCAAAAGCGAGGGGCTGGCCACCGCGAAGAACCTGTTCCCGTCGGATGAGGATCGGTCTGCTCATGGGCCTACACCCTCGGCGATCCCGCCGCCGCTATCAAGGTGTCCAGCCATGGCCTCCCCGATTGTGCTTCGCTCGGCGGTCGTCGGGTCAAACTCGGCAACGATCTGACCACCGTGCATGACTAACAGTCGGTCGGAGAGAGTCAGCAATTCGTCTAGGTCCTCGGAGATGAGTAGCACAGCGGCACCAACATCTCGTTCGGCCACCAGTAGGTCCTGGATAGCTTTGACCCCTTGGACGTCCAGACCGCGTGTTGGTTGGGCTGCAACAACCACACTTGGATGCCCACGCAACTCCCGGCCCACCAACAGTCGCTGCAAGTTCCCACCAGAAAGACCAGCAATCGAATGAACAAGAGGGCCAGTCTGGATGCGGAACCGGTCCACCAAATCTTGACAGTGTGCCGTCGCAGCCTCAGCATCAAGGAACGGACCACGGCAATACCGACGGTATGTACGCAGGATGGCGTTGTCGACAACGTTGAGACGGGGAGCGAGTCCGACGCCTAAACGATCTTCTGGGATATAGCCCAATCCAGCAGAGAAACGCTGTCGTGGAGTGGCGAAGGTCCTATCCTCCCCAACTAGACAGACGGTTCCCGAGTCCACCGGACGAAGGCCTGCAATCACCTGCGCCAACTCACGTTGACCATTTCCTGCAACACCAGCAATGCCGACAATCTCGCCGGACCGAACAGCCAAATCAATGCCATCAAGTGCGGGCAAACCTCGGTCGTCCATGCAACGCAACTCGCGGACAGCCAAAAGCTCGTCTCCCACTTGGCCCGGTGTTGGCCTTTCACTAATTGCAGGAGAGGAGCCGACCATTAGCCCTGCTAGTTCAGCGGCATCAGTGGATTCCACCGACAGCGATGCTGCGACCGTCTTTCCACCTCTCAGCACGGTGGCTTCGTCACAAAAACTAGTCACTTCCTGAAGTTTGTGGCTAATGAAAAGAACCGTTCGTCCGTCATCAGCCATGTGTCGCAGCACAGAGGCCAGCTCATCAGCCTCACCTGGAGTCAGAACCGCAGTGGGTTCGTCCAATACGAGAATCTGAGCATTCCGCCACAATGCCTTGAGGATCTCAACTCTCTGACGTTCTCCCATTGAAAGTTGCCAAACCATTCGGTCCGGCTCGGTGGCAATGCCAAAACGTTCAGCCAACGCACCAACCGCTGATTCGATGGCCGACCGTCGCACAATTCGTTCACAGGCCCCCAAAACGACGTTGTCGGCCACCGTGAAGGATGGAATCAAACGAAACTCTTGATGGACCATCCCAATCCCAGCGGCCAATGCATCAGCCGGAGTTCGGAAGTGTTGAATCTCACCATCAATCCTGA
>CAWVUB010000111.1:0-6923 GCA_963933065.1 uncultured Acidimicrobiaceae bacterium | reverse complement strand
TTATTTCAGACAAATTGACCAGCGTGGATCCCCGCGCCAGGAGAGAGGAATCCCCACATGAAGGTCTGGATTGACCAAGATCTGTGCACCGGTGATGGCCTGTGCGAGGAGATAGCCCCTGACGTCTTCGCCCTATTGGATGATGGTCTGGCTTACGTCAAAGACGGCGACAAGATACTCAGCGACCCTGCGGGTGCCGAAGCCGTGGCACCTGTGCCCGCCGGCCAAGAAGAGGCCACGATCGAATCGGCTGAAGAGTGTCCCGGAGAGTGCATCTATATTGAGATTGACTGAGGCAAGCCGTCGATCTGATACCCGTGGCACTACCAGATCCAGATTTACCCTTGCGTGTTAGTCAATACAACGGCCAGCAGTTTCACGAGTCTTCTTGACTCGATCCAGTAGTTTCACTATTGAGCCGGATTGCACTGCGTAAGCAATCAGAGGTTCACCGCGAGAGCGGGAGAACGTGACTCCAACCACCCGGCCATCGAGATCCACTACAGCGGAGCCCGAGTGCCCTGTCTCCACCTTGGCAGCCAACACGAGGGCGTCACGACCACTAGCAGGGTCCCCGTACACGTCCGCTCCCGTAGCCCGGATAGCTTGAGCCACCTGCACCGGTATCGCACGTGGACCCTCCTGGTCGTATACGAGAATCGCCCCCACTGTTCCCACTACCGGGTCACCCAATTCCAAAGGTGGCGGTAAAAGATGCTCGCCAACCGGTTGCAGTACCGCCAGATCAGCAACCCGGTCGAACCCAACAACTCGAGTGACGACCTTCTCCGCCCCAACACTCACCACCGGCGAGGTAATGCCCGCCACCACGTGGGCACTGGTCACTACTAAGCCCCCCTCAACAAGAAACCCCGACCCAACTTGAGCCTTCCTGCAATCCAGCCCCCGAACACCAACAGTCGAGGCTAAAAGACGTTCAATCAATTCGGCAGGAAGCCCGTGCTCATCTGGCGGCGGTCCCACCTCGCCTGCGGCCTCAATCCGGATTACCTCGGTAACCAATTTCTCGGTGCCTTCTCTGCCGGCCAACAAAAGAGCAAGTCCGCAGACCAACACCACCAAGGCGAACCAACCCACAGCCCACGTCGTGGTCCGGAGTTTGCTCAAGTCATCAAGAGCCGAGCGTGGGTCAGAAATGCTGTATGAGCCACCATCCTGTGATCCGGTCGCACTGCATCGCCATCTACATGCCAAGTACGATTCAGCACCTCGACGGTTTCAGCAAAACTAAAACCATTCTCGTCAAGTGCCGTCCTGAATCGAGTTGCCTGAATAATGCTCGGCGTATACGCAACAATAATTCCGCCTGAACGGAGGGCATTGGAGGCGTGGGGAACGACCAGCCATGGCTCCGGAAGATCCAAGATGACTCGGTCATACCCTGTGTCAGATATCCCTTCATATGCATCTTGCATTTTGACGTCGTAGCGTTCCAGTGCCTCAACACCCAACATTGTGCTCACATTGGCGATGGCACGGGCAGCGAAATCGTCTCGGATCTCGTGTCCTGTCACGTAGGCCCCCGCCCGCAGCAGAGTCATCGAAAGGGCACCTGAACCCACACCAGATTCGAGAATCCTCGCTCCGGGAAATACGTCGGCCAACATTAGTAAGGGGCCGAGGTCCTTCGGATAGATGACCTGCGCCCCTCGTGGCATCTTCAAAACATATTCAGCCATCGTCGGGCGAAATGCAGTAAAAGTAGATCCTCGACTTGAACGCAACAACACACCCTCATCGGTTCCGAGTATCTGCTCATGAGTGATCACCCCTGTATGGGAATGAAACTCCGCTCCAACTTCGAGCGTCACGAGATAACGACGGCCTTTCCGGTCTACTAGCAGCACCTGTTCTCCAACACCGAACACTCGACTCACAAAGCCTCCTCGGCAGGCGCTGTATCCCCAACCAGTGAGGCCCGGATGAGTTTCTGCAACTCGGCCCGCATCAAGGGTGCTCCGTCGCTGGGCCACCATCTCCCTGTGCAGGCGAGGCAAGGTGACGAACCTCAAGCGCTTCCCCTGGACTGAGGCGCTCACGCAACACAACCGGCCGTTGTCGACCAGCCAGTCGGATAAGTCGGCTTAGAAGGGTCACTACCAAAACCGCCTGCCAAGGGCGTGACCTCCTGATCACCCCCCGCATCACAGCGCGACCCAGTAAACCCTGGGCTGGGCGTCCTGTCAGTCCGAACATCAAATTCGACGCACTTCAACCACTGTTGAACGCAACCGACCTGCGCGTCGCCCAAGGACCCATGCCAACGAGACAACCGCCACTCCAAACAAGATCCCAACCAGCGCGAGCGGAGTGCTATGTCTTGCCGCTGAACCATCAGAGGCACCCGTAGTCGCCCTCAACTCTTCTTCCAGGTCCTCCCGGGTAACCCGACCATCGCCCTGAGCGGAATCCGCAGTCACGACGGACCATTTTCTGGGTCAAGTTGCGAACTGCGGACAATTCTGGAACCAGCCAGCACGGTGAACCCCGTCAGGAACATGGCCACAACTAGATAAGGGGCCCATGACCAAGAACCCTCAAGCACCGACCAGCGTTGAAGCAAGCGCAGACCTCCTACACCTAACAAAATGACTCCAACGCCTATCAACGCAGCACCCACAACACCGAAAGCCAGAAACCGACCAACGGTACGTAGGGGATCCAAGATCTCCTGTCGCACATAACGGGTCGCCAGAGCCGCTACGTCACCAGATGTCCGATCGAAGGCCATGAGAAGCCCACGTTACCGGCGCGCCTAGTGCTGATCCGCTCAAGTGCCCGCAAGGCGACGGTTCGCTGTCTTCTGAGCTTCAGACACAAATTCGCATAGAAAAGCGAAGCGCTCGGCGACTCGGCCACATTCAAGGAGGCATTGCCGATCGTGTGGCCCTAGCGGTGCCACTGTCGCTAGTTGCATGATTCCTAAAACCGGATCATCTGCCACGTCGAAGGTGGCCTCCGAAACCGGCTCACCCAACTCACTCAGCCCAGCCAGAAGCCGTCTTACGGCCTTTACGAGGTCAATGTACGCACTTTCGCCGATCTGGGGACCTGGTGGATCGGGCATCGGTACAACTTCTGCCCATGGGTAGGGATCGTCTGGCAACCACGAGCGGACTCGGAAACGCTCCAGTCCAACAGCAAGCACCAACCATCGACCGTCTGGTTCCTGGCGAGCCTCGACAACCCGAGCGCGTGTTCCCACCGCGCAACGCTCCTCACCACCACCAACCTCATTGCCTCTTCGTATCAGGACCACACCGAATTCTCGATCACCTTCCAGCAAGTCGAGAATCATCTGCCGGTAGCGGTCTTCAAACAACTGAAGAGGCAAGAAGCCAGATGGTAGGAGGACAGCGCTCAACGGGAATATTGGAATGCGCTGGACTCCGTCCAAGGTCAACCTCCGGAGGTCTCGTCGACCCGTGCATATTGCACTGGGTGCGGGGACAGCAGGTCGGTGGCTGGTCCGGCCGGATATGACAACAGGGCCAGGACAACGTCCTCGTGAATCGTCCGGATCTCGTAGGGCAACTCACCGTTACTGACCAGAGCAAATGCCAGACGACGTCCACCCGGAGTGTCAACCACGCCAGCCAGACTCGATACCCCCCGGAGGGTGCCCGTTTTCGCCCGAACCCTCCCCTCGGCGGCAGTTCCCACGAAACGTTTCTTCATAGTCCCGCGATCACCGGCTACCGGAAGGCCCTCAACGAGAGTCGAACCATATTCGCGGTCACCAAGCACGCTCACCAGCAGGCCGCACGTCAACCGATTGTCGGGGTCCAGCCCACTGCCATCGTGTGGGACGACCCCATCGACTGGATGGCCGGCGTTAGCCAGCGTCTCAAGCACTACAGACAACCCGCTGACGGTCGTGCCCCGTACTGATGATGAAGTGCGGCTTAACTCCTTGACCAGAAGTTCTGCCGTGGTGTTGTCACTGGCCACCAGCATCTGTTCCACCAACAGATGCATTGGAGCCGAACTGAGGCTGGCTACCGTCTTTGTAACAAGTTCGCTAGGCACTGTTCCTGAGTCAGCCCGCCCGAGGATGAGAACTCCCTCCGATTCGAGTAAATCGTCGAACAACTGGGCGGCGCGCAGAGCCGGGTCTTCTGCCGGCACACTCAACGACGCCGCCGGATTGACTGGATCCCAGTTTGCAAATCCGTCATCTACCGAAAGCGCGCTAAGTGGCCCCGACTGAATAGACCAGCCAGGTTTGAAGCGGTCGGGCCAAGTTCCGAGATAACGGATTTCGTCGTAGCGGGATTCATCACCAACTACCGATCCCTGGATCTCCTCGATTCCGGCGTCAATTACAGCGGCCGCCAAATCAGCAAGGTTCGAAAAGGCGAGCTGGTCGTCGAACCTATCCGCATAGGCCTTGGTCATAAGCAAAGGATCACCCCCACCAACGAGCCATAAATCTCCAGCCAGCACACCGTCAAATGGTGCTGCAGTCACCATGACTTCGGTGGTAAGTGTGGAATCGGGGCCAAGGACACGAAGGGCGGCCAATGCAGTAAGTAACTTCTGAGTACTCGCTGGAGCCAAGGGCCTGCTGGCGTTCATCAAAAAGAGGTCACTCCCATGCTCGCCTACCGCCAAGCACGTTCCTGCCGGAAGGGCTGCCACCGGCGCTATCAGCGCTTCGTTAAGGCGGCGTTTCGCTGTCGGAGCCTGCAGAAATTCGGGAATCCGTCGGACCGAAAAGATTGGTGTTGTCGCTGCTCTCGACTCTGGACGAACCATCAATGCAAGATTCGCCACCTCCCGATTCGTCCGCTGAGCCTGAACCCCAGCCAACAAAGCCACCGTCAAACACAACAAAGGGAGGACTGTTCGGCGACTCACGGGAGGTCATGCTACGGCTCTCTCCGTCGCTCGTTGGGGCGCTTACCATCAGAGAGTTCGACGCTTCGTCGGCCTTCCCCTCTAGGTTCTAAAAATGCAGATCCTCGCAGCTCTATTTTTTGAAGGCATCGACCTGAAGAAAGTTGCCGGTGGAGCGACCCACATCGACCTAACCGGCATTCACTTCAGCGCTGCGTCGCCTAGCCCCGCACCCGTCACCTGGTCTCCACATCTCGCTGTTTTCTTCAATTGTCCTCTCGACCAAAGCGGTCAAGGCGTGCTCGAAGTCGTGTTTAGTCGCTCCGGCCAGCAGATGGCACGGAATGTCCAACCACTTTCCGTGGAGCCTGGCCTATTCGCCTATCGCTTGGTACGCGCCGAACTGGAGTTTGATGAGTTTGGGACAATCGAAGCCACCTGTCGGATTGACAATGGTCCAGCAACCGTCGTCCCGTTCACTCTTCTGCCACCAACTGACGCAGCGTGAGTCGAAAGCAAGAAAAGTTCGCCGCTGCGGTCAGCCAACACCCGGAGGCCGCAGTTGCGGTCGCTGAAGTTGTCGGACAAAGCCTTGATCAAACGGGACATAGTCCGGAGTTGGCCCTGCTATTCGCCTCGGGCGCTCATGGAATCCAAATGTCTCAAATCGCTAAAACAATCCAAAAAACGCTTACTCCGACCGTGCTTATTGGGTGTAGAGCCGGGAGCACATTGGTTCACCGGCAGGAGATTGAAGATGGACCATCAGTTGTCTTGTGGACAGCACGGATCTCCTCGGCTCAGCCTCTCCGTCTGCTGGAGCCCGAGCTTCCTGACGACTTAGAAGAAGGGAGTGCCGTTGTCTTAATGGCTGACCCTTTCAGTTTTGACGCATCGACCTTCGTCACCACAATCGATCCAAGCATCACCTTGGTTGGAGGTCTGGCCTCTGCAGCGTCCCACCGAGACGGCAACCAACTCCTACTCGATGACCGGAAATTCACCGACGGTGCCGTAGCCGTGGTTCTCCCTCCTGATATTGGTGCAAAGGCTCTCGTCGCCACTGGTTGTCGACCCGTGGGGGATCCAATGGTCGTCACCAACGCAGAAGGGCCGCTAGTTCGCCACTTGGCCGGCCGGCCAGCTATCGAGCGTTTGGGCGACCTACTCGACTCGGCGGACACGGAGACCGCCGACCGAATCCGGCGCGGCCTGCACCTCGGGGTCGTCATAGACGAACATCAGGACAACTTTGAGGCTGGAGACTTTCTCATCAGGCCCATCGTGGGTGCTGATCAGTCCTCCGGCGCCCTTGCCGTGGGTGCGACCCTGCCGGTTGGAACCACCGTCCAATTCCAAGTTCGCGATGCGGCAGCGGCTTCTGCGGACCTGGCGAGCCGGTTGACTGGACTGTCTGCCGCGGCCGCTGTGGCCTTTACGTGTAACGGACGAGGCAGCAACTTATTCGAAGTAGCCGGTCACGATGCGGAACAACTCGTAGACGGACTTGGCACTAATGCAGTGGCTGGAATGTCCTGTGCCGGTGAACTTGGGCCGGTCGGCTCTGAGCACCACCTGCACGGATTTACTAATTCTGTGCTTCTTTTCGACACCGTCGCCGAGCCAGCCGAGACAGGCGTATAGGGTCCGTTCCGATCCATCGGAGTAGGGCCAGCGGTGGCCATAAGGTGAGATTCATGACGGACGATCACAGACAAGTCGAACATCACGATCATCGAGCTATCTCTGTCGTGCGTGGTTTGGCAATGGATGCGCCCCACGCCGCACGGTCGGGCCACCAAGGAACGGCCATGGCACTGGCCCCGTTGGCACATGTGTTGTGGACCCGAGTTCTGACCTACGACGCTGCCGATCCTTTGTGGCCGGATCGTGATCGCTTCATCCTCTCAGCCGGACATGCATCGATTCTGTTGTACTCGATGCTTTATCTAACTGGTTACGGCCTGACGCTTGACGATCTGCGGGATTTCCGACAGTGGGGGTCGGCTACCCCTGGTCACCCAGAAGTCGGGCACACGGCTGGCGTGGAAGTGACTACTGGC
>CAWVUB010000110.1:0-6997 GCA_963933065.1 uncultured Acidimicrobiaceae bacterium | reverse complement strand
AACAGCCACATTTTCTATGCCCATACCGTCCAAGATGACTGGATGGCTGTTCATATAGTTGACCATCCCGTCAACTAGGCCGTCGACTATTGGTGACGGATCCCAACCCACTGGAACCACGGTGTAGCAACCCGGTTCCTCGCCGTTAATAACCAGCATGGCGTCGAGTTGAACAAGGTCTGCCGCTCCCGCTCCGATTCTCTTACCGCAAAGGTCAGCAGCAGTCAGGATCGGGTCCGCAGGCAGTGAACTGATCCCAAGAATATTCTCCTGAAGTCTTGTGCCGAACATGACGAACTCGTCGCCCTGCGACGCTGCTTCAACGACCATTGTTAAACCACTGAAGCCAACGTCGGCTGCTCCGCCAGCGAGAATCTGTACCGGATGGGGAACGTTGGGCCCACCAAACTCGAAGATCGGCTCAACTCCTTCGTCTGCGAAATAACCAAGTTCGTCCGCCATGTAGAGGCCAGCAAATCCTGGATCAGCAGTCCAGTTCAGTCGCACTCGAATTGGAGAGGCGGGTCCAGCAGTTGTGGTGGGTGCCGCAGTCGTGGCCGGTGCCGCAGTCGTGGCCGGTGCCGCAGTCGTGGCCGGTGCTGCAGTAGTGGCCGGTGCTGCGGTGGTGTTAGCAGCCTCAGTGCTGTCACTACCACAACTTGTCGCGAACATCGCCGCAACAAGCATTACTGCTCCCATCAGCGTCCGCATATAAGGCCTACGAGAATACGCGGCATTACTCACTCTTTGCTTTTTTCTACTAAGCACTATCTTTATTCCCCCATAATCTCCCAATTAATCAAACTGGTATGAGTGGGGGCCACCCGGATGGCACAGAAACGTTGGCCCCACTTCCACCTCCGGACGACGTTGTTCTACCACACTCTTCCTTATCAAAGCCAGTGGCCTGCATACCAGAAGAGAACTGAACACGTCATCGCTTCCCACAAAGTGTGATCTAATAACTCCAGTATTAACTTTCCTTAAATCTTGAATCTAGGATTAATGACTCCGATGAATTCACCGACCGAACCGAACAATCCAAGCCCACCAATAGTTGCTGCACGACGAGACTTAGCGGCCCTCCATCGCCTAGCTGCGCGATTTGGATATGACGATCTCGTCTGGAACCACATCACTGGACGCCTACCCGGGACTGAGAAGAACTATCTAGTCGGCCGCTTTGGTCTGCTCTACAGAGAAGTCACGGCATCAAATCTCTTGGTCGTCGACCAAGACGGTCAGATCATTGAGGGTGAAGGTGCAGTCAATCCAACCGCATTGGTGATCCATAGCGCCGTTCATGAAGCCTGCGGTGACGCTCAATTCGTATTCCACTCACATGCCCCCGCTGCTTTGGCCTTTTGTGCCCTTGCATGCGACTTGGAGTTCCTCCAGCAAGATGCAGGAATGCTCTACGAAAACGTCGGATACCACGAATGGGAAGGCCTTTCTCTCGACCCAGAGGAGAGCGTCCGGTTAGCGAAAAGCCTTGGTTCAAATCGTGCCCTCATAATGCGCAATCATGGCTTTCTGACTATCGGCGCTACGGCTGGCGAAGCGTTCATGAACATGCATTACCTAGTTCGAGCCGCTTCGCTGCAAATGCAGGTAGCGGCTACAGGCCTGCCGGTAGCCCGGCAAGAAGATTCTCTATGGAAAAAGGTGCGCGCCCAGTATGAGCACTCTGCGCCAGGCCATTGGGAGTGGCCTGCGTTGCTTAGGCTGCTCGATGACCTGGAACCCAGTTATAAGGACTGACACGCAAGCCGCATTGCTTTACTGTCATTCTGAATTGATACCAACCGCCAAACTTCAAATCGATCTGAGGACTACAAAATGCAAAAGGTTTCAACTGATAACAGTTCTCTGAAGACCGTCAGTTTTGTCCACATGGAAGACATGACTCCAGACGACGCAAAAATTATCGCCGACCACTACCAGGCTAACGATAGTGAAGATGTTGCAGCCCAAGCCCTGCGACTCCTCCACGAGTTGAAAGGTCCAACTTTCGGCTATCGGATCGACCGCTTTCGCCACAGCCTGCAATCTGCTACTCGAGCTCTGCGCAACGGCGAGCCCGACCAGATGGTGGTGGCCGCCCTCCTACATGACACAGGGGAGTCAATTGCTCCTTGGAACCACAGCGCTACAGCTGCAGAGATTCTTAAGCCCTATGTAGATGAACGTACTTACTGGATAGTTCGACACCATGGACTCTTCCAGGGGTACTACTACTTCCACCTAGAGGGTCGGGACCGCGATGCGCGTGACGTGTACCGTGACCACGAGTGGTTCGATGACTGCGTCACCTTCTGCAGCGAGTACGACCAGAACTGCTTCGACCCAGACTACGACGAACTTTCAGTTGAAGAATTTGAGCCACTGGTAGCAGAATTCTTCTCAAACGAACTATTCGTTCCGGGCTCCTAAATGGTGACGGTCGGAGACATATTTCAGCGCCGCAACTCGTCTCATCGTTTAAAGGCAACACGAGAACTCGAAGCACAGTCGGTGGCCCACCCCTACTAATCCGATAAACCTCCCTTCAGACCAGGCTGCCAATTGTCAGTCCACCAACATTTCGACAACCTGCTTTTGTTTGTGCTCAAAGACCAGTGAGGTCCGATCACCAACTACGCCCTCGATGCTGGAGATGCGATCTAGTACCAAGTGACGCAGGTTGTCGGTGTCAGTAACACTCAGGTGAACGACTAGGTCATCGATTCCAGTAACGAGAAACACGCCAAGGGTCTCCGGAAGCGACATCAGGCGTTCCATAGCCCTATCGATTACGGGCCCGGTTTTGGGCCGGAGGCGCAGAGTCACAATCGCCTGAATTGGTCGTCCGAGGGCTGCCAAGTCGACATCCGCGTGATAACCGGTGATTACGCCCCGGTCCTCCAAAGAACGAATCCGATCCAACGTCGTTGACGGTGCAAGGCCCACCTCGTTTGCTATCGCCCTGTTCGTCTGTCGTGCATTTGATTGAAGTGCAGCGATAATTTGCGAGTCTGACCGGTTTATATGTGACATTTACTCTTTATATCCGTTGATTACACGATATTTGAACAATATATACAAAGATATGAGAGTATTTTGAACAAGTAGCAGCCGGTAGTTCCGCACCGTCAGAGATCAGATAGGAGAACATCCATGACAATCGTCGACAATTACCGATTGACCGACCGGTACCTCAAGGACCAAGGGACCAGTTTCCTAACTGGAGTTCAGGCGCTCGCTCGCGTACCTATTCAACAACTCCGGATCGACCGATTAGTTGGACTCGATACCGCAGCGTTCATATCTGGTTACCCAGGCTCCCCACTGGGCGGCTTCGATCAGGAAATAGCTCGAGCCGCTGCTCTCGTCTCCGAACTCCCGATCATTCACCAGCCGGGCCTCAACGAAGAGCTGGGAGCCTCAGCCGTAATGGGATCTCAGTTGGCATCTGAGCAACCTGATTTCAGGTATGACGGAGTCTTGGGCATCTGGTACGGCAAGGCACCCGGACTGGATCGCGCTACTGACGCCCTGCGGCACGCCGTGTTTGCTGGGACGTCGCGCTACGGAGGCGCTCTTGCTCTAGTCGGAGACGATCCCTCAGCCAAGAGTTCGACATTGCCGTCCAGCTCGGATGCTGCTCTCGTCGACCTGCACATACCAATCCTCTATCCGGGAGACGTGCAAGAGATCTTGGACCTGGGCCGCCATGCTGTCGAACTGTCCCGGTTAGCCGGAGTTTGGACATCCCTTAAGATCGTCGCCGCCGTAGGTGATGGAAGTGGTACCGCCGACCTAAACCTAGGCCGCACGATCCCAGTGATTCCCGACATGGTCATCGACGGTGTTGCCTACGAACACCGACCTGACGGAAATCTCATCACGCCACACACTCTCGAGTTAGAAAAGGACTTCCGGGGAGCTCGCGCTGAACTGGTTAGACGCTACGCGCTTGCCAATGGCTTGAACCGAATCACAGTTGACACGCCAGATGCGTGGATCGGAATAGTGGCTAGCGGCTTCACATACTACGAAATGCTCCAGGCCCTCGGACGATTGGGGCTGACCACGCCCGCTGAAATCGCTGCGGCCGGCATTCGCGTCCTCCAGATGCAAATGCCTGTCCCGTTCGACCCATCGGCCGTCCAATTGTTCGCCAAGGGGCTCGATGAAATTGTCATTGTTGAGGAGAAGAACCCCACCTTGGAATGGCTGATCAAAGACGCCCTCTACGGTGGCCCAGACCAACCTGTAGTCGTGGGCAAGACCCATCCTGATGGGCGACCTCTCATGCGTAGCTGGGGGATTCTCGACGCCGACGCCATGGTCGACGGCCTCCGCGAGCGGATCTCCGCACGCGTCAGTGACCGACTAGTGCCAGAGCAGAAACCTCGAGAGCGGATCATGATTCCACTGGCGGTGGAAAGGTCGCCGTACTTCTGTTCGGGCTGTCCACACAACTGGAGCACCAAGGTTCACGAAGATGCCTTAGTTGGAGCCGGCATCGGGTGTCACATGATGGTGCTGCTCATGGACGAGGACCGTGTCGGCTCGACTATCGGTATGACGGCGATGGGCAGTGAAGGTGCCCCCTGGATCGGCATGTCACCATTCGTAGAACGCCGGCACTTCACTCAAAACATGGGTGACGGAACGTTCTTCCACTCCGGACAACTCGCCATCCAGGCGGCGGTCGCCGCTGGTGTCACCGTCACCTACAAGATCCTCTACAACGGAACCGTGGCCATGACAGGTGGTCAGGACGCCGTCGGTGTGACCGGCGTACCTGAGATCACCAGAATCCTCCTAGCCCACGGAGTCAACCAAGTGCTGGTCACCACTGAGGACCGGGACCGTTATCGGGGCCTCAAAATGCCGGCTGGCGTAAAAGTCTGGGACAGAAAACGCATGGTTGAGGCGCAGGAGGCCCTGGCAGCCGTGGACGGCGTAACGGTACTTATCCATGATCAAGCATGTGCTGCGCAGACCCGCCGACTCCGGAAGCGGGGCAAGGCCACAACACCGGACTTCCGCGTCGTCATCAACCATCGCCTCTGCGAAGGTTGTGGCGACTGCGGTGAAGTGTCCAACTGCTTGTCTGTCCAGTCTCTAACGACACCACTCGGCACCAAAACGACCATTGACCAAACGTCATGCAACCTGGACGCAAGTTGTCTGGACGGCGACTGCCCCAGTTTCATGACCGTCGCAGTGGACCCTGATGCCCCGGAGCCCGAAGTATCTGGACCCCACACAAAAACTGAACTCAAGACGCCCGTGGCCCTATCTGACAGTGATGTCGTCGACATCCGCCTCGCTGGGGTGGGTGGCACCGGCGTGGTCACCGTGGCCCAGATACTGGCTACAGCAGCGATGTTTGATGGTTACGAGGTTCGAGGCCTTGACCAAACCGGAATCTCACAGAAGGCCGGCCCGGTGATAAGCGACGTCAGACTGGCCCGTAAGGCGGAACTGACATCGAGTCTTATCAGCGAGGGCGGTGCCGACGTAATTCTGGCGTTTGACCTGCTTGTCGGAGCCTCCGACGATGTACTCCACGTCGGGCACCCAGAACGAACGGTCTTAATCGCCTCGAGCACTGAGACGCCCACCGGATCCATGGTTGGAAAACACGACCACCAACTCCCCAGTCTCAAAGAGCTTATGGATCGTGCTGCTCCGGTCACCCAGGCTGCGCACAACAAGGTCGTTGACGCTGGCGCCGCATGTTTCGAGCTCTTTGGCGATACCTCCGCAGCTAACGTCTATCTACTGGGCATAGCAATTCAAGCAGGCGCAATCCCGATTGCCCCTGTGTCAATTGAACGTGCCATAGAACTCAACGGAGTGGCCGTCGAACGTAATCTCGCAGCATTCACAGCCGGTCGAGCCGCCGCAGAGGGCCCCAGTAATACTTCAAAGGGGCCTGAGACCGTCTCTGTCATCGTCGACGAACTCTCTACCGCACTCGCAGACCGCGTGGCATCACTGGACGCTGAAACCGAGTTGGGCCCTCTACTGGAAATGCTTGCTGCCGACCTCGTCGGCTATCAGAGTGACCGATGCGCGTCGACATTCCTGGATCTGGTCGAGAAAACGTCAGTGAAAGAAAAGATGGTCGCGCCGGGATCAACAGAGCTCACCGAAGCCGTAGCACGTGGCCTCCACCACCTCACTGCCTATAAGGACGAGTACGAGGTAGCCCGCCTCCTTGTGGCACCGGAAGGCCAAGCAGCAGCCGAGGCTGTGGGCGGAGCGTCCGCGAAGGTCTCTTGGCGCCTCCACCCACCCGTGTTCCGATCCTTGGGAATGGGCAAGATATCCATACCCATCAAACTCGGCAGGCCACTGATGAAGTTACTAGCCAAAGGCCGCCCCCTCCGAGGAACCGCATGGGACCCCTTCGGTCGGACCGAAGTGCGTCGCTTGGAACAACTCCTGGTGCGGGAATACACAGCGGCAGTTCAACATCTTCTTGCTGGACTTACTGCTGAAAACCTCAGCGCTGGAGTCAAATTTGCCTCGGCTGCCATGCAGGTGAAGGGTTATGAATCACTTAAATTGGCTAGCGGTCGAGTGCTCCTTGAAATAATTGATGTGCAGCAGCCGTCACACCCAAAAGTTGACTAGCGACCCCTGGAGCTCAACCAGTCAAGCAGAGCGCCGACTACCACCTGTGGCTGCTCCGGAAGCAGGGCATGACCCGCATTGGCGACCGTCAACAACGACACCCGATCACCCAACTCATCGAGGACGCTCTGTGAGTTAGCCGGCAAGGCGATTACGTCGTCGAGGGGTTGCAGCGCTAGCACGTCAGCCGATCCCGCCGTCCACCAGATCTCGATGTCGTCTTTGGCCACGGCACAGCCCTGCTGGTAAGCCACCGCAGGGTGCCATCCGCCGATCCACAATGAGGCGTCATTACCCGGTGCGAAGAATGCGGTTTCCACTGCGGCGAGATGCTCTTCAGGCGACACTGTGATGTCAAACACTT
>CAWVUB010000109.1:0-7072 GCA_963933065.1 uncultured Acidimicrobiaceae bacterium | reverse complement strand
AACACAGCAGTAACGGTTAGAGAGGCCGGGGCCAAAGGCCCCGGCCTCTCTCCGTCAACAACATGGTCCCCCATGCGACAGCAAACTCACACAACAGGTAAAGTCCAGCGTCTTGCAATGGAGCAGGAGTTCAAGGTGAGGATCACCAGATGAGCGAGTTCCGATCAACTCCCGATGGACGAATAACCGACGAGCGTCCGTGGTGGGATGTTTTCCCCTGGTGGTCGTTAATCATCGTCACGTTGCTTGCCTGGATGGGCTGGCAGATCATCGACAGTCCTGATTACCGACTTGCTTGGGAAAGAATAATCCCAGGACTAGCACTAACACTGCAGTCAACTGTCTACGCGTTCGGCATCTCACTATTCATCGCGCTACTAGCCGGCACCGGACAGATGTCCCGCAACGTGGTAATTCGAAATCTCGCGCGCACCTATGTTGAATTCATCCGAGGCATACCGATGCTCCCCCTGATCTTCACGGTGGCGCTGATTGTTGTACCTGAACTCACTGAGTTGCTGAACGCCCGGCTGATTAGGTGGTTTGACTGGGAGTTCAAGCTCTCTTTCCAGATGCGGGCAACCGTGACCTTGGCAGTCATCTACGGCGCCTACATGGCCGAGATCTTCAGAGGGGGAATCCAATCTATTCCTCCGGGGCAGAGCGAAGCTGGGCGGTCACTGGGCCTCAGTCGGCGCCAGACAATGAAGTCAGTAGTCCTACCCCAGGCTATGCGAGCGATCATTCCACCGATGGGCAACGACTTCATTGCCATCCTCAAAGACACTTCTCTACTCTCAGTCCTAGGTGCCCTTGAAATCACACAAAGGGCCCGCCAATTCTCCGCTAGCACGTTCAAGTTTCGGGAGGGATACTTCGTCTCGGCCTTCATTTACCTTGTACTCACCCTCAGCCTCTCAGTCCTCCTGGGTGTCTTAGAAAGACGTATGACCCGAGACCGGGTGGGTGAAAGATGACGACAGTCGTGCCGAGCTCTGATCGCTCTAAACCCATGATTTCCCTCAAAGGAGTGTCAAAGACGTTCGGCCGGAATATCCGCGCCGTCATCGATATTGACCTAGATGTAGCTGAGGGTGAGGTAGTGGTCATCGTAGGTCCCAGCGGCTCAGGCAAATCGACCGTTCTGCGCTGCATCAACCTATTGGAAGTCCCGACAGCAGGAACCGTCATGGTTGACGGCTTCGATATGACGTCTTCAGACACCAACCTTGACCAGGTACGAGCCGAGGTTGGCATGGTGTTCCAACAGTTCAACCTCTTTCCACATCTCAAGGCGATCGAGAACATCACTCTCGCTCAGCGAAAGGTGCGTAACCGATCCCAAGAAGAAGCTACTGACGTCGCTATGCGTCAACTCACACGCGTCGGAATCCCAGAAAAAGCGGATTCCTACCCGCGTCAATTGTCGGGTGGACAGCAGCAGAGAGTCGCCATAGCGAGATCGCTGGCAATGGACCCCAAGGTAATGCTTTTCGACGAGCCGACCTCGGCGTTAGATCCAGAAATGGTTAAGGAAGTCTTGGACGTGATGCTCGGTCTCGCCCACGACGGTATGACCATGGTCGTCGTAACCCACGAAATGGGCTTCGCCAAGGCTGCCGCTGACCGACTCGTATTCATCGACGAGGGAGAAATCGTGGAAGTCGGACCCCCGGAAGAAGTCTTCTCACATCCCACTCAGGAACGTACGCAAGCATTCTTCAACAAGATTCTCCACTAGGACCGACTTTGCACATGGCTCCTGACTCAACCACTCCTCCAGTGGTGCAACTATCTGGAATCACAAAGCGCTTTCCTGGCGTTGTAGCCAATGACAGAGTTGACCTACAGGTGGCAAACGGCGAAATTCACGCAGTGGTTGGTGAGAATGGAGCCGGCAAGTCAACCTTGATGAAGATCCTCTACGGGATGGTTCCTGCAGACGAGGGCCAAATGCTGGTCGGTGGTGCAGAGGTTCGCTTTTCCTCACCCTCAGAGGCCATCGAGTCCGGGATAGGTATGGTCCACCAGCACTTCATGCTGGCTGATCACCTGACAGTGCTCGAGAACGTGATTCTGGGCGCTGAACCTACCAAACGGGGCATCATTGATCGGACGGCCGCTCGTCGCGACTTAGAAGACCTAGGGCGTTCTTACGGCCTTGACCTTGATCCCGAGGATTTTGTCGAGTCACTTGAGGTTGGTGAACGACAACGAGTCGAAATCATCAAGGTGCTCTACCGTGGAGCAAAGGTCCTCATCTTGGATGAACCAACATCGGTACTCGTTCCTCAAGAAGTCGAGAAACTATTCCATAATCTGCGTGAACTTAAGAGTCGTGGGCACACGATCATCTTTATCGACCACAAGCTGGACGAGGTTCTTGCTATTGCTGACACCATCACCGTTTTACGTCATGGCCGCACAGTGGCAACCGTGTCGTCGAGTGATGTAACAACAGCCGAATTAGCTGAATTGATGGTTGGCTCAGAGTTGCCGAAACCGTCAACCGAACCTCGGGTACCTGATCCCCATGTCACCCTTTCGGTGCGTTCGGCAACTGTCTTGGGAGATGACGAACGTCCTGTCGTCGACGCTGTAGATCTCGACGTTTACCGAGGTGAAATACTGGGAGTAGCCGGTGTGGAGGGCAACGGTCAAGGCGAACTCGTCGAAGCCATCCTCGGACTTCGAGCGCTGAGTGAAGGTGAACTCTTTCTCGACGGGGAGCGAATAACTCACTGGCCGGTGCGTCGACGACGAGAAGCCGGCCTTGGCTACGTACCAGAAGATCGTCACCGCCGGGGGTTGCTACTTGACGCACCGCTTTGGGAAAACGCGATGCTTGGCCATCAAACCCAGAGACCCTTCGCACGCGGAGCCTGGTTGAATCGTTCGGGGTCACGCGAAGCCACCGCGCGAATTGTGGCTGATTTTGATGTGAGGACACCAGGCGTCGACACCAAAGCTCGTGCCCTATCAGGCGGAAATCAACAGAAGCTGGTTATCGGTCGAGAGCTATCAGCGCAACCACGAATGCTAATAGCTGCCCATCCCACACGCGGGATTGATGTAGGCGCCCAAGCAGCAGTTTGGGACGAGCTTCGCAAAGCACGTCGTAACGGCATGGCAGTTCTGCTCATATCAGCCGATCTGGAAGAACTGATAGGCCTAGCGGATCGTCTGGTTGTCATGCTGCGCGGTCGAGTGACAGCCGAAATGGACCCGTCCACTGCTACACCGCGCCTCTTGGGAAGCCACATGACCGGCGCTTCTGCAGAAGAACAGGGCACCGAAGAGTGAGTATTCGACGCGTCAGCCTCGCCCTTGCTGCACCTGTATGCGCATTCGTTTTCTCGATAGGCCTGTCCTCACTTGTTCTTTTGGCCTTTGGTACCAACCCAATGGATGCCTGGTCCGAGATGCTCTCGTACGGCACCCGCCTAGAAACATTCGTTGAAACAGGCAACCGGGCGACGCCGCTGTACCTCGCAGGGATTGCCGTTGCTATCGGCTTTCGAATGAACCTCTTCAACATCGGTGTCGAAGGCCAGTACGTACTGGCCGCTCTCTTAGCCGCGTCTGCCGGCGCCGCTGTCGATCTACCACCAGTTCTGCATATCGGCCTCATCATCGCCGTCGCCATGAGCGTTGGTGCAGCCTTCGCCGGGGTGGCCGGCTACCTCAAAGTCCATCGAGGGGTCCACGAGGTGATCTCCACCATCATGTTGAACGCTGTCGCTCTAGCCGCCGTGGGATTCCTCCTACGCACCTGGCTCCTCGATGAAAGTGACACCACCCTCAATATCACTACGCCAGAAATCGCACCATCTGGCTGGTTCCCAAATCTAAACCGACTTGTAGAAATATTTACACGAGAGATCAGCCGTGGTCGAGAACTCTGGGGTTTCATCCTCGTTGCAGCAGTTGTAGGCGTTCTCTTCCATGTCTTCCTCAACCGCACCCGAGCCGGTTACGACCTCCGAGCTACCGGCCTCAATCCATTCGCAGCAGCCGCTGGAGGCGTTGATCCCGAGGCCACAGTTATCCGAACCATGCTGTTGTCAGGTGCTGTCGCCGGCCTCATCGGCCTCCCGCAGATACTCGGCGACGCCCATACTTACGACTTGGGATTTGCTCGAGGCCTCGGTTTCACCGGTATCGCTGTAGCACTGGTAGGGCGCAACCATCCAGGTGGCGTTGCGGTTGCCGCGCTGCTATTTGGCTGGCTGGACAGCGCAGCACCCATTTTGGATGTACGGGGCGACGCACCGCGTGAGATTGTTTCGATTCTCCAAGGCGTCGTGGTCCTATCCGCTGTAGTCGCCTACGAGGTAGTCAATCGAATCCGACAGTCCGCCGAAGCGCGCGAGGCCGCGGTAGCTACCCAACAGTCAGTTGAGTCTGTTAGCAGGACCACCACATGACGAACCTTTTGAAAACCTCCACTGTGCTGCGCTGGATGCTCGCTGCACTTGGTGTAATCGTCGTCCTATCCGTGGTGCAGGAACTCGCCCGACCAACGACCATCGACCTCATTTCCTCCGGCACCACTGAATCAACGTTACGCCGAGCCGTGCCCATTCTGCTGGCTGGCTTGGGTGGGATCTGGGCCGAAAGGGCAGGTGTAGTGAACATCGGCCTTGAAGGGATGATGGTCCTTGGAACATGGTTTGGTGCCTGGGGAGCACTCGAGTTTGGCCCCTGGTGGGGACTGGCGATTGGCATAGCAGGCGGTGCCGCAGGTGGCCTGCTTCACGCCGTAGCCACAGTCACCTTCGGCGTCGACCACATCGTCTCTGGCGTAGCCGTGAACATCCTTGCACCGGCTTTAGCCCGGTTTCTGTCAGGAGAGGTGTTTTCTGGAAGATCCGGTGGTGGCATAACTCAGTCTCCCCGGGTCGAGTCGGTAGGTAGCCTCGATATACCGTTCTTGTCAGGTGGCGACCTGCTCGGATGGGGAACCCCCAACCTGTTCGGCTGGACTGCCTCCCAAGACTGGCTTCTCATATCCGATGTAGCAGCTGTCCTGTCCGGTATCACCAGAAGCCTTTCCTGGGCCTCCCTCTTGGCACTTTCCCTAATTCCCCTCTCTATTTTCATCCTGTGGCGAACTCCCTACGGTCTACGCATACGCGCTTCTGGTGAACACCCGGTAGGTGCTGACAGCCTTGGAGTCTCCGTATACCGGATGAAATTTACTGCAGTCGTGATCAGTGGGGGTCTGGCTGGTTTCGGTGGAGCATTCATCGCTATTGAACAGACCGGCGTCTACCGGGAAGGCCAAGTGCAAGGCCGGGGCTTTATCGGGCTAGCTACGGTCATCTTCGGAAACTGGCAACCCGCCGGTGCCTTCCTCGGATCACTACTTTTCGGGTTCGCTGATGCGTTGCAACTTAGGGACCGTACGGCTGTGCATGCCTTACTGTTACTGGTGGGAATAGTTCTCATTGGACTAGCTGTCCGAGCCGCAGTGAACAGCAAACGTAGTTCCGCGGCGATGCTCCTTCTCACCTCTGCAGTCGTCCTCTGGTGGTACGCAGTTACTGAAGAAGTGGCCAGTGAACTCCCCCCGATTACCCCGCACCTAGCCACCCTTCTTGTTCTGATTTTTGCCACTAGCCGCCTTCGAATGCCAGCCGCAAACGGACTTCGCTATCGACGCGGCCAGGAGTAACTGTCAGGTGCCAAGAATTCTGAACCCCGAACAAATCGACCACTGGGAACAATACGGCTACGCAGTACTTACCGACTTCGTGGCCCCCGAGATGGTCGGTGCCCTGCGGGCCCGGATCGACGAAATTGTGTCCAGCTATGTTGAAGAAGGCGTACCCGACGGCGCAGCCACTGTCTTTTCGACCACTGAACAGACCCACGCTCAAGACAACTGGTTCTTGGACTCCGCCGACGTGGTTCGCCCATTTTTTGAGAATGGGGCCTTTGACTCCAATGGCCACCAAGTAGTTCCCATGCATCTGGCGCTGAACAAATTAGGGCACGCCATACACGACCTCGACCCAGTTTTCGGACCCTTTTCCCGGACCCCTGCTATGGCCGCCTTAGCGGACGACCTGGGTTTCGTTGAGCCCTTACTCCTTCAATCCATGGTCATCTTCAAGCCCCCGCGAATTGGTAGTGAGGTGGTCTGTCACTGTGACCATTCCTTCCTGTGGACTGAACCACAGACGGTGGTCGGATTTTGGTTTGCTCTGGACAACGCGACTGTAGAAAACGGTTGCATGTGGGCCATCCCCGGAGGTCACACCAAAGGGCCCCGAACCCGATTCCGAAGAGTTGGCCATGGCACGACCACCGATTTGATCGACGAGACCCCGTATGACATGGGTGACCTCGTGCCATTAGAGGTAGACGCAGGAACCTGCATCGCTTTCCACGGCTGTCTCCCCCACTGGAGCGCTCCCAACACCTCAGATCAGCCCCGCCTTGCCTACACGCTTCACCTCATCGACGGCACGGCCGACTACCTATCTGACAATTGGCTGCAACGTGACTCCAAGCTGCCGCTAAGCGGGTTCGGACCTCTTCCTGTGGCTAGGTAGCCTCATCTATCGCAACCAATGAAACCATCGCTCCACTGCTTAACTTGGACCTCATCCGGCAGGCACCCAAGGTCCTTCTGCACGACCACTTGGACGGAGGCCTACGACCGTCTACCGTCCTCGAACTAGCTGATGCGGTGGGGCACGTTCTGCCTGCAGACGACGAAGCCTCTCTGTCTAACTGGTTCCATCGTGGTGCCAACCGCCTAGACCTAGGTCTTTACCTTGAGACCTTTGAACACACCGTTGGCGTCATGCAGACCCCTGAGGCTTGCCATCGGGTAGCCGCAGAATGCGCAGCCGATCTCGCCGCCGATGGTTGCGTGTACGCCGAGATCCGCTTCGCACCAGCTCTGCTAACTGAGCAAGGCATGGTGCTCGATCAAGTACTCGAAGCCGTATTGGCTGGGTTTGCAGACGGTTCAGCGGGTACGAGCTTGGTCGTTCGGACTCTGGTAACCGCAATGCGAACCTCAACTGATTCGCTACAAGTCGCTGAGACGGCGGTCCGC
>CAWVUB010000108.1:0-7323 GCA_963933065.1 uncultured Acidimicrobiaceae bacterium | reverse complement strand
CAGACAAATCTTGTAATCATTCCCACAACCGTCTGAGAGGGTAGGAGTCCGTATCGGGAACGTATGGCTGCAACCCGGCTATCAGAGACCTTGCCGAACCCCTCGATGTCGAGTCTGTACTCCAGGGTTTTGATCTTGGCGGGATCAACCTTCTCCAGGTTCTCAAGGCAGTTCGAGACGTTCGAACAGGTGGCGATAATCGTTGTTGACAAACGATTGATCACTCGGTCGGCTAAAACACCGCGCCTTGGCCCTCCTTCGTGGTGCATCGTCGCGTGATGACGAGTATGGATTCGTTCTCGAATTCCGACAGTAAGGGCTGCGACCAGCCCGATCATCGTGCCCTCGGCACCGTGACCGTGGACCACCTGAACGTCCTGCGACTTGAGTATCTGTCGTGCCCGCAGGATTGCCAGAAAGAGGCTTCGCCGGGAATGGTATGGAATGAAGACGTGGTCGAGATTCTGCGTTGCTACTGCATTAATGAGATCAGCGGAGGTGGAAACAGGCTTACCGACGAACACATGAATGATCTTTCGACGTTCACCGGGGTCCATAAGAGCGTTATGGATGTGCCAAGAACCACCGATTCCGGGAGAGTAGAAGATGGCGATAGTTCTCATGGACGACCGGAGCCCTTCTCAACTGGAGTGAAATGGCCAATCACCGGATCTAGACCCTTGGCCCCTGGTCCGCAGGGAACGAACCATCGTGATGGACCTGCCAGCGCTGACAACCGAGGGCCACACTAGCCTCCGGGGTGTACGACGCCATTGAGACCTTGAGGCGATAGCGGAGGTGGATGAATCAGGTGTGTGGCGTGTGCGGGGTCTTTCAGCCAAGCAGCCGGATGGCTGATCTGACGTCGGTACTCGAAGACATGACGGTCGCTCTTCGCCACCGCGGGCCCGACTATTCGGATGTCTGGGTGGCGCCCTGCGGAGAGGTGGCTTTCGGCCATTCCCGGCTTGCCATTGTCGACCTCTCTCAAGCGGGCAGCCAGCCCATGTCCTCAGCGAACGGACGATGGACGATCACCTACAACGGTGAGATTTACAACTCCGATGCTCTGCGCGATCGCCTCCCTTCGGTTCGATGGAGGGGGCACTCCGATACCGAGGTTCTCGTCGAACACATCGCAAGACACGGAGTGTCCGAGACCCTGAGGGCGGCAAAGGGCATGTTCGCCTTCGGCTGCTGGGATGCAAAAGAGTCGGAGCTCTGGCTTGCCCGCGACCGGTTCGGCGAAAAGCCCCTTTACTACGGCCAGCACCAGGGATCTGTCATATTTGCTTCCGAGTTGAAGGCGCTACGGGCCATACCTGGCTTCAACCCAGATATCGACCGGCAGGCCCTGGCGGAGTACTTCCGTTGGACAAACGTGCCGTCACCCATGACCATCTATGAGGGGGTGCACAAGCTGCCACCAGCCCACTATCTCCGTGTCAGCGACCGGGCCGGCGTCTCTGATCCGGAGCCCTATTGGTCAGTACTGGACGTTGCCGGATCGGCGTCGTCGCTACCAGACGGCGTTGACGCGGTCGATCATTTGGAAACGGTGCTTGACGAAGCGGTCCACTCACAGATGATCTCTGACGTGCCGCTGGGAGCGTTCCTTTCCGGTGGACTCGATTCCTCATCGGTTGTTGCGTCAATGCAGCGACAGTCATCTGATGCTGTCCGGACGTTCACTATTGGGTTCAGCGAAGCGTCCTATGACGAGTCCGGATACGCGGCCGAGGTAGCCGCCGCACTCGGCACGGACCATACGGACCTTGTCGTCAGCCCTGATGATGCCATGCGGGTGATCCCTGATCTTCCGCGTGTATTTGATGAGCCGTTTGCAGATTCTTCCCAGATACCCACCTACCTCGTGAGCCAGATGGCCCGTAAACATGTCACCGTGGCCCTCTCGGGTGACGGAGGCGATGAGTTGTTCGGTGGATACGACCGCTATCAGCAGGTTGAACGTCTGGAGCGGTTGCGTCGGGTGCTGCCTGGGAGCATCCGACGCACACTTGGTGCGACAGTTGAACGACTGCCGGTGGATGCATGGGACCGTCTCGGTCATCTCCTGCCCAGCCCTATGGTGCCGTCGGGCCTTCGCCACCGAACTGGTTACCGGATGCATAAGGTGGCCCGACTGCTCGTAGCCGATGGTGCACAGGACGTATACGCCTCACTCATGTCAATAGAGAACCGGTCCGACGGACTGGTTCTCGCTGCCCTGGAATCGGTACTCGAGTTTGCTGAGATACCAGCTTCGAAGATGGAGTCCATGTCACCGTTCGAGCGGGCAATGCTCATCGACACATTGACCTATCTACCGGGTGACCTTCTGACCAAGGTCGATCGAGCTTCTATGGCGGTGGGCCTTGAGGTTCGCGTGCCGTTTCTCGATCCGGATCTGTTCCGGTTCGCTTGGGGTCTGCCTCACGACCACAGGGTCCGTAAGGGGCAAGGAAAGTGGGTACTTCGAGAGTTGCTAAGGCGCTCGCTACCGGACCACCTCATCGACCGACCTAAAATGGGGTTTGGTGTTCCAATAGGCCATTGGTTGCGGGGTCCGCTCCGTTCCTGGGCCGACGAACTTTTGGATCCTGTGCTCGTAAAGGAGCAGGGGTTTCTGGATCCAACTGCCGTCCACCAGCGCTGGACGACCCATCGCGATGGACGAGCCGACCTGACCCACCAGATCTGGTCGCTCCTCATGTTTCAGGCGTGGTTAGTGGAGGAAACTGGGTGAGTCCCATTGAGGGTCGCCCGATCCGGATTCTGCGGGTGATCGCCCGAATGAACGTTGGTGGTCCGGCGTGGCAGGTAAGTGTCCTAACTCGCGGACTCGACGCCAGCCGGTTCGAGACCCGGTTGATTGTCGGTGATGTTGGAGAAGGTGAGGCTGATTTTGTGGAGCTTCGTGATCCCGATCTGCCACTGGTGAAGATTCCGACTCTGGGTCGCTCCGTTAGGCCCGGCGACGACCTCCGGGCGTTTATCTCAATCCGACGGGCAATACGCGACTTCCGGCCTGACATCGTCCATACGCACACAGCCAAGGCTGGACTGCTTGGTCGCCTGGCGGCCATGACCTCCCGGGTACCAGTTAGGGTTCACACTTACCACGGTCACTATCTCCACGGATACTTCAGCAGCTTCGTCTCGCGGACCCTTGTGGTCGTGGAGCGGTTTCTGGCTCGTAGTACGACCGCTCTGGTAGCGGTGGGGGCGCGTATTCGAGACGACCTTGTCGCAGCCGGAATAGGGAAATACGACCAGTACACGGTCATCCCACCAGGCGTAGCCCGCGCTACCACTAGCGACAGGGAGTCAGCTCGAGTCCGACTAGGCCTGCGACCTGATGTACCTGTAGTCCTCTTTGTGGGCCGGCTGACGGCTATCAAACGTCTTGACCGGCTGATAGATGCAATGTCGCTAGTTCTGGAGCGCCGCCCTGACGTCGTACTGGGTGTGGTCGGAGAGGGCGACTTGTTGGAAGAAACCAGACTCCGAGCTGAGCCTCTCGGTTCGGCAGTCCACTTTCTCGGCTGGCAACCCGACATCGCAGACCTGTATGTGGCCTCCGACTGTGTGGTGATCACATCCGACAGTGAAGGAATGCCCGTCACTCTTATCGAGGCGGCCATGGCAGGGGTACCGGCAGTAACTACCGATGTCGGCAGCGCAGGGGAGGTGGTCCTAGATGGCGTGACCGGCCTGGTCGTAGCTCCGGAGGCTTCAGCAGTAGCCGAAGGTTTGCTGCGACTACTAGACCCCGATCTTCGGGATCAGATGGGTGCAGCTGCTTTTGCGAAGGCTGGTGCAGAGTTTAGTATGGAGCGCCTCATTGCCGACCACGCAGCGCTTTACGGGCGGCTGGTGAACGCTCTGGATATCGGCGACTCGCAGCCCGATAGCGGCCGACCCCGTGGGTAGGCTCGTTAGATGAGGGCCCTGATTACCGGCGGAGCCGGCTTCATCGGATCACACCTGGCCGATCGGCTACTTGACCGTGGCGACCAGGTGGTTCTGCTGGATGACCTCTCAACCGGTCGTCTGGCAAATATCGAACATTTGACTGGGAGCCCAGATGCTGAGTTTGTCCTTGGTTCGGTCCTCAATGTGGATTTGGTCGACCACGTTGTCTCGAGGGTGGACACGGTCTTCCATCTAGCCGCCGCGGTCGGGGTGAACCTGATTGTTGAGAAGCCTCTCGAGAGCCTCATGACTAACATTCGAGGCACCGAGACCGTCATAGAAAAGGCCCACAAGTACGGCAAGCGGGTCCTTGTTACCTCGACTTCCGAAATCTACGGGAAGAACACCTCCGACAGCCTCTCCGAGGATGACGACCGAATCCTTGGCTCTCCGCTCAAGAGTCGTTGGTCCTATTCGGAGGCCAAGGCGATTGACGAGATCCTCGCCTATACCTACTGGCGCGAAAAGGGCTTGGAGACGGTAATAGTCCGACTCTTCAACACGGTTGGACCTCGGCAGACCGGCAGTTACGGCATGGTGGTGCCACGCTTTATAGGTCAGGCTCTCCGGAACCAGCCCATCACGGTCTTTGGTGATGGCACCCAGACTCGTTGCTTCTGTCACGTCAGCGACGTGGTAGGTGGCCTCATTTCACTGTCGGAGCACCCTGATGCTTTCGGAAAGGTGTTCAACCTCGGTGGTTCTGAGGAGATATCTATGGCCGATCTTGCAGAGCGGGTCATCAACCTTGTCGAGTCTGAGAGTCAACTCGAGTTCATCCCATACGACGACGCCTACGAAGAGGGGTTCGAGGACATGCCCCGTCGGGTGCCGAACACGAACCGGGCCAACCGTCTGGTTGGCTTCGAGCCGTCGGTTGGTCTCGACGACATCATCCTTTCTGTAATCGCGGATCAGCGCTCGTAGGCGGTTGGTCGTTCTGTGACGGGTGAGTGGTGGGAGTACCTGGCGGTGTTTGCCGCTTCGGGAGCGCTCTGCGTCGTGCTTACTCCTTCTGTGATGCGGATTGCTATCCGTGGAAACCTGCTTGACCAGCCGGGTGGACACAAGAGCCATCACACAGCTGTGCCGTACCTAGGTGGCGTTGCCATAGTCATAACCTTTGCCGCAGCTGTTGTTGTATTTTCCATTCTTGAGGCTCCGCATGGCGGCAGCGGGGAACTCTTCATCGTTCTTGCGCTCGGTGTACTTCTGTCAATTGTCGGCCTGGTCGACGACTTGCGACACGTGTCGCCTCTGTGGCGAGTTGTTGCTGAGGTGGCAGTTGCTTTTGTCGTCTGGTCACTCGGGACAGGGGTAACAGCCAGTGGTATATGGGTGCTGGATATGGGTCTCACAGTGCTGTGGATCGTAGGCATCACTAATGCCTTCAACCTGCTTGACAACATGGATGGCTTGGCCGCGGGTCTGGCTGCGATCAGCAGCATGACAATTTTCGCTGTCGCTGCCGCTAACGGACAGTTCCTTGTGGCGGCTCTCGCCGTGGGCCTGGCTGGGTGCACGGTCGGTTTTCTGCGACACAACTTTCACCCTGCCCGCATATATATGGGCGATGGCGGAGCATTGTTCATTGGCTTCCTTGTCGCATACCTAGGAATCAAGTTGCGATTTGAGTCTGGACGAGGGGTAAGTGCGATGGTGCCGGTACTGGCCTGCTCAGCCGCAGTTTTCGATACCACGCTCGTTACGGTGTCCCGTCTGGCCGCTGGAGGGAGCCCCTTCCAAGGTGGACAAGACCATGTGAGCCATCGGCTGGTGAGGTTAGGCATCGCGGTCCCCCATTCGGTGGGGATCATTTACATGGGCGCCGTCGGCGTCGGAGTCCTCGCCTACACCGTGAGCCACGTTGGTTCGAACGCAGCCTGGCTCATTATCGGCCTAATAGGCCTGACGCTCGTGGTGTCGGGAGGCGCGCTCCTAAGGGTTCCAGTGGACTTACCCATAGCGAAAGATTTGCGGCCTACCGACACCAGCGGGTGATCAGCAACATCGGCCGTTGCTGATCGAGTGAACGTCTGGTTCAGCGTTCCCAGGGTCGCGCTGACTTGAACCAGTCAACCGTCGCCTGCAAGCCTTCTAACAGTGGTGCTGGTTCAAGGCCTGGGAAAAGTTCGCCCAACTTTGATGCGTCTGCCTGAGATGCTGGCACGTCGCCTACACGTGTCGGCAGGAAGTCGATCGGAAGCGTTCGACCAAGGACCTCCTCCAGCTCGGCAATCAATTGCAGGAGGGTGATTCGCGTGCCGAACGCCAGGTTGACCGGCTCTTTGTGGCTAACCCGACGCACGATGGCATCAGCAATTACCTCGACCACCGAGTCGACGTAGGTGAAGTCTCTGGACTGTGTTCCATCGCCGTGGACGGGCAAGGGCCTCTTTGTCATCGCGGCGAAAACGAACGCTGGTATTACTGCTGCGTATGTATGAAGGGGGGGCTGGAGTGGCCCGAACACGTTGAAGAAGCGGAGCGCCAGGGTGGGGATTCCATAACTGTGCGACCATGCAAGGGTGTAGGACTCGGTGGCCAACTTGCTTGCCGCATACGGGCTCATTGGCCGTGCTGGAAGTGATTCATGCTTCGGCAATACATCGGTTTGACCATAGACAGACGACGACGAAGCCACGATTACTTGGGCTCCGTCCTGCCTACGAGCGGCTTCGAGCACCATTGCGGTTCCGGTCGCGTTCACCTCATGTGCTGCCATCGGCTCAGCGATCGACCTTGGTACCGAGGATCGTGCAGCAAGATGAACGATTGCGGCGACACCCGAGCTGGCGTCTGAGAGCACTTGCTCATCAAGGATCGAGCCCTCTACGAATTGCACGTCAATACCGTCAAGGTTGCTTCGATACCCGAAGGACAGATCATCCAAGACGACGACTTCATCTACGTCCGAGCGAGAAGTTAACGCCCGTGCCAGGTTGGAGCCAATAAAGCCAGCACCTCCGGTAATGAGAACCTTCATTGGCTGATGTCCGTCCTTGAATGGGTTGCGAAATTTATACGGTTGCCACCGAATAGGACTCGGTAGGGTTCGTCTAAAGGATGTTCTTCATTGAGTCCTAGGAACTCGAAGATGAAATTTGGCAGTGTTTCAGCGAGCCAGATAGATGCGTATTCAGCGACAGAATCTGGATTATTATCGACGAACAGTTCGGGGTCAGAGCTACCATATTTGACATTTAGACAAGAGAACTCAATAACCATTGTTTTACCAGCTTTGTCCGACAAGTCGTGCACTAATTGCCGAGTACTAGTGTCGCCTTTTGTTGCAATCCACTGGTGGTGAACTGACAACAACAGAACAGAATCGAATGATGGCAACTG
>CAWVUB010000107.1:0-7905 GCA_963933065.1 uncultured Acidimicrobiaceae bacterium | reverse complement strand
AAATGCGACTTCTCATCACTTGTTCAGCGCCGATCCGCTGAACCACCAACACCTCATGGACTCGCATCAAAGCGATCGTCGCTGCGCACTTAAGGCAACACTTCTTCAGGTAGCGCTTTAGGTGAAACACCTTGAGGCGAGTAACCCCTCACGGCTATGAGAGTTCCTATAGGAAGAATCTTAGTAATAGCAGAAATCCTGCTACACCCAGGCATCTACGAAATCCGTTAACGCCGTAAAAGGTCTCGAGGTAACTCCAGATACTGAGGCCTGCGCAGAAGACAAAGTCTGCAACCCGATCACCTGCTGAGCCCTGATCCATCAGCCGTCCGGCCGCTCCACCAACGACCAGAACGATTAGAGGCAGATTTGGAGACTGCCCGATCGTGTAGCCGCGAATCTTGAAATCACGGTTACTTGCCACCTTGCAACGCTATTGGAAGCTAAGCAAAAAAACTTCCAAGCCCCCTCTACATCTGCATTGCGATCACGTCCTCCAATGAGGTGTACGGACCGGTGATGAGATTCTCAACCAAACCTGCGTTGGTGAGAGCCACCTGACATCGAGTTGCGCTTTCTACGTCGGGCGCTGTCTGGATGCTGACGAACTTTCCGAGGGCACCCGACCAGCCAGTAGACACGGCCTAGATGCCGCACTCCGCGTAGACCTGCAATAGTTCACCCATAGCAGCGTTGCCCTCATCGGTGCCGACTGGGGTCTCTTTGAACCGTGGGCCAATATCAGACAAGTTCAAATAGGTATAGGTCATAATTGCGCACCATTTGTAGTCAGAATTCGATTATCTCACCAGGGCGAATACGCGAAACCGGTTCTACTACACACGCACTGTCTGACCTTAAGGTCGGACCTCGTAGTAGAGGTTCGTGGGGTCGTCAAGGTCGTACAACGAAAATCGGGTAAACCCGGCTTCAGTCACCATTGACTCCACCACAGTCGGGTTCATTCCCAACGTACCCAGACCTAAGCCGTCAGTGCTGGACATGGCGGACGACATACAGGACGCTACCGACGTTGCGTACATCATGGCCAGCATCGGGTTCCGACGGTTCTTCGACCAATCCGGCGATGACTTGATTTCCTTGATTAACCAAGTTCCATCATCAGAAATCGCTTGCCGGATGGCCCTCATTGCCAGATCAGGTCGGGGCATATCGTGCAGGCAGTCCAGAGTCATTATCAGGTCAGCGTCTCCTGCTGGCGGGAGTTCCTCACCACCTGCCAAATGAATAGTCACGTTGTCGAGTCCGTCAAAACGTTTTCGAGCAACCTCCACGGCCCGCTCAGAAACGTCATAGCCCTCGAAAGTGCAGTTCGACCATTCTGCGGCCATCAACTCGATAGCCAGTCCGGTACCGCAGCCCACGTCAATCACCTTGGCACCAGCCGCCAGAAGGTCAACTACCCCTTCGAGGGCCGGAATAACCCGTGGCACCAGCAGTGCTCGGGCCATCGGAGCCAGCATGGCCTCTACGTGCTGTTCAGATCCTTCGCCTTGTCCGTCGTAGGTCAAGCCAAGACCTGTGCGGAATGCATCAGCCAGGCCATCAGCAACTCGTGGATCTCTAAGATGGGCAAACACTCCCCCGGCATACGTCGGTGTGTCCACATGGGCCAGCACCATGGCGGCTTCAACCTGCAACTCGAACGTCTCGCCCTCATCGCTAACCAGCAGATCAGCAGCCGCCTGGGACCGAAGCCACTCCCGTAGCCAGCGTTCATGCATGCCGGTGATGGCAGCCAGATCCCCCGGCGTGACCGGTCCTGCACCGTCCATTGCCTGGTACAACCCGAGTCGAACACCCAGATGAATCATCAGGGCCACCGACTCCCCCTGTTTATAGCCCCATGCGAGCATGGTGTACTGCTTGAGCAGGTCGGCGTCGATACTCACGTAAATTCTCTCCCGTCTTGGTCTCAGGAGCCTCCCATGGCCTTGGCCACACGATGCAACTGAGCTTGGCTTGCTCGGTACTGGCCCAGCCTCTCAACTTGCGGACTGCACCCAGACGCCACCGTCATGTTCGACACATGCCAGCACTTCGAGATCGCCCTTACGGTCCCGGCGACCGTTGACGTTCTCCTTCCAACCTTCGCCATCAACGCCAAAACGCCAGAAGTGGCTGACACACACCAGTTCCTCGCCGTCCACGGCTCCTTCGTTGGCTAGATGCGACCACTGATGGGGACATCGGGCCTCAGACACACAGGGAACTCCCGAGGCAGTAGTCCAGACGACCAGATCGTCTGTCTGCCCTCGACGTTCAATAGACGACTCAACAATAGTTCCCGGCGCTGGCACTGCATCTGCTACCCGAACCCAGCCTTTTTCTGCGGAAATTTCATCAGGGACCGTGCCGTCCTCAGAATTGGCCGACATGAGATAGCTCGTCTAATCAAATGTCAAGGTAGCGAGTAACCGCCACCGCTGAACCGATCATGCCCACCACACCACCAATGAGCAGGAGCCAGATACTCGTATCCCAGACGAATCCCTCAGGAACCGCAAATCCCCGAAACAGCGGTACAGCATCAGATTTTTGGAAGTAGGCCAGCACCTGATCATCAACTACAAACAGGGCGGGTATAGCCAATGCGGCACCCACTAAACCGTGAATAGTGCCCTCCAGCATGAACGGAATTCGAATAAACCAGTTGGTTGCCCCCACCAGTTTCATTACCTCAATCTCTTGACGACGTGCCCCGATCGCCGTGAATACCGTATTCAGGATGAGAAGTGCCGAAACCCCGACCAACACCACCGCTGCCACCAGCAGGGCCTGACTCACTCGGTTAGAGAAGTCCTCGATCTGGCGTATGGCGTCGGTAGCCGTAGCCACCTCCTTCACCCCAGGTTGCTCGCCGAATTGACGGGCTATCTCTCCCACATTCCCAGCATCCGGATCAGCAGGCACTATCCGATACGAAGGAGGCATCACCTCTGCGGTCACACTCTCAACCAACTCTGGCTTATCGGCAAACAACTGTTGAAACTCCAGGTACGCCGCATTCTTGTCAACATAGGTGTAGCCAGAAATGGCTGGACTGTTATCCAACACGTTCCGAATTGCACCGTCTTGGTCAGGCGAAGCATCGGCCCGCATGAACACGATGAACTCCACCCCCTCTTGAAACTGAGCCGTGGCCCGATCTGCACCCTCACGGATCAACAGCGAGGCGCCTACAAGAGAAAGCGAGATGGCCACTGTAAGAATGGCCGCCAGCGTAAGGCTGAGGTTTCGCCAGAGGCTGACGAACGTTTCTCGGACGTAATACCAAAGTCGGGAAAGCATCTCAGGAGACCAGACCCATCGGTTCCTTAGCGATCATTCGTATACGCCCTGGGACTCGTCACGTCGAATTACGCCGCGGTCAAGCGCGATCACCCGCCTACGCATCGTGTCAACTATTGATCGATCGTGAGTAGCCATCACCACCGTTGTTCCACTGCGATTGATGCGATCCAGTAGTCGCATAATCCCCACTGACGTGGCGGGGTCTAGATTTCCTGTTGGCTCGTCAGCTAAAAGGATGAGGGGTCGATTGACGAAAGCCCGAGCTATGGACACCCTCTGCTGCTCACCACCGGACAACTCGTCGGGTAGGCGTTCGGACTTGCGGCTAAGCCCTACCAACTCGAGGATCGCCGGCACCTGAGTACGGATCACCTGTCTAGGCCGTCCAATAACCTCAAGTGCGAAGGCAACATTTTCGGACACGGTCTTCTTAGGAAGCAGTTTGTAGTCCTGGAAGATGTAACCGATCTGTCGACGCAGGTACGGCACCTTCCAGGCGCCCATTTCTCCGACGTCTTTGCCGGCCACCATGATCCTGCCCTCATCGGCGACCTCTTCACGATTCAGTAATCGAATGAAGGTTGATTTACCTGAACCAGAGGGTCCAACGAGGAATACAAATTCTCCTCGCTGGATCTCCGCTGTCGCGTTCTTTAGGGCTACTACATCTCCCTTGAACACCTTTGAGACGCCCTCAAGCCGAATCATGAATTACCTTTCGGCTACGCCTAGGCAGAGAAAGTTGCGTCTTTGGCACGGCGCGCACGGTACCAGAGCAGCCTCTACTGATCGGGGCAGCCAACGAGTACGGCGTCGACTCATCAGGTAGTTGCTTTGGAACGAGACCAGCGAAGGTAGGACTCCATGAAACCGTCTAGGTCGCCGTCCAGCACGCTGGCCACGTCCCCCACCTCATACTCGGTCCGCATGTCCTTCACCATCTGGTAGGGCTGTAGCACGTACGAGCGAATCTGACTTCCAAAGTCGACTACCAACTTCTCACCCCCGATATGGGCGATCTCAGCATTACGTTTTTGACGCTCCAGGTCCAGCAAGCGGGCAGCCAACATCTGCATAGCCTTGTCCTTGTTTTGATGCTGGCTTCGTTCGTTTTGGCACGAGGTCACGATGCCGCTAGGTAAATGGGTGATCCGCACAGCGGAGTCAGTCACGTTGACGTGCTGGCCGCCAGCACCTGAAGATCGGTAAGTGTCGATGCGTAGTTCGGTTTCATCGATATCAACCTCATCAACGATCTCATCAAAAAAAGGCACGACTTGAAGAGAGGCAAAGGCTGTTTGCCGTTTGGATTCTTTATTGAACGGCGAAATCCGTACCAAGCGGTGAACTCCTCGCTCCGCCTGCAGCAGACCAAACGCATAACGGCCCCTCACAACAAACTCAACCGAACTAATTCCCGCTTCGGTGCCTTCCGAAACAGATTCCACTTGGAGTTTGAAGCCCCGTCGATCCGCCCAACGGGTGTACATGCGCAGGAGCATCTCTGCCCAGTCCTGGGCATCGGTTCCACCAGCGCCTGACTGCACGTGACACACCGCGTCGCCCTCGTCGTACTGTCCGCTAAACAGCGACCTCAACTCCAGATCATCAAACTGACCCGCTAGAGCACTAACCGTTTCAGCGATTTCGGCTTCCAAGCTGTCATCACCAGCCTCCTCAGCCATTTCAGCCAAGGTCTCAGCATCCTCGATGCTCTCAGTCAATTCAGCGTGGAGGTCAAGGTCTTCGATAACTGCTGCCAGATCCTTTTGAACACGGCGCCCGCGATCCAGATCACCCCAGAGGTCGGGGTCAGCCATTTCGGCTTCAAGACCTGCCCGTCGCTCAATCTGCTCGCCGATCCGAAGATAGCTGGCAGCCTCGTCGAGGCGGACTCGAAGCGCTGCCAGATCAGGCGTGAAATCCTGCACGTCAGACTCCGTGGCACTGCTTGTATTTGCGACCCGACCCGCATGGGCATGGAGCATTGCGTGCCGTATTCTCCCAATCACTATTGACCTTGGTTGCTTGGGGCACCAGCGTTGACTCCGCTATCTGGGCTGGAGCACCGGCAGCAGCCGCTACTGCGGCGGCACCAGTTACTGGCCCCTCCGGGCCACTGGTCGTCATGTCTTCGGGCTCCCTGCCTTCAGCGGCAGCAGTAACTCGTATACGCATCACATACCGTAGGAAGTCCCGGTTGATTAAATCATCCAACTGAGCAAACAGCTCAAAGCCCTCACGCTTCCACTCAGTTGCCGGGTCCCGCTGGCCCATGGCCCGCAGGTGGATGCCCTCCCGCAGATGGTCCATCTCATAGAGGTGCTCCCGCCATCTCTGGTCGATGATCCGTAACATCACCTGGCGTTCGACCTCACGCATGGTCTCTGCACCCAGCTCGGCTTCACGACCTTCAAATACGGCCAGACCGTCGGCAGTCAAGAGTGCATATAGCTCATCGGTGGAATAGCTATCGGCCATAGATCGGGCCCTCTCACCCAACGGCCAATAGGAATCAAGTTCCGTCCTGAGTCCGTCCACATCCCACTCTTCGGGCAGATCTGAACCACAAAATGAATCTATGGAGCTGTCGACCACCGAACTAAGAGCCTCAAGCACCTCATCGCGCAGGTCCCCCTCTCCCAGCGACGGGTCCCTTAGGAGGCGGTCGCGTCGCCGGTAAATAACATTGCGCTGTTCGTTCATCACCTCGTCGTACTTCAGAACGTTTTTCCGGGCTTCAGCGTTTTTTTGCTCAACAGTTGTTTGGGCTCGCTCAATGGCCTTGGTCACCATCTTGGACTCGATGGCCTCATCCTCAGGTAACGCGCGGTCCATGACGCCTCGCATCGTGTCCGAAGCAAAGAGGCGCATCAGGTCGTCTTCAAGCGATAGGTAAAAGCGACTCTCACCGGGATCGCCCTGACGGCCACTGCGGCCACGCAACTGGTTGTCGATTCGCCGCGACTCATGCCGCTCGGTACCTAATACGTACAGTCCGCCGTTGGACCGGACCTCTTCACCGAGAGCACGGCATTCCGGCTCATAGCGAGCCAGCAGTTCGTCGTACTGCGCCGCTCCTCTACGACTGGTCAACTCAAGACCGGCTGCCTTCAACTCCCGTTCAGCCAAATTCTCCGGATTACCTCCAAGAATGATGTCAACCCCGCGGCCAGCCATATTGGTAGCTACCGTTACAGCCCCCGGGCGGCCAGCCTGAGCCACTACTTCAGCCTCACGAAAATGCTGCTTAGCGTTGAGCACCTCATGATCTACTCCGCGTTTATCAAGTTCTCGAGAGAGGCGTTCGGAGTTTTCGACGCTGACCGTGCCGACTAGGACAGGTTGTCCTCCGTCACGCCGCTCCACGATGTCATCAACAACCGCAACGAACTTTCCGTCTTCAGACTTGAAGATCAAATCGCTCTGGTCCAAGCGGGCCAACGGTCGATTGGTGGGAATAGGCACCACTTGCAATCCGTATATTCCAGCCAGTTCGGCTGCTTCCGTCTCAGCGGTTCCGGTCATACCCGCCAACTTGTCATATAGCCGGAAGTAATTCTGGAGGGTAATCGTGGCGAGCGTTTGATTCTCTTCCTTAACCGACACTCCCTCTTTGGCCTCTACCGCCTGGTGGATGCCGTCAGACCACCGTCGACCCTCCAGGACCCGACCAGTGAACTCATCGACTATTCGCACCTCGCCGTCTACAACGATGTAATCCTTGTCTCGCTTGTAGAGCTCTTTGGCCTTAAGTGCAGCGTGGAACTGATGAACAAGGTTTGACGACACCTGGTCATAAAGGTTGTCCACGCCTAACGCTGCTTCGACAGCGTGCACCCCATCCTCGGTAGGGGCAATAATGCCCTTCTCTTCATCTACCTCATAGTGTCGATCGGAATTTAGCCCCCTGACTACGGCCGCGAATCGCTGGTAGAGCGCAGCGGCTTCCGCCAGACGTCCGCTAATGATGAGTGGCGTTCTGGCTTCATCGATAAGGATTGAGTCCACCTCGTCCACGATGCAAAACGCGTGCCCCCGCTGGGCTTTTTCTGCACCTGACGTAGCCATATTGTCGCGTAAGTAGTCAAACCCAAACTCGTTGTTTGTGCCGTAGGTGATATCAGCCGCATAGGACTCCCGCTTATCCACACGATCCCGCACGTCGGGAACTACCAGGCCAACGGATAACCCCAACCACCGATGAATCTGCCCCATCCACTCGGCATCTCGACTAGCGAGGTAATCGTTTACCGTGCAGAGGTGCACTCCTTGGCCGGATAGGCCATTGAGGTAAGCAGGGAGCGTGCTGACCAGCGTCTTTCCCTCCCCGGTTCGCATCTCTGCCACCCAACCCAGATGCAGAGCCATGCCTCCCATCAGCTGAACGTCATAATGACGTTGGCCAATTACCCGCCATGCCGCCTCACGTACAACGGCAAACGCTTCAACTAGCAGGTCGTCAAGATTCTCGCCGTTGTCGAATCGCTCGCGGAACTCCCCCGTTCGGGCCCGCAGCGCATCGTCGCTCAGTGCTGCAGTGAGGTCACTCAGCGCGTTGATATCCGGAACGATGGCCTCCAGGGCCTT
>CAWVUB010000106.1:0-8006 GCA_963933065.1 uncultured Acidimicrobiaceae bacterium | reverse complement strand
GGCGCCGTACAGGCCGTATCGGTCTCCGGTCACGAAGTTGACCACCTGGGTCAGGTCATCAACCAGAACTTCGACCGGATAGTCAAACTCGGCAGATAACTCTGCCAGAGAAGCACCGTGGCTTCCACTGGCTTCAACCCACGGAATGAGATTCAGCAGGCGTCGCACTCGCTCGATTGCAGTGATGCCGCTCAAAATGACGGCCCGTTTTCTTCCACCATGGCCTTCAGCCAGTTCTTCATATCATCCCGAAACGCTGGCGGCTCCAAGATCACCACTCCCTCCAAGAAGGTGAGAAGGAACGAACGGTAAGCTTCGAGATCGCGTACTTGCTCAACTAGTTCGGCAGAGCCATCATCCCGCTTTTCCAATTCAGATGACTCGCCAAGAAAGCCCTCTAACCACGGAACGTGGCGCCGGTCCACTCGAACTCGGACCTCAACCTCAGTGCCCGAGCCAAATCTCCAAGGATGATCAACCTCAACATTGCGAGTCTCGGCTGGTGCAGTAAAACTCTCTCCGGCATCCGAGACCACTCCTTCAATCCGGTCCACACGGTATTGACGGCCGCCGTTTCGGGTCCGATCGTAAGCGCTTAACTGCCAGCGCCCCTTCGCGTAAACAAGTCGGTGCGGCTCCACCGCACGCTCCTCACCTCGGTAGCAGAAGGTGACAACCCGGCGCCCAGTGACGGCGCCCATAAGAGACCGGACGGCCTCTCCACCGGGGACATCTGCCGTCGGGAACCTCCTGCCCTCTGTTTGTAAATCTTCGTTGAGCGAGTCCAATTTCCAAATAGGCCGACCTGGACGATCCGGGTCAATTCTGACCAATGCAGTCGCCAGAGCCAAACTGCTGGTCTCCTCTGGGTCCAGCACTGGTTGATCGACACCAAACGCATGCCGATCAATCGAGTAGCCATCCACTGGAGGGTCCTCACCGAAAGCGGAAGTCACCACCAGCTGGATCCCCAACGAGCGCAATTCGTCTTTGTCGCGCTCAAATGTCCGTCGAAAAGCTACATCGTCTTCGGCGTACGCTCCCGCTGGAAGAGTTGCTCTCACCTCATGACGGGTCAAGGGGCGGTCGGCCTCCATCAATACTGTTATCAGATCTAACAGTCTCTCCAACTTCTCCATACACGGACCCTAGGTCCGCCAGAAGTGCTCCCGCTGGGTAGCTGGCTTTCCACGAGGAAACGCCCTAGGAGTAGAGGTCGTCAGAGAGACTCGATGAGCTTGTTGACTCGATCGTCCTCGGCGCGAAACGGGTCCTTACACAGCACAGTTCTTTGGGCCTGATCGTTTAGTTTCAGATGTACCCAGTCCACCGTGTAGTCGCGTTGCTTCTCTTTGGCCCGTCTAATGAACTCGCCGCGAAGACGTGCTCGCGTGGTTTGCGGAGCCTCATTTACCGCCGTGGCAACCTCCTGGTCGGTAGTGATGCGTTCCAAGAGACCACGCTCCAACATCCGGTAATAGAGGCCGCGACGTCGATTTACGTCGTGATACTGGAGATCAAGTAGGAGGACTCGAGGATCCGACAACGCCAGGCCATGTCGACTTCGAAATGCCTCAACGAGTTGGTACTTCGCCACCCAGTCGCACTCCCGCACCAGATTCAGTGGGTCGACTTCAATTCCGTTGAGGCAGTGTTCCCACATGGCAAGGATCTTTAACTCCTCAGGGCTCATCTCCCGACGCTGAGCGAATCGCAGTACCTGGCCGAGAAACTCCCGTTGTATGTCCAACGCGCTCATCTCTCGCCCATTTGCAAGGCGAACAACTTTTCGACAGGTTGGATCGTTGCTGATCTCACGGATAGCCCTGATCGGATTCTCAAGCGTCATGTCACGGAATACCACGTTGGGTTCCTCAAGCATCCGCAGGAGCAGGCCGCAGGTACCAATCTTGAGAAAGGACGCGTATTCACTCATATTGGAGTCACCGACTATTACATGAAGCCGCCGAAAGCGTTCAGCGTCGGCGTGTGGTTCATCTCGTGAATTGATGATGGGTCTAGACCGTGTCGTAGCGCTGGAGACGCCTTCCCATATATGTGCAGCCCGCTGGCTGATACTGAATCCTGCCTCCCCGTCCAAATTCTGGTGGATCTTTCCCGCTCCAGCCCAAATCTGTCGGGTAACTAGGAACGGGATAAGTACTTCGTCGTACTCAGCCTGTTCGTCTCGACGAGTCGTGAGATAGTTCTCGTGGCAGCCGTAAGAATTGTTGGCGGAGTCTGTGTTGTTCTTGAATAGGTAGATGTCTCCATCGATTCCCTCCTCCCTCAACCGCTCCTCGGCGCTAGCCACCAACAGCTCAAGAGTCCGTTCACCCGCTTTGTCGTGAGTGACCACCTGATGCACTGAATCGCACTCTGGCGTGGCGTACTCGGGATGGGAGCCCACGTCGAGATACAAGCGGGCGCCGTTAACCAAAAACACATTGGAACTCCGACCCCATGACACGACTTTTCGGAAGAGATAACGGGCCACCTCGTCGGGACTTAAACGGCGCGTCCCGTCAACCGTGCATGTAATCCCGTACTCATTCTCAATGCCATAGATCCGACGTTGCACTGGGACCGTCGTCTTTCAGACCTGTTCTTGAGTGCTCAGCGCCTGGCAGGCACCAGGGCGCCTCACGCCAATAAACTGTCGAGTTCGTCTTCCTCGACCCGTCGAAACGCGCGTCGACCGTTAGGACGAGCCAAAACCGCCACCTCGAGGTCCTCAGCCGTCAGCGTCCGATCCGCTCCCCCTAACGCAGCCACTGCAGCACCAACCGAGGCCCTCAAGTCAGCAACCTGGGACCACGTGCCAGCGAGTCGTTCACGTATGGCGTCGGCCTCACCACCGATTACCGCAAACGTCGTCATATCCATAACTGTTCCGTCATAGAGCAGGTGAAAAAGTTGATCACCTTCTGGCTCCTCGCCCATCTCTCCGACCAGCATTTCGATCTCCAGCGGCTTGGGCTCATGTGTGAAGTAGCCACCAAGGGTCTCGGCGTACAGGTTGGCAAGCGACCGAGCGTCAACATCCGCTCGGCTATACGTGTACCCCTTGAGGTCCGCATGCCGCACTCCCCCTTTTCGAAGGCTGTCAAATTCGTTGTACCGACCAACTCCGACGAAACCAATCCGGTCGTAAATTTCGCTGACTTTGCGAAGAGTGTTTGATGGGTTCTCAGCACAAAACAAAACACCATCAGCGTAAGTACAGCCGATCGCCGCACGGCCCCGAGCAATGCCCTTACGGGCAAAATCTGCCTTGTCCTTCATCAACTGTTCCGGCGAGACATACATCGGCATACTCATGAGCGCGGCACTTTCCTGCCCCAACTCGTAGACAGCTTTTCCAGCATGGCGGCGGTGCGGGTGGCCACTCGCTCATGTGTAAGACGCTCAAACCCTTCAGCGGTGATGCTGGCCATACCCGGATAGATGCCTCTGATCAGGTCAGGGCCGCCGGTAGCGCTATCTTCATCTGCTGCTTGAAAGAGCGCCTCCAGAGCCACATCAATCGCCTTATTAGGCGTCATCTCATCGCGATACCTCAATTTGATCACCGTAGAAGCGTGCATCATTCCGGACCCGGTCGCCGCGTAGTCTTGTTCCTCGTACCGACCACCGGTCGCATCGAACTGAAACAACCGACCTCGCTCTTGTCGATGGTCGTAGCCAGCGAATAACGGAATCACCACCAAGCCCTGCATGGCTAGCGGAAGATGACCTCGGAGCATCTGGCTGAGTTGATTCGCTTTGCCGTCCAAACTCAACGCCTTGCCCTCAACTTTTTCGTAGTGTTCCAACTGAAGTTGGAATAGCCGGACCATTTCCATTGCGATTCCAGCGGTGCCACTGATAGCCACACCCGAAAAATCGTCAGCTGGAAAGACCTTCTCCATGTCACGGTGGCTGATGAAGTTGCCTGAGGTCGCCCGCCGGTCGCCGGCCATGACCACGCCATCACGATGCCGCACGGCCACAACTGTGGTGGCATGCGGCGCCAGGCCCGGATCGCCCGCCGTGGCGTTATAGGAAGGCTTGTCTGGTCCCATACCCGCATGGTCGAGTAGCGCCAGGAAACTTGGCCCCGGATCCTTGTCAGGTCGAAAAAGTGGTAGTTCCACGGCTGCTACTCCCCGCCCTTCTGGATATAGCTCTTTACGAACTCCTCCGCGTTTGTTTCCAAAACCTCGTCAATCTCATCAAGGAGGTCGTCTAGTTCGTTCTTTAGTCGTTCACCCTTAACGGTGACGTCAGCCCCCGCAAAGGTACCGTCAGGTTCGGTAGTGCTGTCATTTGACCCCGACTCGGACTTCCGCTGATCTTGCTCTCCACGACCTTGTTCTGCCATTGTTGCCTTCCTTTGTCTCCTGCTCGACCGCTGGCTCTGTCTGCCTATTCTCCAGCAGACAAGCGATCAAGTAGTTCCTCTACCGTTTCGCAGGTGTCGAGGAGCGTACCCACGTGCTTCTCTGTGCCACGGCAGGGCTCCATCATCGGTATCCGGCGAAGTCGCTTACCGTCCACCTCAAACACCATGGAATCCCAGTTGGCCGCGACAACATGTTCCGGCCAACGGGCGAGGCACTGCCCCCGGAAATATGCACGAGTATCGGTCGGAGCAACACCAGTAGCCCGCTGGACCTCCTCAGGCTCAACCAGAGTTTCGGCGCCTAAACGAGCGAAGAGAGATCGGTGGGGTCGCAGGTCGTGGTATTGGAGGTCCAACGCAGCCAACTTCATGTCCGAAGGACCCAGTCCATGCCGGTCTCGGAACCCCTCAATGACGCGCCGCTTAGTTACCCAGTCAATCTGCCCAGCCAATGACTCCGGATCAGATTCGAGCCCTTCTAATACGTGTTCCCAACGACGGATCACTTCGCGCGCCACGGGTCCACCTACCAGTTCATCTCCTCGCTTCTCAAGGTAGTTCTGTGCCGCAGCAAAAAGCTCCCACTGGACTTCGATAGCAGTGGCCTTTCGACCATCAGCCAAATCCAGCGGCGTCGAAAGACCGAGGTCCCACGACACGACTCGAAGAGCCCGGACCGGGTCAACTACGGCAAGTCGCTGATCAATCAAGTCCTCTTCGACCATCGCAAGAACTAGTGCGGTGGTCCCTACCTTCAGAAAAGTCGCCACTTCACAGAGATTGGCATCACCAACGATCACGTGAAGTCGCCGATAACGCAGTGGGTCAGCGTGAGGCTCATCTCTGGTATTGATAATTGGTCGCTTGAGCGTGGTTTCTAGCCCCACTTCCTCCTCGAAGAAATCGGCTCGCTGGGTGAGTTGAAACCCCACGTGATCCCTGTCGCGGTAAGGCGATTCGGAGCCCATCTTGCCAGCGCCAGTGAAGACCTGTCGAGTCACAAAGTGTGTCGTCGCATGCTGGACAATCTTCCCAAATGGAGTGGCCCGGTCCATGAGATAGTTCTCGTGGCAGCCATAGCTGTTGCCCTTGCCATCCGAGTTATTTTTGTACACCACCAGTTCTTGGCCAGTTGGGAGCACAGCGTTGGCCGCCTCCATCGACTCGATCACAATGCGTTCTGCCGCCCGATCTTGCAGAACAACGGAGAGGGCATCGGCGCACTCGGGGGTGCTTAATTCCGGGTGTGCATGATCGACGTAGTAACGAGCACCATTCGTAAGTACGGCATTGACCAGGTGCGTCTCTATCTCGGGAGCCATGGCGTCCATTGCGACAATGCCTCGAGCGTCTACTGAAGGAGACTCATCAACAAAATCCCAACCGACACGCGGTGCTCCGAGGCCACAGCCTGGCTCAGCACGTTGGCTCAGATAGGCGTTAATGAGTAGTGATGAAGCGCTGATCGGGTTCGGTGTGGCGACTCCCCGATGGACAATGCCGTATTCGGTCTCAATACCGAGAGTCTTAGGAACTGGCATTGGTTGAACTGAGTCCTGAAGCGATGTGTAGCACTGCGGCCCTAGAGGTAATGGCCGGTGCCGACACCCTCGATGGCCCGGCCCCCGGCTTCATCGGTCTGCTTCGAGACCAGAGTCCGAACGTAGACAATCCGTTCGCCTTTCTTGCCCGAAATTCTTGCCCAGTCATCGGGGTTAGTGGTGTTGGGGAGGTCTTCGTGCTCAGTGAACTCTTGACGCACCGACTGCACCATGTCCTCAGTTCGGATGCCCCTCGCTCCCCCAGCCAGTTGTCGTTTAATTGCCAATTTCTTGGCTCTACGCACAATATTCTCAACCATCGCCCCCGAAGAGAAGTCCCGAAAGTACAAAACCTCCTTGTCCCCGTTCTGGTAGGTCACTTCAAGAAAACGGTTCTTTTCTTCTGCGCTATACATCTCGGCCACAGTCTCATCAATCATCGCCATTGCCGCCTTATTACGGTCGCCACCGCCAAGGCTCTCGACTAGACCCTCGTCGATGGGCAAGTCGCCGACCAGATAACGAGAAAAGATCGCGGCAGCAGCAGTGGCGTCAGGGCGTTCGATCTTAATTTTTACATCCAGGCGCCCTGGCCGGAGAATGGCTGGATCGATAAGGTCCTCTCGATTGGAAGCCCCAATCACGATGACGTTTCGGAGCGCTTCAACTCCATCGATCTCTGCCAACAACTGTGGCACAATTGTCGACTCCATGTCAGAACTGATACCGGTTCCTCGTGTTCGAAACAAGGATTCCATCTCGTCGAAAAACACGATCACCGGCCAGCCCTGTTCCGACTTTTCTCGAGCTCGTTGGAAGACCTGACGAATCTGTCGCTCCGTCTCGCCAACGTATTTGTTCAGCAGTTCCGGGCCCTTGATATTCAGAAAATAACTACGAGCGTCGATATCACCGGAAACCTCTGACACTTTGGCCGCCAACGAGTTCGCCACCGCCTTGGCAATAAGTGTTTTGCCGCAGCCCGGAGGTCCGTACAACAGGATTCCTTTCGGCGCCGGCAAGTCATACTCGGCAAAAAGATCGCGGTGCAGAAACGGAAGCTCAACAGCATCCACAATCTTTTCTATCTGCCGATCCAGACCGCCGACGTCCTCGTAACAAACATTCGGCACTTCCTCCAATACCAAGTCTTCCACCTCAGACTTCGGTAGAACTTCTAGGAGAATCCCAGATCGAGAATCCAGCATCACCGAGTCACCACTCCGAATCTGGCAGGTGATCAACTCATCGGTCAGTTCAACAACTCGCTCTTCATCACTTCGCCCGACCACAACCGCTCGACGTCCACCAGCCAACACCTCTTTAACAGTCACTACCTCGCCCGTGGTGTCGTGATCGCGTGCCATCACGATGCTCATTGAGTCGTTCAATGCCACTTCTAGTCCTGGTTCGAGGCTCGTAGAGAGTTCAGGATGAACTCCAACGCGCATCTTTCGCCCACCGGAGTGCACATCTGCCGTACCGTCGTCGTTGATCTGTAGCACTGTTCCATAGGCTGCCGGCGGTAGAGAAAGTTTCTCAACCTCATCGCGAAGAACCGTGATCCGGTCCCGGGCGGACTCAATGGTCGCCGAGAGCTTTTGATTCCTTGCAGTAGCGCCCGCCAGTTGCCGGTTGGCGTCTCGGGCCTCAGACTCGAGCAAACGAATTTGTCGAGGCGTATCCACCAATCGGCGGCGAAGCTCAGTTATCTCGTGCTGAAGTTCCTCTTGACATTGGTCGTTCTCATTTTGATCTGTCACATCCAAAGGATCGGATCCACCATTGTCCATCCTGAACTCCTCCTCTCCCCTGCCCGAAATATCAGTCGCCTCGTCCATGCAGCGACCCTAGCCCCGCCTCTCGAAGTGGCCGATGCCACCAACGAGTTCGAGCCCCGGTCACGCGCTCAGGCCGGGTCGGTCGATAGAGTTATAGAGGTGTAGGCCATGGTGCTCCCATGGCGAAACAATCGTTATTTCAGACAAATTGACCAGCGTGGATCCCCGCGCCAGGAGAGAGGAATCCCTACATGAAGGTCTGGATTGACCAAGATCTGTGCACCGGTGATGGCCTGTGCG
>CAWVUB010000105.1:0-8084 GCA_963933065.1 uncultured Acidimicrobiaceae bacterium | reverse complement strand
TACCCATCCTGCGTTTCGCCGGGCAGGGCGCGCTAAAACTCTGGCGCCTGGCACCTACGACCCCGACGATTACCTGAACAAGAGCGTTTTTGGCCGCCTCATTGAAGAAGTCGTCCAACAACTGGCTGAACGCGGGGTCGAGTTCGTTTACACGACCCCCAACCATCAGTCTCGCCCCGGATATTCCCGACGAGGGCTGTACGTCGAGGCTCCCAGCGTTAGTAGTCGCTCTTGGCATCGGCCATGCAGAGCCCTGTTTGAGTCCCGGCTGCCGTTCAGATCCGGGCGTATGGCGCACAAGATGGTTGATGCTGTGACCTGGCTTCTTCAGCCCGGCCGACGCATCAGACCGACCGTTAACTCGCTCGCCCTAACTTCCAATGGCCCGTTAGTGGATTTCTACGAAGCGATCGACGACATCTGGGATTGCCAGAAGATGGAAGGAAAGCTCAACCTTGTTCAGGACTCTGACTACTTTGCCTATCGCTACGCATCTCACCCATCTCAGTCATTCGTCGGCCATTTGGCAACAGTCTCGGACCAACCAGTCGGATTCTTCGTCACACGGCGTACAACTAGGCTCAATGGATATTCCACAGTCTGTATCGCCGACTGGCTTCTTAGTCCAGGTCAGCCTTCCGGTCTCTTCGCTTCTCTTCTTCGTCACGTGATAGCAAACGCTGAGGGCGTTCACACCGTCTCCCTCTGGTCTAATGACCGGGAGGTTTCGCGACAACACCTCTTGAGGCTGGGCTTCCTGCCTCTAAGAAAGATGCCAGTGCTAATCGGAACCAACGACTTCGGTCGCCAGCTGCAAGCTTCCGGTCAGTCCTGGGCGATGCCGATTGGTTGGAGCGACAATGTCTGATGTCGGCGGATGAACGTTCTTATAGTTGGCGCAGCATCTTCACTTGGCCAACCGATTACCCGTCGTCTGGTCGATGCTGGGCACCGCGTCTTGGCGACGTCTAGACAAGGTACGAAACGACCTGAAAATGGGGCCACTTGGGCTGATCTGGATCTCACTGATCCCACCAGCATCCTTAGCTTCACTGAGTCGACTGCGGCTGAGTTCGCCCCCTTGGGAACCTTGATCATGCTTGCCGGCGTCCTGCCTGGACGATCGCTGGTCGACTACGAGGATGCGGATATCGAGCACGTTATGACGGTCAACTTCACGGGTCCAGCGAGGTTGGTGCGCGATGCTCTTCCTCTGCTTGACCAGCAGGCCCATGTGATTCTTATGTCGTCAGTTTCAGGTCAGCAAGGCAGTTTCGACCCAATCTATGCGGCATCTAAGGCCGCCCTGATCGGCCTAACCAAGTCGCTGGCTACCTGGCTGGCGCCCGATGTGCGCGTGAACGCGTTGGCACCCAGCCTGATCGAAGGCTCGAAGATGTTCGTCGACATGGCGCCTGAGGTGCGGAGTCGACACGTAGCAAGGAGTGCCACAGGAAGGCTCAGGTCGCTGGAAGAGGTGGCGGATGTGATACACCGGATGACAGGACCAGAGTGGGCGGAACGAACGGGTGAGGTAATAGGTCTTGGCGACGAAACGATCTGATTCAACCCCCAATGTGGCGGTAATAGGTTGCGGAGTGTTTGGAGCGATGGCGTCGCTCCGGTTGGCTGATGTTGGCTGTTCAGTCACCGTGTTTGAAAGACTTGACGGAATACTCGGTGGAGCATCGTTTAATAACCAAAACCGTCTTCACCTCGGTTTTCATTATCCACGTGATATTGATACAGCCGAGCAATGCATCCGCGGGTTTGAGAGATTCCGTACAACTTTTGAACCGTCGATCTTGGGTGATTTCCCAAACGCCTACTTCATAGCGTCGGAAGGTAGTCGAACTACACCTGACGACTACCTGGCCTTCTGCCAAGCACTCAGTTTGCGCCACCGTCTCCTCGATGTCGACGCGTTTGAGCCATCGATTAGCGGAGTCGACCTTGGTGTTCTAGTTGATGAGGTCGTTTACGACTGCGGCATTCTCCGCAACTTGATTTCGTCCTGGCTTAGTGATTCAAAGGTGTTGGTAGAAACCAACTCGAATGTTGAGTTGATCTCAAAGACTGAGGGTGGTTTTGATATTCATCTAACCAACGGTGGTGTTCAGACCTTCGACGCTGTGGTCAACAGTACGTATGCAGATGTGAATCGGTTTGCGAGAGAACTTGGACACGCGGTACCCGATCGCCAGTACGAGTACACGGTTGTGCCAATCCTCGAATGGCAGGCCGAACCCGTCGGTATTACGGTCATGGATGGACCGTTTATGACCGTCCTTCCATTCGGAAGGACGGGCCAGTTTCTCCTGTACCACGTCGACCATACGGTTATCAGTCGCGACGTCGGCCAGAATCTCAATAGGGCCTGGTTGGACCCCTTAGCTTCGCCCGCCGTAGGACTTGATAAAGACCAGTTTCTGTTGGAGATCTTCGAGGCTTGCCAATTATTTGTGCCGTCCCTCAGCAAAGCGCGCCACGTGGGCTTTCTCCAAGGCCCTCGGGTCGTTCTAGCAAATAGCGATATCACCGACACGAGACCATCCATCGTCGAATCGGCGGAGCCAGGTTACGTCAGCGTCTTCGCCGGCAAGATTGATCACTGCGTCTGGGTTGCAGACGAAGTTGTTGACCAGTTGGGCCTCTCCTGAAAGCCAAACTGGTCAGCCTTCGAGCGGGTTGTTCGGTGATCTCAAGTTGTCAACGTATTCCGGCGAGGTAAGAGGGTTCGAAATGTCAGGCGCCATCGGAATGCGATCCGACTCCGAATAGTCCTGTCGACATCGATCCGATCAAGGATCGGCGAATCGGGATCGGGATTAAGTCCTCCGCCTCCACTGAAGACCCGCGTAAAGCCGAGCTCCATTGCTCGGCTTTGAGTGGCTGCCGTACCGATGCCGTGGGGATGTGCGTACCAGCGGAGAGAGTTGTCAAAGGTGTCGATACGTCGTTGGTTATCCAACAGAGCCTGTTCGAACTCGGAGAGATCGAGTTGGGGGACGGACCAGTGGTTGTCGAGGTGATTGGCGATCGAAACCAGCGGATGGTCTTGTAGTGCCTTGAGATCTACTGGTTTGAGGTAGGGCCCCTGGTACTCGAGGAGGCCGTCCACTAGTTCCATCGTTGCGATGTCACCAAGTTTCTGCTTAAAGCTATGTGGCGTAGAGCTTTGCCGGCGCTTCGGATTCGAGGGATCTAGCGAGTTCCATATTCCGAGGGCAACAGCGTTAGGAGACCCCTCCGAGACGTCCATATTGAGGAATACCACAGCCGGCATTTCGAATTCTTCCAGGATGGGGAGTGCAGTTGCCCGAAAGTCGGCAAATCCATCATCGAAGGTGAGGATCGCGGGACGGGGTGGAAGCTCCCTGCCACCCAAGTCGCGAGGGTGGACGACGGTGAAGTCACGTGCGATCCATTTCAGTTGTTGACGGAACAACTCGGGGTCCGTCGCCATACCAAGATCACGAGAGAACGGGCTCGGCCGGGAGGTGACGTCGTGGAAAAGGAAGACGGTAAGCCCATTCAGACCTTTACGGCATCGGGGATGCAAGGGTCCAAGGGTCCCGAAAACCAGTATCAACATCTGACGCAGCAGAGGGAACGCTTGACGGGCGAATCGTCTCCCAAGGAGTCTGATCGAGTCCGAAAGGCTTGGGCGCTTAGACACCTCAGCTCCAACCGATGGGCGACGGAAGGCGAACTGCCCGGCCAATAGGTTCGTCGACCGACGATCGTTGCATACGACTTTAGATCCTCGAGGTGCCGTCGACTATTCGACGATAGGCAGTCCTGCCAGTCCTATAAATCGAAGACTCTGAGGCACCTGATCGTTGCGCATACCCAATCAAGGCTTGTTCCACATTGTGGCGGTGCATAGCGAAACGCCCCATACGTTGTTTGTAGATCCGCATGTACGAAGCCAATTCTTTGTCCGTCGTCACATTCGCCTGATCGGCGTATTTCACTAATGGAAGAAAGCCAGCCATCCCATCTGCTACGGACCAACCATGCCATGTGGTACGCATGAAATTGCCAAGAATGAGGTCCTCCCAGATCCGGTGCCGCACGGTGGTCAACAATGATCCTCGCGGTACCTCAAAACTAATACCGACTCCTCCGTTGCTGTACCTACAACCGTGTTCTTGGCCGCCAACCCGGACGGTCACAAAGTCGAGATCGGTCGCAAGGGTTCGAATGTTCTCGAAATAGTTGGTCACTTCTCCGCTCTCGGCCCTAGAGAGCACTTCTGACCAATCGTCACCAAACTCAATCGATGACTGCACCTGTCGTTCGATCTCTTGCGGTTTAAGTTCGCTTATCTCGCCATTTACCTCATAACGAATATAAGCGGGCAATGGGACGCTCTGTGATGATTGGTAACCGTGGGTGAACTCCCCCAGACTTGTCAGGTAAGCATTACTCCACTCGGAATCGTCTCGCTGGTATTGGTGCATAGACGAGAAAGGCACAAAGTGAGTGCCACCAAGCGTGTCAGTCAGACGGGCGTTCTCCAATCCGATCCGAACCCCGGTCTCTTTGCGGATCTGAGCGAACGATGGAATTGGGGCGCCTTCCGGATCCCAGTGGTTCATACCGCGGATATCCCCATAACCGGACGCTGCCATCACTACCGCTGTCGGGTACTGAGACACAATCTTCCGGATTGCCGGAAACCATCCGCTGTTTCCAAGATCATTCAAGTTCACCACCAATGTTGATCCGTCAAGTTCAACGAGAAGTCCTGCGTCCTGATTTTGGTCAGTGAAGTTCCAGATTCTGATCCTCTCCGAAAGTCGGATCCAGGAGCGGTCATCAAGCACTTGCACGCGATGCCCTGAGTCTTGAAGCGCATCCGCTATACGCGCACCCTTGTGGTCGGGAAGAAGAATTGTTTTGCCTCGCAACAGTTCAAGTGACTCCCACTGAAGGTGGTCGGGGTGGCCATGCGATATCCAGACATACGGGGCCAGTCGGATCTGTTCCAACTGTTCTTTTGGGATCTCATGGGAAAGGCCCCAAGACCCGAAGTATGCGTGGCCAACAACCCAAGGATCTGTGACAAGAACAGGACCTGAGTCGTATGCGACCAAGGTTCCATTGCCCACAGTGTCGAAACCCAGATCCATGGGCCGATAGTAGAGGGCGTAGCGGGTCAAACCGTCCAGGTCCTCGCCCATGAGACGGATTACGAGCTGACTCTCCGCGGGCACGGTCGAAAGTCAGGGCGCTGAGAGTCGGCGACAAACAGATTGCGTCATATGCCGACCAGATATCGTTGCGTCTATCAGTTGCTAGCGCTGACGGGACAACCATGTTCGACTCTCAACAATGAAGGTTCTCGTAACCGCAGACGCAGACTCCGTTAGCGCCAATCTTGTTCGACCACTTATCGGCTGGCCCGGTATTGATAGTGGCGTAGTGATCGACAGTTGTTTACGGATTGCCAAGGCTAATGACGTTCGAGGTGGCGCTTTGATTTTTACCCAGACTCTCACTGCCAGCCTTCGAGCTGACTGCACAACCCTTGTTGGGGCGCTGAGATGGAACGTGGCTTGGAGCACAGGACGGTGACCGGCCCGTCCTTATCCGGATACCGGAGCGACATTCAGGGACTCCGCGGCGTTGCGGTCATTCTAGTTTTGCTCTATCACGCAGCGGCAATCTTGCCCGGAGGGTTCATTGGTGTAGACGTATTCTTTGTGATCTCCGGCTACGTGATAGCGGGGTCGCTTCAGCGCGAATGGACAAGTACCGGCGGTATCAGTTTCAGACAATTTTATGGTCGCCGGGTGAGGCGACTTCTACCTGCGCTCGCGCTACTCACGACGTCAACCGTGCTTGTATCGATTCTCTTCCAATCTCCAAATGGCCCTCAGCAGGAGACCGCGAAGACAGCGTTCGGCGCCACCGCCTTCGTCGCCAACTTTGTGATCTTCCGTTCAATCGGCGACTACTTCTCTCCGATAGCAGAGAACAATCCTCTGCTGCACATCTGGTCGTTATCGGTAGAGGAGCAGTTCTTTCTCGTGTTCCCCGCAGCTATGGCAATTGGCTGGTCCCTTGCACGCCGTCAAGGAACGAACAGGTCGATTGCAGCATGGATTGTGGCGGGCGTATTTCTAATACCGTCGATTCTGCTGTCGGTTTCAGCCTCTTACGGTCTTGTTGACATTCCATTGATTGGCGGACCCTCCCGCCTCTTTGCCTTCTACTCGTCGTTTACGCGAGCGTGGGAATTCGCAGTCGGAGCACTCCTTGTTCTATTAGCCCCTCAACTCAGTCGCCTCCCTGAGTGGCTGCTTGCCCGCCTTAGTGGGGTCGGGTTCGTATTGATCTTCGGATCGGCCGCCCTCATCTCGGAGGATTGGATCTTTCCCGGATTCGTGGTCTTACTCCCGGTCACCGGCGCTGCAGCACTTATTCTCTCGGGGTCAACTCGACGGTCTGATAGACGACACATGCTGGAGCATCCGCTCCTTGTCTGGGTCGGCGATCTCTCTTACTCCTGGTATCTCTGGCACTGGCCGGTGGTTGTGTTCACCCGCCTGTACTTTTCTGACCGGTGGTGGGCCCTGTTGGCTGCAGCCTGCCTGTCTCTTGTCCCCGCATACCTCTCGTGGCGGTATCTAGAGTCGCCGCTCATGCGATCCGCACGACTAAGCGGTCGCCGAGTAGCGGGGCTCCTAGTTGTGGCGCTGCTTGTTCCCGGACTAGTGACCACAGTCCTGGCTGTTGGGTCTAGATACGGATGGGGGTTGGACTGGCCGGTTGGTGCCAGCCTCGTTGTGCAGAATGAGTGCGATCATGGAGAGTTCACCCCATCTGCCTGTACTTGGGCAGTCGAGAATCCAAGAGGGGTAGTTCTTCTAGCCGGAGATTCGCAGTCATGGGCTGTCGCCGATGGCGTTATCGAAGCTGCGGGAGAACTTGGATATGACACGACGGTGGCGACGCTGAATGGCTGTGCATTCGTGTATCCAGTCGAAGACATGGAGTTACCTGGAGATTGGGCGGGGTGTAGAGAGTTCAGGTCAGCCGTAACTGAGTTTGCTACCTCAACTAGGCCTAGTGCGGTCATCATCTCCAACTGGTCAGTTGGGTACGTCGGCGACGAACCTGAGAGCCGCCGACGTTGGGCTTCGGGCCTGGTTGGAATGTTTGACGCATTAAACGATATTGGAGTGCCGGTAGTCCTCGTTTCCTCGTATCCGCAAGGCGATGACGATTCGATTTCCCGGTCAATAATCGTTCGGCCTGATGCAGATCGGTCAACCGATGCTGTTCGCAGCCGCGAGGAACGCGCATGGCTCATTGACTTTGAGACTGAACTGACAGCCACATATGACGAGGTTTACATCTTTGATCCCTACGAGGTGCTCTGTGATCGAAGCGTTTGCTGGACAGCGGTTGGTGGCACCGAGTACTACACCGATTCCAATCATCTTTCGAGAGCCGGGTCTCTCCTGCTCGCTCCATCATTGGCAGAAATCCTTGGAGGTGAGATTTCTTGAATCTCCGACTACACGTCTGTTTCTTGGACGGTTGAGAATCCGTAGACAAAATCAAGGGTGTTCAGGTCGGGGGTTCGCATATAGCGCGTTACATCTCTGCGGCCGTTGGCAACTATCGATGACTGGAGGTGCTCGTCCGCTGCTAGTCGGACAAGCCCGTCATAGGTCGACTTGGCATCCCGATAGTTGACCAAAATGCAGTTGACTCCGTCTTCCAGGACGTCAATTCCGATGCCCGCACGTGTGCAGACCATGGGAATTCCTGCAGCCATTGCCTCCGCGTAGACCTGACCCCATGCTTCGGCTCCAGGTGAGACCGGAAGGTGCATGAGTACATCAAACGCGCCGTAAAGGGCTTGAATGTCATCTTCGTGTTCAACGAGTCGATAACTATGCTCAGGTAGAGAGTCCAGAAGTGGCCGGACTACTGGACCATGAGGCCCGACCGCTTTGGCAATAACGAGCACTGCATCGGGATCGGTTGCTAGGTGCCGAGTGAAAGCCTCGACGCCAAACTCGACGCCCTTCCACCAGACAAATCTTGTAATCCTTCCCACAACC
>CAWVUB010000104.1:0-8186 GCA_963933065.1 uncultured Acidimicrobiaceae bacterium | reverse complement strand
GGGCGTTGGGCGTTGGGCGTTGGGCGTTGGGCGTTGGGCGTTGGGCGTTGGGCGAATCTACCCCCTTCCCACAAACCGATGGAGCCGAGATACCGGGAAAATCATGGCTATACACACTGTCGCCATAAGTACAAGCGCTCCAGTGAAACCCATCGAGCTGTCAGCCACCCAGCCCACTACGAGTGGGCCGGCGACACCTCCTACCTCAGCCACTCCAAACCACAATCCAGAAGCAAGCCCAGCATTATGTGAACTCACGGGCCCTGACTCCAGAAGAGCCACCAGAACCAGTGGCATGAGGACCGCACGCGCTCCACCGATCGCTACTGGGATTGGGTCCAACGACGTGGGTAGCAGCACCACAGCCAGAACCGCCACGGCGACTAATGCCAATACAACAGCCATGGTGGTCGCTAGATGCCGGCGCTCTGTCCTTCGGGGCACAACCAACGAACTCACCACTCCAACAAGGCCTCCAAGGGCAACCCAGTTAGCTGCCGCCATGGGTGAGAACCCACTGTGTTCTCGAAGGACCTCAGGCATCCAACCCCCCAGACCGTGAAAGACAAAAAAGATACCGAGACCTAGCAGGAGGACAATGCGAAACTCGGCATCAGCCAGCAGGGCTTGCGGTCTATTTGTGCCCCCGATTTCTGGCTCGGTACTCACTGGTGGCTCAGGTCCGCGACTCCAAACAACCAACCAAGCCCCGAGGGCTACAACGATCATTGCCGTCTCCACCACAACTGTTGTCCGCCAAGAGCCTGTAAGCGGCATGAGAACCGAGTTAGAGAGAACCAGAGTGGCCATGCCGCCGATAGCCGGCATGGCGCTGTAGATCCCGATAGCCAGACGTCGCTCGCGCTTGTCGATAAACCACTGGCCGACAAACTTTGGCGCACCGGCCGATATCAGAGGGCCACCTACCCCAAATAAAGCGACAGCTAACCAGAACGACCCCAACCCCCCCGCTAAGGCACGCAAGAACCCACTGGCAATCATCACGAGAGACCCCAGAGCAATTCCTCGACCCACTCCAAGGCGGTCTAACAGTTTTCCGCAAAATGGGGCAGTTCCGATGTAGATCAGTTGCCAAGCTCCAAGGGCTAGCCCCATACCACTGCGACTCAAACCAAGATCTGCACGGACCTCTCCTACTAAAGGGGGAATGGACATAACCAGTACCCCAAAGGTGAAGTAGACGCCACAAACTCCCCTCAGAAGAACCCACCGGTAGGGAGGCTGGGGGTCAACAAGAGGCTCCACTGCCATATGTTCCCATGAAGCCCCCTTAGGAGCCGCGCCGGGTCCCCAGTTTTACGCCCACATCTGTAAACCTGTGGCTATGGCCTCTCATATGTCTGATCTTCGATGGACAGCCGCTGAACATCTTGTGCCAACACTCGATCGACCGATTCTGGCCGTGGCCTTCCGCGGCCTGTTCGATGCCGCCGGTTCGGCCACATCGGCTGTTCAATGGCTGGTGGAGCGTCTGGACGCTGTCGAAGTAGGCGAAGTCGACCCAGAGAGTTTCTACGACTTCACCCAAGAACGACCAATCATCGAGTTCGACACTGAGGGCGTACGGCGTATCCGCTGGGCGGCCAATCACGTGCTGGTCGCTCGTACTCCTGAAGGTGAACGCGATCTGGTTCTGATGTCCGGTGTTGAGCCTCATTTGAGGTGGCGGACTTTTACCGAGGCGCTAAGAGAAGCAGCGACAACAACGGGTTCACAGTTGGTTGTGACCCTTGGGTCGATGAGTGGGATGTCGCCTCACACCCGTCCCCCGGCAGTCACCGGAAGCAGCACCAATCATGACCTCGCCGATCGGCTCGGCTTGGATCAGCCTTCTTACCAAGGGCCTACTGGCGTGGTGGGAGTGTTGCACGACACATTGGATACGGCAGGAGTGCCGGTTATCTCCCTGAGAGTGTCAGTGCCGTACTACCTACCCGAATCTCCCAATCCAAAGGCCACCCGGGCCCTACTACGTCGCTTTGAACAGGTCAGCGGAGTACGCACAGCTTTCGCTGATCTGGACGAATCGGCTACCGAATGGCAAATTCGGGTGGACGAAGCGGTGGCTAGCGACAGCGAGGTGACGGCCCACGTGAGGCGCCTGGAATCCCAGTTGGATCAGAGTGAAGCTCTGATGCCGCGCGGTGATGATCTGGCCGCCGAGTTGGAGGCCTTCTTGCGTAACCAGGACCAGAGCCCCATACCGGAGGGTCGGCCCCCTGTGGATCGACCCGACGAGGACTAAGGCCACTCAGTGTTTGAGACTCATCTAATGGACCGTCAGACTCTCGTCGTCGCAGTCGAACGGGAAGGACGTGCGCTGCTGAACGCTGCTGAACGCGACTCAACCGCCCGAGTAGAGCATTGTCCGGAGTGGGACACCACGGCACTGGTTGGCCACATGAAATCAGTTTGGGGCTACATGACTACCCAGATCGAAGCAGCCTCACCAGAGGGCCCGACTCGCCCTCATTTTGATGACAACACGACGGCTTCTGAGCATTTGAATCGGCTAGTGGCGCTCCTGGCGTCAGTTGACCCATCGGCACCGTGCTGGAACTGGGGACCAGCCGAAGGTCGGAATGTGGGCTGGATGGTTCGCCGAATGGCCCATGAAAACTCTATCCATCGCTGGGACGCCGAAAACGCTGTCGGAGAACCTGAACCAATTCAAGCTGAGCTGGCCCATGATGGTGTCAATGAAATTCTCGACGTGGCGTGGCGCCATCAGCGCAGAGGGCCAGTTGCCGACTTTCCGTCGACCACCCTTCACCTACACCGCACCGACGGGGACGGCGAGTGGATGCTGTCGGCAGTCAACGATCGGCTAATTGTGGGACGAGAACACGCTAAGGGCGATGCAGCAGCTCGTGGCACGGCCTCAGATCTAGCGTTGCTGGTATGGGGTCGCCGTCAGCCAACGCTCGACGTGTTCGGCGACGAGGCAGTTATCGCTTCTTGGTTAGCCCTGACGCCCTGACCTTCGAACAAAATCTCTAGTCCAGTTCCGTACCCCAGATACCAACAAAGGACACCATCTCGCCCGGGTAACCCCCAAGGTTGTGGACTAGCGCTCGGCTCCGGGTGTCCAGCGTAGTTATTCGGCGCTCGACAGGTGCTTCACCCCGGAGTTGCAGCCACGCCTCGTAGTGCATGCGGAGTCCGCTGGCCCCCACCGGGTGACCAAAACTTTTGAGCCCCCCATCGGTATTGACCGGCAAGTCTCCATCTAAAGCGAACCGGCCCTCAAGCACGTCACTCCATCCTGCACCACGTTCACTGAAACCGAGATCCTCCATCAGAAGCAACTCTGTCGGAGTAAAGCAATCATGCACCTCGGCTAACGCCAGTTCGGTTTGCGGATCGGTTATGTCTGCTTGGGCGTATGCATCAGCAGCGGTTGCCGCGCACTCGGGCAGCGTAGTGAAGTCAAAATCTGGGTCAATTAGACCCGAGCCATCGCCAGCCACGAGGGACAGAGCTTTTACGTACAGCGGGGCATCGGTGTAATCTGTAGCCCTCTCAGCCGCTACCACAACAGCCGCTGCGGCGCCGTCAGCTACACCGGCACAGTCGAAAACCGACAGAGATCCAGCCACTGCAGCCATCTTGCAAATATCCTCAGCCGCAATCTCTCGACGGAACTGGGCTAACTCGTTACGGGCTCCGTTGTAATGATTCTTCTCTGCGATCTTGGCCACGACATACCGCAGTTGATCCTCATCTATGCCGTACCGGTCGGCATAGGCGGGCAGCACGAGACTAAACATGGCGGCCGCCGTCAGGGCGCGGTTGGTGCCGTCAGTGGGAATAGGAAATGCATTTAAGCCCTGATAGCCACCATCTTTCACCTTCTCTCCACCGATAGCCACCGCTATGTCATAGGCACCTGACGCCACGGCGTAGCAGGCCTGGCGAAGCGCCTCAGATCCGGTAGCGCAGTAGTTCTCGACCCGGGTGACCGGTCGGTTGTCCAGACGCAGTGGAGTAGCCAGAGAAATACCCGAAGCCGAAGACTGTGACGTGCCGTACCAGTAGGCATCGACATCGCTCTTGGTGATACCTGCGGAGTCCAACGCCAACCCGTGGGCGTCTATGAGTAGGTCGTCAAGGGAGCGATGCCAATGTTCTCGAAATGGGGTGCACCCCATGCCGACGATGGCGACCCGATCCCGAATACCGTGCGATGCCATATATGCGCTCCTCTCAGCCCCGGATGGGCCGGACCTTCCAGAAATAGTTATGCAGTCCATCAGTGGTGAACAGCCGCCGGAAGGTCATCTCCACACGACCACCTATAAACACCGCGTCCGGATCGACATCAGTCAGTTCGATAGGCATGCGCCCACCTCCATCGAAGTCAACTACCGCAAACACGACCGGAGGGCTCGGAGAATAGGCAAGACGGTCAACAGTGAAGGTAGCCACAGTTCCGACGGCATCAGCCATAGGAATCGGATCCATATCGTCAACCGCACCACCAGAAATACCCACCCGGCTGGGCGGTAGGTGGGTGATGCCGGTGGTCCGGTCAATCGATCCGACAAAACCATGCTTCCAATCACTGCGCCGTAGGGCAGCCGGCGAGGACGGTCGCCCGGGTTCAGGACGGTTGGGCGGTTGAACCTCCAGAAGGCCCCGCCATGCCAGGTAGCGGGTGTACGGCACATCAGCTCGATTGTCGATCTGGGTGGCTACCGACCGAGATGGGCGACCAGTTGTCAATTCTTCAGTAGCGCGAAAAAGCAAAACCTCGCAACCGTCAGCCAACGTTACGAGAGCCACCACGTCGTTTGCCTTAGCGCTGTCAAGCACATCGGCCAACAGCAGAGCTGGTTGCGCGGCCCCGGTATTGCCGATAGTGGCCGACAGGTCGTCGGCTATGGCCACCCCGAGCCCGGCGGCAGCTTTTCGGGTGGCCCGACCGTGAAGACCGGTGACCACAGCCACACTCACGTCGTCGACGGTTAGGCCGGTAGCAACTAGGGCATCAGCCCACGCCTGACGAACAAGTGGCGTATAGGCCTGTTCGCCGAAGCGATCCTCCCAAGTACGGGAATGGTTGCTGCCGGGAATGCGCCAGCGGTCGGTGAACTCAGCTGTGGTCGTGGCTCCCCCTAAGTACTCAGCCAGCAGTGGCCCGTCAGCTGACGACCCAGTCAGAATGGCCGCAGCAGCGTCACCACCACCACCGTCCTCGAGGCCGGTCGGGAGGCTGACCCTTACATCAGAACTCACAACCAAAGTCCGACCCGGCGTAGTCAGGGCAGTCCTCAAGGCGCCAACGGCAGACCTCTGAGCGCCACCGAAGTCAAGTGCAGACACCGATGCATCTAGCCGGAGAGCGGCATGTATGGCGGTGGCATTGGTCTTATCGAGATAAGCCGGAGCGACGGTCGAGAACCAGAGGGCATCGGGAGGTAGCGCTGCTGTCGAACCAAGAGTTCGGCGAGCCGCCTCGACCCCCATGGTGGTCGTGTCCTCGTCAAAGGAGGCCACCGAACGGTAGCCACGACCAGAAGGGGTACCCATGACCGCAGCAATCTCAGCCCGGTCCAGACGGCGATACGGCACATGGGTGCCGTAGGCGAGAATCCCCTTGGTCGTGCGCATCTGTGGCTCCGTTTTGTTATGGATCTGACGGGCCGTCAGATTCTAGGGCTCCTGCCACCGAAGCCCCCTACCTCTGTCCCACTCCCACCAATACCTGAGGTGGGACAACCGCTGAACCCCCCGGTACCGTAGAGATCTGACGGACCGTCAGATTATCTCCCTTCCCTCACCCCGGACCCCCTATGGACTTTGATTTCACCACCGAACAAGAGGCCTTTCGAACTGAGGTAAAGGCCTTTCTCGACGCCAACGACGATCCTGAGGTCTTCGACCCCACCCGGGAGAACATGGCGCAGATTGTTGACACGCCTAAGCGCCGAGCCTTAATGAAGAAGATGGGTGAGCAAGGCTGGCTTGGCATCACATGGCCCAAGGAGTACGGCGGCCAAGAGGGTGAGGGCGTCTACGAGTACATCCTCAACGAAGCTCTGGCTGAACGGGGTGGTCCCCAGATTGGCAAGGGTGTCGGCATCATCGGCAAAACCCTTATCGCCCACGGGTCAGAGTTCCTAAAGGAGGAGTTCCTGCCCAAGATTCTGGCCAATGAGGTGGAGTTCGCCATCGGTTACAGCGAACCTGAGGCCGGCTCGGATGCCGCAGCCATGAAGCTCAAAGCCACCGAAACTGAGGGCGGCTGGCTCCTCAACGGCCAGAAGACCTGGACCACCTCAGCCCACTTTGCTGAGTGGTACTGGGTAGGTGCTCGCACCAACCCCGATGCCCCGAAGCACTCAGGTATCACACTGTTCCTAGTGCCGCTAGACCACCCCGGGGTGACCGTTCATGGCATCTGGACCATGGGTGATGAACGTACCAACGACGTGTTCTTTGACGACGTATTTGTCCCTGATGAGTACGTGGTCGGCCAGTTGGACCACGGTTTCCAGTACATCTCTCAGGCCCTCGACATAGAACGGTTCACCATGTTCACGTTCTCACCGGTTAAGCAGCGCCTCGATCTTCTGATCGACCATGTACGTACTGCTACTCGCGACGGTAAACCACTGAAGGATTGCCCGAAAGTTCGCTCGCGTATCGCCCGTCTGGCCACTACCGCGGAGGTAGCAAGGGGCATGGGCTTACGGGTTGTCGATGCCTCAATACGGGCCGAAACCAACGGAAGCGCACCTCCGACCATCGAGGCGTCTGAGTACAAGTTGTTTACCACCGAGTTCTCCAAGGTGCTGGCTGACGCGTCAATGGATCTCTGTGGACCCGGCAGCCAACTACGAGTGGGAACAGCAGAGGCCCCAATGGCTGGCCGAGCAGAATCGACCTACCGCTATACGGTGCTGGACACCATCGGCGGTGGTACGTCAGAGGTACAAAAGAACATCATTTCTCGCCGTGGGCTCGAACTCCCTAAAAACTTCTAGGACGAATAGGTATCCAACCGTGACCGCAAGACCCTTCCTTGACGGCATCACCGTGCTGGACCTCTCCTCGGTAGGGCCCGCGGCACGAGCTTCTCGCTGGCTGGCCGACTGGGGAGCCACGGTCATCAAGGTTGGACCGGTGCCGCGTGACGCCGACGTGCAGATCAACCCGCCTATATACGCCTACAGCGCCCACCGGGGCATGAGTCGAGTCTTGCTCGATCTTAAGTCCGACGGGGGACGCGGCGCCTTCCTCCGACTTTCTGCAAATGCCGACGTCATCATCGAGAGTTTTCGCCCGGGCGCAATCAATCGACTGGGAATCGGATATGAGGCGCTGCGAGGCGTGAACCCTGGCATCGTGCTGTGCTCAACCACCGGCTTCGGCCAGACCGGGCCGCGCGCCAATTGGGCCGGCCATGATCTTAACTACCTAGCCGTTAGTGGCTACCTTCACTGCTCGAGTAGGACCACCACCGGTAGTCCGGCGCTACCTGGAGCCACGGTGGCAGACAGCGCTGGTGGAGGGCTGCACGCCGTGGCCGCTATCTGCGCTGCTTTGACCGCCAGAGCCACCACCGGCGAAGGCACCCACCTCGACGTTTCGATAGCGGACGGAGTGCTATCACTTATGTCGTTGGCAGTCGATGAGTACTTGGCCGACGGGACCGAGCCCAGACCCGGTCACGGCCTGCTCACCGGGCGGTACGCCTGGTACGACCTCTACGAAGCCGCCGACAGCCGATGGCTCGCAGTAGGAGCCATCGAACCCCGCTTTTTCGCCAACCTTTGCCGCAATCTGGACTGCGAACGCTGGCTAGACCATCAATACGATGATGACTCAGTGGATGGTATGCGAGCAGAATTTGCAGCCACCTTCGCCAGTCGTGATCGCAAACATTGGGTAGAGCTCCTAGGCCCAAGCGATACGTGCGTCACTCCGGTGCTCGACATACCTGAACTTCTGACTGATGAGCAGTACCTGGCTAGAGGTGCCTTTGTCGAGGTTAACCATCCGACAGCCGGCACCATTTCCCAGGTAGCTGCCCCGCTGGCCGGACAAGTCAACGCGACAACACTGCCTATACGGGACACCGGCCGACCAGACACCGATGAGATTCTGGCTGCTGCTGGGCTAGAGCCCGAGGAACTGGAGTTCCTCCGGGCCGAAGGAGC
>CAWVUB010000103.1:0-8199 GCA_963933065.1 uncultured Acidimicrobiaceae bacterium | reverse complement strand
CCCCAAGACGACCCACTGCCTCATAGGGGTCGGCGTTAGCGAAGGCTTCCGGCCGGGCGTTATGGTCGGAGTCCTTCATGCCCGAGTCTCTGTAGCCCAGCATCACCACCTCGTCGTAGCCAATGATCTCAGCGGCCTCAGCCAGCTCGGCTCGTCGAACAGCAGGAAGGTCGGAGAGAACCTCAGGAACATCCATCACAGGGTTCAGAACGTCACCCGCCTCTCCTCCGGTACAACAAACCAAAACACAATGCACGCCGTCAGCATGAAGGGCTGCCACCGTGGCGGCCCCCTTTGATGCTTCGTCATCAGGATGGGCGTGCACGGTCAGTAGTCGCAACGGTGCGTCGGCAGAAACAGGACTGAAGTCAGACACAGCGGTTGACGGTAGCGCCCACGTATCGGCTCCCGGTGAAAACCTTGCTGGGGATCAGCAGTCACTCAGGTGTAACTTAGGAATCTCAAACGAAGCGAGGAGCGAACCAATGGACCCCGAGGCCTGGCGTTGGATCTGGCTTGGTGCCGCCGCGATGTTCGTCGTCGGTGAGATAGCCATGACCGGCGCTTTCTTCCTGCTGCCGTTTGGCGTTGGTGCTACAGCGGCCACCATTGTGGCCTTCGCCGGAGCTGGAGAGGTCTGGTCGTGGTCGGCCTTCGTCCTCGTATCAACAGCCGCTTTTGCCGGGTTGCGACCAATGGCTCGACGAATGGCGCGCGGAGGTAATCCCGTAGGAGTAGGCGCGGATCGCATGGTGGGCGAAACTGGGGTCATCACCAGCGAACCGGACACTGCAGGTACCCGTATGGGCACCGTGCGTATCGGTCGAGAAAACTGGCACGTCGAGTCTGCCGACGGCGTACCGTTACCCACCGGCACCCCCGTTCAGGTGATACGAATCGAGGGCACCAGGGCCGTCGTCACTCCCGTCGACTGATCCTCGCTGATTTCCTACGAAAGGTCGTTCCCATGTCCATCGCCGTTGTTGTACTAGCTGTCGTCGCTGTGGTGGCGTTTATCTTCGCTGCTTCCAGCGTCAAGATTGTCCGGCCCTTCCAGAAGGGCATCGTGGAACAACTGGGTCGCTACAAAGCCACTGTCGACCCAGGCCTAAAGGTCATTATCCCAGTCATTCAGTCACTCGCTCGGGTGGATATGCGTGAGCAGGTCATCGACGTGCCTCCGCAGGAGGTCATCACCAAGGACAATGTGACAGTCACCGTAGATGCAGTCATCTATTACGAGCCCACCGATGCTCAGCGACTGATCTACAACGTGGCCAACTTTATGATGGCCGTCACTAAGCTGGCCCAGACCAACCTCCGCAATGTGATTGGCGATATGTCGCTGGACAATGCTCTGACGTCAAGAGACAACGTAAATGTCTCCCTCCGCGAGGTGCTCGACGACGCAACCGATAAGTGGGGCGTAAAAGTCGTACGTGTCGAGATCCAACGGATTGACCCACCTACCGATGTGATGAATGCCATGCATGAGCAGATGAAGGCCGAACGCACCCGTCGGGCCGTCGTGCTTGAGGCTGATGGCACCCGAGAGGCAGCAATCACGCGCGCAGAGGGGGCGAAGCAGGCGGTGATTCTGGCCGCCGAGGGAGTCCGTGCGCAGGCCGTTCTTGAAGCCGAGGGCGAGTCTGACGCCATCCGAGCGGTTGCCGATGCAGAGCGTTATCGGCAACTTACGGTGGCTGAAGGTGAGGCCGCAGCAGTCCGGAGCGTCTACGGGGCCATTCACGATGGTGACCCCACGCCCGACCTACTGGCAATCAAGTACCTTGAGGCTCTTGGAACGATCGCTGACGGTCGGGCCACCAAGATCTTCATGCCCGCCGACTTGGGCGCCAGCCTTGGCTCGATCGGAGCTATCGCTGAACTGTTTACAGGCAATAGTTCGGTCAAAGAGGACTTAGCGGCCGGACCTGAACCAACTCCATCGATCGAAGCAGCAGACACCACACCGGTGGACTAACCGGATGACAGGTTTCTGCTGAGAAACACCAATCAGGATGTGGGTACTAGTTCATCCTCACCATCGTTGTTCTCGACGAGTTCCCATCCGAACATGGCCGCCAACAGAGCCTGACCCTCGTCTGGGCCACTGGCAATAACGCTATCTCCTGCCGAAAGGCGCACTTGGCCTCGCGGCCGATAGAGATACCCACCCCCACGCCGAACGGCTAACACCGTAAAACCAGGTTCAATGTTTAGTTGGAGGTCTTTCAGTGTCGATCCGTCAACTGCACTTTCAGCAGCTACGGGGAAATGGACAACTACCTCGTCAGCCTCTCCCAGGGCAATACCCAAAATAGGATGGAGTTCCTCGCCCTCCTCGACCAGCCAAACCATTGCCCGAGCCTGGTCACCCAGATCCTCAGCAGCCTCAGCGAGATGCAATAGACCCCGCAACGACGACGGGTCCAACCCGGCAGCGGCTGCCCCTAATACCCACAACTCTAGGTGGTCCTTCATCTCGTCTAGCCGCTCCTCGAGGTGGCCAACCTCCGCAGCTAGCCCCCGATCCCCAAGTACCAGAGCGCTGTAAGCAAGCCCGACAGCAGCTTCGGACAAGTTCTTCATTTCGACTAAGACGTCCACGGCCCGGTCCAAGTCAGTAAGAACGTCGCCGTCATCTGGTCGAAGGGGTTCCCAAACTGGGGCGGCGGCCAACTCGCGCAAGCGAGTGATCCCATCGGGCGAGCCATGAAGAAATAACACGTCGTCAGGCACCAGTACCGTCGCGCCATCTACATCGGTGATCCACTGCCGGCCTCTACGGACGGCCATGACCCGCATCCCCGCCTGCACAGTTAACTCGAGAGCCGACAGTGGGCGGTGAGCCATATGGGAACCGTCACTGACTAGCACCCGGTGCGAAACCTCTTCAGCGTCAGATAGATCAGCCACCAACTGCCGAGGAATACCCAATCGGTGGGTAACGATCCGGGCGATATCTACTGCGTCGTTGGCCATACGCTCGATTGCTGACACCACCTGAAGCACTGACGACATTCCTTCAGCGTCGCGTGGACTCCGTCCGGCCAAAACACATACAGCGCGCATGTCGTGGACCAACTCACTCATTTGTTCCTCGAGCTCGTCGACTTCCTCAGCCATGTCAGGGTCGCCGAAGTAAACCGCGGCATAAGCTAGATCCACCATCAACTCTGAAGTGTCCTTGGCTTCGGCCAGCATGGCCCGCAGTGTGCGTGGTCTCTCGTCCATCACTTCCTCACTCGATACCTGGAATTAAGTATATTTGTAACCTGTTCAGGTCTTAATAAAAAGCGCCGTTGTTTCATACGACCCCCAAAGCCAACATGGCCAGAATCAGAGTGAAGGCACCCACCAAGTCAAGCACCGACAAAACCATCGGAATGCCATAGGTGTCGGGGTCTACGCCAAACCGAAAGGCGGCCATGGTGGTGTAATACGCCACAATGACCACGAGCACGGTCACCAACGCTCCAGCGATCAAGACTACAGCCAGCAAGTCACCCAGTCCCGGCGTAGTTTGCCCAGTCGCCACCGAAGCCCAATGGGCGAGGCACCCACACAGAACAAGAATCGGTATGGCAATCAGAACCACTGAACGTGCCTCACGAAAACTGGATCGACTAGGCAGCGACGTAGCGTCATCGAGGCCTAAATGGAAATGGGTGGACAAGCGACTAGACAGAATCCCCCCGAGAGCCCCAGCGGTCCCAAGGAACGCCGGTAGTAGTACAAGGATTGCCTCTGCTGCCAACAGGTCGTCGAGGCGTTTTTCGATAGCCACCCCAGCCACCAGATCCAGCACGCCAGCCACTATCAGCACCGGCACGGATTGGCGAACGATCTGGCGAACCTCCTCCAGAGGAGTGCACCACGCTGCCACCAATACCACGAAAGCCAGGGCCGCCAACCCCAACCCTAGAACATCGGTCAGCCCGGCTCGATCGGCCAGTACGGCTGCCACCACGAGAGCCGGCACAGTAGCTAGGTCCCCTAGCGTGGACACCAGTGGTGCCATCACGTTGTCGAGGTCCCAGCCAAAGCGGACGGAGCCAGCGGCCAGTCCAGCGGTGACTAAACCGACTACGACCGAAGCCAATAGGCCACCAACTGTTGAGATGACTACAAAGTCAGCTAGCGACATTGTCGGAGCGAGGCCAAATACCACGGCTGCGCCCCGGGCTAGCACTCCAAGTACTGCGCTCAGCACCAGTGAGAGCGCCGCCGCTCCCAGTATGTTCTGGCCCACTACGCCATCGGAACGGATCGACAGGCGGAAGGTCCCAGTGTGCACCGCTGTTCCTAAACGGCTCCCGACTGCCCCAAAGACGTTGCCCCGCAAGGCGATGGCACCCGGAACTAGAAGTAGCAGACCAGGGAGGTCAGTCAGCGTTCCTTCAGCGGATGCAAGTACTAGGCCACCGGCAGAAGCAGCCACCACCCCGACAGCGAGCGCGACTAATCGTTGCCGAGTGTCGGCCACCCGGGCGGCTAGTGGAGTGCGGGACGATAAGTCCATACCTACCAGTGTGCTGGATTCTCACCGCCCAGCCCGACTCTTTCTCTGGATCATGTTTTCAGGAACGTCAGCGAAAGTCTCGAGACCGGTCCGGTGAATGGACCGCAAGAGGTTGGATCCGCTCAGCCACCACATTTACAACTCCCTCAACAGCCTCTACCCGACCTCGAACAAATAGCGCAGGGGCGTTTATCGCTTCGCTGTACCTTGCCCGGCAGCCCACTGAGGCAATCACGTTGACTAGACCGGTCTCGTCCTCCAGGCTCACGAAGGTGACCCCACTAGCCGTGTGGGGTCGCTGTCGATGGGTGACCACTCCCGCTACCCAGACACGAGCACCATCAGCCACCGTCCGGAGATCTGCCGCAGTGATCACCCCGTCAGCAGCCAACTGATCGCGCATGAAGCGTGTGGGATGACCATCCGGAGAGACCCCTGTGGCCCACAGGTCGGCCCGGGCTACAGCAACTTCATCCATGGCGGGCAGCGGCGGCGGTACGATCCCGGTCACTATCCCAGTCAGATGGTCTGGTCCAGTGGCCGCTAATGCACCCGCTGTCCAGAGAGCCTCTCGGCGGCCAGCATTGAAACAGGTAAAAGCCCCAGCAACGGCTAGCGCCTCCATAGCCCGTCGTCCTGGGCCAATTCGTCGCTGGAGGTCCTCAATTGAGTCGTAGGGTCGGCCTGCCGCTATGGCCGTGGCCAAATCGGTTCCAATGCTTCGGATAGACCCGATTCCCATCTGCAGGACTAGTCCCGGACTTTCCCCTTCCAGCGATGCCGATGCCTTGGACTGGTTCAGATCAGGGGTTCGAACCTCCACTCCATGGCGTCGGGCATCCTGAACTAGCGAGTGCGGCGAGTAGAAACCCATAGGTTGGGCGTTCAGGAGCCCAGCACAAAATGCTGCTGGATGATGATACTTCAACCAACAACTGGCATAAACGAGGTAAGCAAACGACACGGCGTGGCTCTCTGGGAATCCATAGTCAGCAAAGGCTGCCAACTTCTGCCAGACCTGCTCAGCCACGTCAACCGGCACCTCTAGGTTTCCTGCCCCATCCAGGAATCGTTGGTGGAGAGCCTCCATACGGCCATGACTGCGCTTCGAACCCATAGCTTGACGCAACTGGTCAGCCTCAGTGGCCGTGAAACCGGCCACATCGATGGCCAACTGCATGAGCTGCTCTTGAAACAAAGGAACCCCTAGTGTCTTAGCCAGGGCATTCTCACAGAGAGGGTGGAGGTACGTGATCGGCTCATGACCACTTCTACGTCGAATGTAGGGGTGAACTGACCCTCCTTGTATGGGGCCCGGCCGAATCAAGGCGATCTCCACCACCAGATCATGGAACCGGCGGGGTCGTAGCCGGGGCAGAGTGGCCATTTGGGCCCGGCTCTCGATCTGAAACACACCGATGGTGTCTGCGTCGCAGATCATGTCGTACACGCCATCTTCTTGAGGCAGGTGGGCTAGGTCGACCTCAACCCCCTCGTGAGTAGCCACTAGGTCCACGGTGTGATGCAGAGCACTGAGCATCCCCAGCCCCAATAGGTCGAACTTGACCAATCCGATAGCACCGCAATCATCCTTGTCCCACTGGAGCACACTGCGGCCCGCCATACGCCCCCACTCCACCGGGCACACCTCAGCTATTGGCCGATCACATACCACCATCCCACCCGAGTGAATGCCCAGGTGACGTGGGGTGTCGCATAGTTCGTCGGCCAAAGTGGCCACATCATCTGGCAAGCCAGAACCAGATCGGATTGGACCATGACGGTCTAGCCCTTTGACAAAAGCGTCCTGCTGGCCTGAGGAATAACCCAGAGCGCGAGCAACGTCGCGTACAGCGGATCGGGGCCGGTAGGTAATGACATTGGCTACCTGAGCGGCATGGTCACGGCCATAACGGTTGTACACGTACTGGATGACCTCCTCGCGTCGCCCACTCTCGATGTCCAAGTCAATATCCGGTGGACTCTCCCGTGCCGAAGAGAGAAAACGTTCAAAGAGAAGGCCTAAGCCCACGGCATCGGCGTTGGTAATCCCCAGTGCATAGCAAACTGCTGAGTTGGCTGCCGACCCCCGACCCTGGCAATAGATCTCGGATCGGCGGCAAAAAGTTACGATGTCGTCCACCACCAAGAAGTAGCCCGAGAAGCCCAAATCGGCGATGACATCCAACTCTCGATCAATCTGGGCCCACGCCCCAGTTACCCGTTCAACGCCACGGGGCCCATACCGGTCAACAGCTCCGTTGGTGACTAGTTCTCGGAGCAGACCCATCTCGTCGAGTCCGTCAGGACACGGGTATGGCGGTAGACCAGGGGTGACCAACTGGAAGTCGAAGGCACACCGTCTCCCTAACTCATCGGCTGCTGCCACCACTCCTGGGAACCGAGAAAATCGGTGGGCTTGCTCAACACCCGAACGGAGATGGGCCATGCCGGCCGCCGGAAGCCATCCGTCAAGCTCGTCTAGTGACCGGTGGGCCCGGATGGCGGCCATAGTGGTGGCTAGTCGACGACGGGTCGGGCGGTGGTAGTGAACGTTGTTGGTGGCCACCAACTCAGTCCCGACAGCCCCAGCCAACTGGGACAAAACGGTGTTGCGTTCAGCGTCCAGTGGATGTCCATGATCCCACAGCTCAACCACCACCCGATCACGCCCAAACCGATCTACTAAGTCATCGAGTGCTCGGCGAGCCGCTACTGGGCCGTTAGCTGCCAGCGCCGCAGGGACGACTCCCTTCCGACAGCCGGTGAGGACCATCCAGTGGGGATCGATGCCGGCCAGTTCAGTAAGACGGTCCAGCGAGAGCCGAGGGTGGCCCTTCCTGCCCGCTAACTGGGCCTCGGCAATGGCCGTCCCTAGGTGGGCGTAACCACTCGAATCAGAGGCCAGAACAACAAGGTGGATACCCATCGGGTCGGAATTTCCTATACGAGCTGAGCGGTTAATTCCTGGAATTTCTAAAGAAAGCTCACTGCCGAAGACGGTGGGCAGGTCATAGGCCCGGGCCGCCTCCGCAAAGCGGGCTACCCCGTAGAAGCCGTCATGATCGGTCAAGGCCAGAGCGGTCAACCCAAGGCGCACCGCCTCGGATACCAGTTCGTCGGGCGATGAGGCTCCGTCAAGGAAGCTGAAGTGAGAGTGACAGTGGAGTTCTGCATAGGCAGGATCTGTCCGCCCTGATCTCACCTCCAGAGGAGGGCCAGCAACAGCCCGCTTGGTCACTTTTTGAAGAGTCGCGCCGAACGGCCGATCAGATAGGCGACCCTCCATCTCCGACCAATTCATCTTGGAATTGAATTGGCCCACTTCTCAACAGTATCGAACACATGTTCGATACCCAAATTATTTAGACTGATTCTCTCTTCATGACTTACAGCCGTGGTTGTTATTCGATGAGGCCCTCGATTAAGCCGTCAACCTCCGGTCCACAGTCGCTCAGGTCGCCATCGGCGATGCATGGGTGACCCAGCAACTGGGCCACCAACTTGGCGCCTAATCCACCAAACATTCCGGCCGTAGTGCTCGGCGGGACCACAGTCGTAGTAGCCGGCACAGTCGTAACAACCGGCACAGTCGTAACAACCGGCACAGTCGTAACAACCGGCACAGTCGTAACAACCGGCACAGTCGTAACAACCGGCACAGTCGTAACAAC
>CAWVUB010000102.1:0-8288 GCA_963933065.1 uncultured Acidimicrobiaceae bacterium | reverse complement strand
GGCGCGTACCCGATCTCGGATGACGGAATCAATCTCTCCACCCAGAAGGTCTTTTAGCTCTTCACCAGAAGGTCCAGCCAACGCTCGGATTACCGGAAGCGTGTAAGTGCCCTCCACTAGGTCGTTTCCTGCCGGCTTGCCTAGTTCTTCATCTGTTGCCACCACATCGAGTAAGTCGTCAACGATCTGAAAAGCCATGCCATAGTGGTGACCGAATCCGGTTAGGGCTTCAACCACGCTTCGGGGGTGCCCGGCGACGATGGCTCCAACACGGGCCGCTGTGGCTAGCAGAGCGGCGGTCTTACCGGCAATTGAGGCTAGGTATGCGGCTTCGGTCCGGTCCACATCAAATGCATGGCGTAGTTCTCGAACCTGACCCTCACATAGTGAGGCGATAGTCGAGGCCAATAAACCGGCCACCTCGGTCCCCAGGTCTGCTGCGATCTCAGACGCCCGGGCCAGCAGGTAATCGCCGGCGAGTATCGCCTCAAGGTTGCCCCAACGGGCATTCACGCTCTGGACAGTGCGACGGGTCTCAGCCCCGTCCATTACGTCGTCGTGGTAGAGCGAACCCTGGTGGACCAGTTCGACGGCTACTCCACCACGGACAACTTCTGTAGTGGCCATCGTGGGTTCAGCGTCCAAGACTTGAGCGGCCGTTACGGTCAGGGCTGGGCGGATCCGCTTGCCGCCGGCTTCGATTAGATGACAGGCCACTTCGGTCAGGAATGGTTCGTCAGACTCCACGGCGTTGCGCAGTTCAGCCTCGGTACGGGCCAGAGCGTCGGCCATCCCAGGCAGTTCCAAAAGACTGTGAGGGGGCGAACCAATGGGCGGAGGGATGATGGGAGCCACTAGGTGAGGATAGGGCGCAGTTGGTAGCTGGCAAAACGGCATTGAGAACGCGCGAATGGCGCGTGACCGGCCACCGGTACACTTGGAGGAGGCGGGGGAGACGTCACCAGATATCTCAGTAACTAGAAACCTCATAAAAGTAAGCCAGCGCAGGAGGCATCCCGTTGTTCGAGCGGTTCACCGACAGGGCCCGAAGGGTCGTGGTACTCGCCCAAGAAGAGGCGCGACTGCTCAACCACAACTACATCGGCACGGAGCATATTTTGCTCGGGCTAATCCACGAGGGTGAGGGTGTAGCAGCAAAGGGGCTTGAGTCGCTCGGCATCTCACTTGAGGCGGTGCGAAGCCAAGTTGAGGAGCTCATTGGTCATGGCGCCAGTTCACCTAGTGGTCATATCCCTTTCACGCCCCGCGCTAAGAAGGTCCTGGAACTTTCGCTGAGAGAGGCACTGCAACTCGGCCATAATTACATCGGTACTGAGCACATCCTGCTTGGGCTGATTCGCGAGGGTGAGGGCGTGGCTGCCCAGGTTCTTGTGAAGTTGGGTGCCGATCTTTCTCGGGTTCGCCAGCAGGTCATCCAGTTGCTGTCGGGGTATGCCGGGTCCGGTCAGGGTCCGTCTGAGTCGTCAGACAAGGCGGGCGCTACCAGCGGCGGCAGCGGTGGCGATTCGTCGTCAGGTTCGCTCGTTCTAGACCAGTTCGGTCGAAACCTCACTCAAGCCGCACGTGACAAGAAACTAGATCCGGTCATTGGCCGCCATCGTGAGTCTGAGCGAGTCATGCAGGTGTTATCGCGCAGGACCAAAAATAATCCGGTTCTCATTGGAGAACCGGGTGTAGGAAAGACGGCCATCGTTGAGGGCCTAGCCCAGTTAATTGCTGATGATGACGTTCCTGAGACCATCAAGGACAAGCAGTTGTACACGCTCGATCTGGGTGCACTAGTAGCCGGCAGCCGATACCGGGGAGACTTTGAGGAGCGCCTGAAGAAGGTTCTCAAGGAAATTAAGACCCGGGGCGACATCGTTCTCTTCATCGACGAAATTCATACTCTTGTGGGAGCTGGTGCGGCTGAAGGGGCTATCGACGCGGCGTCAATTCTGAAACCGATGCTGGCTCGAGGGGAACTTCAGACCATTGGCGCTACCACGCTCGACGAATACCGTAAGCACCTTGAGAAGGATGCGGCTCTTGAGCGTCGCTTCCAGCCTGTGAAGGTTGAAGAGCCAACGGTGCCGCACACCATTGAAATCCTCAAAGGCTTGCGCGAACGTTACGAGAGCCATCACCGAGTAACCATTACTGATCAAGCGCTGGTCGCTGCAGCTAACTTGGCTGACCGCTACATCTCGGATCGGTACCTACCCGATAAGGCCATAGACCTGATCGACGAGGCTGGATCCCGTATGCGGATCAAGCGTATGCACACTCCTGATGATATGCGTGAGATTGAAACTGATCTGGCTGAGGTCGTGCAGCGTAAGAAGGCTGCTGTCGAGGCTCAGGATTTTGAGGAGGCTGGACGCTTACGTGATTCTGAGAAAGAGCTTCTGATTCGCAAGGAAGCCAAGGAGTCCGAATTGAAGTCCGCCGGTCAAGATCTATTTGATGAGGTCGACGAAGAGGCTATTGCCGAGGTCCTTTCGGTTTGGACCGGTATTCCTGTCTACAAACTCACGGAGGAAGAGACCCAGAAACTCTTGAAGATGGAGGACGAACTCCATAAGCGAGTCATTGGGCAAGAGGACGCCATCAAGGCGGTCAGTCAGGCCATCCGGCGAACACGGGCCGGCCTTAAGGACCCAAAGCGACCGTCTGGGTCATTCATCTTTCTGGGCCCGTCCGGAGTAGGCAAGACCGAGTTGGCCAAGACCTTGGCGCAGTTTCTGTTCGGTGATGAGCAAGCTCTTATCTCGTTGGACATGTCGGAGTACATGGAGAAGCACACGGTGAGCCGCCTTGTTGGTTCCCCCCCTGGCTATGTCGGCTACGAGGAGGGCGGTCAACTCACTGAGGCGGTCCGTCGGCGTCCATTTTCTGTGGTGTTGTTTGACGAGGTGGAGAAGGCCCACCCGGATGTTTTCAATACGTTGCTCCAAATTCTGGAAGAAGGCCGATTGACTGATTCTCAGGGTCGTAGTGTCGATTTTCGTAACACTGTCTTGATTATGACGTCGAACCTCGGCACGGCTGACCTGCGTAAAGCCAATCTGGGCTTTGCAAAGGCTGATGAGGCGGTGAGTTACGAGCGAATGAAGACAAAGGTCAACGACGCTCTCAAGGCCCACTTTCGACCTGAGTTTCTGAACCGCATCGACGACACCATTGTCTTCCATGAGCTTTCGCTGGCTGAGGTGACCCGCATTGTTGACCTGATGGTCGTGCGAGTGGCCACTCAACTGTCGGGCCAAGGTATGGGTCTGGAACTGACCGATGCTGTCAAGAGCCACCTGGCGGCGCAGGGATATGACCCGTCTATGGGTGCCCGTCCGCTACGCCGAGCACTCCAACGTCTGGTCGAGGACCCGCTGTCAGAGCGCTTGCTCCTTAAAGAGTTCTCAGCCGGGGACATCGTGATAGTCGATGTTGAAGATGATCCCGATGCGCCGGGCGATAAGCGCGTGGCATTCCGGGCTACAGCCGGGTTCGAGCCACCGACCGTTGAGATGGCGGTCGAGGGCGTCGAGTCAACACAGCCTTCCTAACCACTTCTCCGGTTTTGGTGGGATGCTTGGCTCCCAAATGCGGCTTGGTTTAGCCATAGTTGGCTTGGTGTTAGTTGCGGCGGCCTGCAGGGCCGACGCAACGGTTACTATCGATGTCGCTCCAGACGGCACGGGCCACGTTGACGTCAGCCTTGAGTTGGATCGAGAGGCCGTTGAGGCCATCGGTGGGTTGGATGAACGGGTCCGCGTCAACGACCTAGTGGACGCCGGCTGGGTTATTAGTGGTCCGTTTACTGAGGAAACCTCAGCGACGGGTACGTCGGCTCGAATTAGTGCACGTAAGTTGTTTGACCATTCCGAACATCTGGCCACTGTTCTGGCCGAGGTCCTTGGACCAAAGGCGATCTCTGAGGTTCGACTGGTGCGCGAACGGGAGTTTGCGAAAACGACTTGGCTTCTCAGTGGTCGAATCGATCTCTCTGCAGGCTTACCCCTCCTGGCCGATGTGGAGCTTGCTGCGGTTCTGGAAGGGTTGCCGTTTGCCCGATCTGACAGGGAGTTGGCTGATCTGGCTGGATGTCTTGAAGGGTTCTGCGACCCCGCTACATCGTTCTCGCTCACTCTGGTGGCTGACATGCCGACCGATCTTGGCCAGTCACCTGAATTGGTGTCAGAGTTGCAACCTGAGGGATCCGAAGCCGTCCAGCGGTGGATAGTGGTGCTTGGTGATCCGGTCCCCACGCTGTTTCAAGCCAATGGGGTGTTGACCGACGCCACGCCTCGGACCTGGCGAACCGTTTCAGTCATCGCTGGAGGCCTGTTTTTTCTAGTGTCGGGCTTCCAGATACTAAGTTTGCTGGTGTCTAGGCGTCGTCGGATGGTAGCGACTGCATCCTTGGCGACTAGTCGGATGACTAGAGGATTGGATACTTCAGGACCTTCTCGCGCTAGGGAGGTGGAGCCTCCGATTGCTTCTGACGCGCCTTCGCCGCTCCGCCTGGTGGTATTGGGCGGTATCGGCGTGGTCTGGGATCCGGGCGGTGATCCCGAAGGGCTCTTAGTGCCCTTCGTACGTGAGCAGGGTGGTGTAGTTGACCCCAGTGAGGTGGCCGACCGATATCGGTCAGCGAGTCTCGGTCATCTATCCAGTGGTGAGTTTTGGGCGGCGGTCGGAGTGTCGGGAGACCCTGAAACGCTGGACGCTGCGTACCTCTCTCGGGTGCGAATGCGGTCTGACGTGTTGCCGTTCCTTGAGAGGATGGAGCAAAGAGGCCTCCCTGTGGCATGTCTGACTAATGCGGTTCTACCGTGGTCAATGCAACTTCAACGACGGTTTGGGCTCGAGCAGCGAGTTGACCCGTGGGTGGTGTCCGGAGAGATTGGGGCTCGTAAGCCCAGTTCGGCCATGTTTGAGGCCCTGCGTCGAATCTCGGGTGTGGATTTCGCAGACATGCTTCTAATTGATTCGGAGCCGGTCACCTTGGACGCGGCACGGAATCTTGGGATGTCCACTGTGCTGCTAAGAGGTGCAGCACTGGTCCCCGAGGGGTTCTCGCATCCGGCTATTGACGGATTCGCCGGGCTGTTTAGAGCCAAGCCTGTTGGCCCAATCTAAGGCTGTCGCAGGCGGCTCGTAACGTTCGCCCCATGACGAGTATCGCGAGCAGTACCCACGCCCGGACTTCGTTTGAGTGTTCCTCTTGTGCCACGCCCCATCCCAGTTGGGTGGGGCGCTGCGGCAACTGTGGTGACTGGAACGCCCTTGTGGAGGTTCTGGTAGCCGCCAGGGGCCGGAGTCTCGGCATGGCTAGCGGGCCAGATTCCGTATGGGATATCGGAGATGTTCAACCCCTGTCGGCGCTTACCCTTGATGAGTCCAACGCAGTGCCCACCGGTATGGCAGAGGCTGACCGAGCATTCGGCGGGGGCTTAGTTCGTGGGTCGGTCACCTTGTTGGTCGGCGAGCCGGGTGTCGGTAAGTCCACTCTCACTTTGCAGCTGGCAGCCGCCCGAGCCCAGGCAGGGGGTCGAGTATTACTGGTAAGCGCTGAGGAGTCGGCTGCTCAGGTCCGGCTAAGGGCCGAGCGTCTAGGAGCTGTTCATGACGAGCTTTGGTTAGCCGGTGATTCCTCAGTGGAGGCGGTGGTCGCCCACCTTGACCGTTTAGAACCCGACCTGCTCATCGTCGACTCTATTCAGACTGTTCACTTAGCCACTGAGGGGGGTGCATTGGGTTCGGTGGGCCAAGTTCGTGCTTCGGCACAACGCCTAGTTGCTGAGGCCAAGACCCGTTCACTGGCCACTGTGCTGGTTGGACACCTCACCAAAGATGGTTTGTTGGCGGGCCCTAAGACTCTGGAGCACCTGGTTGACACGGTGGCCGAACTGACCGGTGACCGCCACCATGCCCTGCGAATGTTACGGGTGGTTAAGCACCGGTTCGGGGCGACTGACGAGATCGGCTTATTTGCTATGGAGACTGACGGGCTACGTTCTGTGGACGACCCCAGTCGACTATTCCTAGGTGACCGGGCCTCCGACGTGGCTGGCTCGGTGGTCATGCCCGCGCTCGAGGGGCAACGACCTCTGCTTCTGGAGGTCCAAGCTCTAGTGGTCCGTTCATCTACGCCTCATCCTCGACGGTCGCCTCAAGGGCTTGACGGTCGTCGTCTCGCTCTCCTGCTGGCAGTGCTGGAGCGTCGTGCTGGAATCGATCCCGGTGCGCTCGACGTCTACGCCACGGTGGTCGGCGGAGCCCAGGTAACCGAACCGGCCGCCGATCTCCCTTTAGCCTTGGCAATAGTTTCGGCCGTGGTGGGTCGGCCCCTCGATCCTGACACTGTGGCCTTTGGAGAGGTGGGTCTGGGTGGCGAGTTGCGTCAGGTTACAGATACTGGGCGACGTTTAAATGAGGCCGCTCGCCTGGGCTTTCGGCGTGCTGTGGTCCCGGCATCCACCCCTGATCCACCCGCCGGTATCGAGCTGATTCGGATAGCCACCCTAGTTGAGGCCGTGGCTGCTGTAGGTCTGCTTCCTGCTGCCCCTGGGGTCTAATTCCTTGATACCAAACGATTGTCTCAACGGCGACCTAGGGGAGGGCTGGCTGCTAAGAACTAACTCATGCGAATCAAACTACCTTCAGGCACCACCGCAGAAGTAGCCCGTCAATCTGGTGCCCCAGCAGACCGAGGTCTAGTGGTCATACCAGACGTGATGGGGATGCGACCTCTGTTTGATGACCTGGTAGCCCACTTGGCCATTGAGACTGGCTGGTCAGTGGCTACCTTTGAGCTCTACCCAGGTCGGGAAGAGCTCGACGCGAGCAAGCGTTTAGAGGCAGCATCGACACTTCACGACGACCGGGTAATGGGCGACGCTATGGCCGCAGCCGATTCCACCGGGGCCAACTTGGTGTCCATCCTCGGCTTCTGTATGGGTGGGATGTACGCACTCAAAGCGGTGAGTACTGGCCGGTTTGAACGCTCATGCCCTTTCTACGGGATGATCCACGTCCCCGAAGCTTGGCGGGGCCCAGGACAAGGTGAACCGCTCGACTTGCTGGCTCTCGGTGACCCGTCATCGGTTTTCGCTGTCATAGGGGCTGATGACGAATGGACGCCGACGGACCACGTCGATGAGTTAGAGGCTCTTGGTGCCTCGGTGAAGCGCTACGAGGGTGCTGGCCATGGTTTCGTGCACGATGCGGATCGGCCAGCTCACAGTCCTGACGCCGCAGCTGACGCTTGGGTGAGGGCGCTCAAATGGTTAGCCGGTTGAGCGGGACCACTTAGCCAGTTCATCTGAGAAGATCTGTTGTTTGCTCCACGCCTGCTAACGCGAACGGATGGTCAACTGCTCTCGGTTGATAATCCGATAGGTACGGTCAATCTGTTCAATCCACATCAGGCGTATAAACGAGGCGATGGCCTTGTTAACACGCTCGCGTGATGCCCCGACCATGCCAGCCAGTTCCTCCTGAGTAATGGGCAGCGAGAACTCATCGTCCTCGCCGGCTAATTCCAGCAGGCGCTTGGCAGTACGTCCCGTTACGTCAAGAAATACAGAATCAGCTAGAGCGGCGTCCATAGTCCGGAGCCGTCCGGTCAGCATCTCCACGACCCGCCACAGCAGTGTTGGGTCGGATTCGTAGGCTGCTCGGACTGGTCCATACGGTACGGCAGTCACCACTGAAGGCTCTAGTGCACGGGCCTCGGCCGATCGGCCCTGCCCGTCGAACAGTCCCATTTCGCCGAAAAGGTCACCATCCTCCATGAGGGCTACCATCGATTCGCGGCCGTCGATGGATTTGTTGGCGATGGCGATCCGGCCCGACACCACGACGAACAACTCGTCAGGAGTCTCATTTTCTTGAAATAGGACGTCTCCGCGTGTCAACTGGAGGTCCTGGCCGGCAGCAACAATCGTCTCTAGTGCGTCGTCCCCCAACTGGGCGAACAACGTAGTTTCACGGAAGAGGGTGGTGTCTGGCATGTCAATTAGCCATGCTAGTGATATGTACCCGACCGCGCCGACATCGGCAACAGAGACCCTTGATGGAGACATCCAGTGAGTGTCTGGACAATTGTTGTGGCGGCCGGCAGCGGGGTGCGGTTTGGGGGTGACAAACAGGCTGTCAATCTCGGAGGTCGTCCGGTGTTGGCTCACAGCGTCACCACGGCCGGAACTATTTCTGATGGTGTCGTCGTGGTAGTGGCCCCCGAGCGTTTACCGGTGACAAATGGACTGTTAAGTGGCATGAAAGGA
>CAWVUB010000101.1:0-8315 GCA_963933065.1 uncultured Acidimicrobiaceae bacterium | reverse complement strand
CCTCTGCAGCAGCCTCCACAACAGGCTCCTCTGCAGCAGCCTCCACAACAGGCTCCTCTGCAGCAGCCTCCACAACAGGCTCAGGCGCAGCAGCCACCACCGGCTCAGGCGCAGCAGTGACACTAGTGCCAACTGGCTGCCCCTTGAACTCGTCCCATGCTCCTGTGATCTTTAGGAGCTTCTCAACACGGTCGGTTGGTTGAGCACCGTTGCGCAACCACGCCAACGCTTTCTCATTATCGATCTCGATCACGGACGGATCCCGTCGTGGGTCATAAAAGCCAACTGCCTCGATGATCCTGCCATTTCGCGCTTTACGCGAATCAGCCGCAACCACCCTGTAGGTCGGCTGCTTCTTCTTGCCCATCCGCATTAGGCGGAGTTTCACGGCCACGTCGTTACCACTTTCTTGTAAGGGAGACTGTTCGTCAACACCCACGCACTGACTGGCGGGGATGAAGGCGGACGCAGGCAGTGATCCGCCAGCGCAGTGCCCCAGTCTGCCGGATTTCGCGCCGTTTTCCAGCCTTCACCGTCGGATCAGCGCTACGAACTTCCAAGATCTACTGGAAACGACCCCGCTCCCCCTGTATCACCCAGTCCAGGTAGCGATAGACCTCTCTTTTTATCAATTGGTGCCGACCCACCATCTGTTGTCCTGCCGCCACGAGCTTTTCGACCCTTACGCCGCCCCTTCGCTCCCTGACTTTTACCACCCATCTGCTTCATCATCTTGCGCATCTCACGAAACTGACGAACCAGTTGGTTGATCTCATTGGGCTTAGTGCCGCTACCTACAGCGATCCGAGCCCGCCGAGAACCATCAATGACGTCTGGGTTCACCCTCTCGCTCGGGGTCATTGAATGAATAATTCCTTCAATCCGGTCAATCCGACGCTCGTCCACATCAGTCTCGACACCCTTCATCTGATGAGCCATTCCTGGAACCATGCCCATAATGTCGCTGATAGGTCCCATCTTTCGGAGAGCCTTAAGTTGATCCAAAAAATCGTCCAGAGTGAACGAACCATCTAGAAGACGACTCGCAGCGGCCTCGGCCTCGGCCTGCTCAAATGTCTCTTCAGCCCTTTCTATAAGGGTTTCTACGTCGCCCATGCCAAGAATGCGGCTGGCCAAACGGTCCGGATGGAACAGTTCAAAATCATCGAGAGCTTCGCCGGTCGATGCAAAGGCAATTGGTCGACCCAACACCTCCTTAATACTTAGCGCCGCACCGCCTCGGGCATCACCGTCCAGTTTGGTGAGCACCACTGCGTCGAGACTGAGGCGATCCTGGAACGATTGGGCAGTGTTAACAGCGTCTTGGCCAACCATGGCGTCAACCACCAAGAGGGTGTGGTGTGGTTCAAGCACTTCAGCTACCCCAACCAACTCGTCCATAAGGTCATCATCAATAGCTAAGCGGCCAGCCGTGTCACAGATAACCACGTCGCGCCCCAGACGCCGGGCCTCGGCCAGCCCAGCTCCAGCTACCGAGATCGAGTCAGTCAGATCGCTGAAAACCGGTACGTCAATACGTTCGGCCAGCGTTCGTAGTTGTTCCACCGCAGCCGGCCGTTGCAGATCGGCGCCGATCAACATCGGGTTACGCCCCTGGATTTTAAACCAGCGAGCCAACTTGACTGCTGCGGTGGTCTTGCCTGCTCCCTGGAGGCCCGCAAGTAGCACCACGGTAGGTGGCTTAGACGCGTAGGAGAGCCGGTGAGTTTCACCGCCAAGCACCGCAGTCAGCTCCTCAAGCACGATCTTTACAACCTGCTGACCGGGATTCAGAGCCCCACTAACTTCAGTGCCGACCGCCCGCTCTCGGATTCGATCCTGGAAGGTGCGGACTACCGATAGGTGGACGTCCGCATCCAGTAGAGCCAGCCGAAACTCTCCAAGGAAATCCTCAACGTCCTCAACGCCGAGGCGTCCCTTTCCTCTAATCCGCTTAAGAACCCCCTCAAACCGACTACTCAAACTCTCGAACACGTACTACTTCCCTCCTCAACCCTGACCAGAACGTCTAACTAGAAGTTACCGGTCTGCTAAATCTCCGCCGGGATACCAAACAGGGCGTCTACGAAGTCCACCGGATCAAACTCAACGAGGTCATCAACACCCTCGCCCACTCCGACCAGCTTTACCGGAATACCAAGATCCTCCTGCACAGCGACCACGATGCCTCCACGGGCCGAACCGTCCAACTTGGTCAAGACAATTCCCGTGACTTCGGCTACCTCAGCGAACTGGCGGGCCTGGACCAGTCCGTTCTGCCCGGTAGTGGCGTCAATCACCAGCAACGTCTCAGTTACCGTGCCTGATCCCTTCTCCGCTACCCGACGTATCTTGGCCAACTCGTCCATCAGGTTCGATTTCGTATGAAACCGGCCAGCGGTATCCGCCAGCACAAGGTCTGCGCCGCGAGCGGCTGCATGTTCGACGGCATCAAAGATCACCGAACTTGGATCGGCATTTTCGGCGCCTGCGACCAGCGATGAACCAACTCGATCTGCCCATCTAGCCAACTGGTCCACAGCAGCGGCCCGGAAAGTGTCGCCGGCAGCGAAAACTACTTGGTGGCCTGCAGCAACCGCGCGACTACCCACCTTTCCAATAGTGGTGGTCTTGCCTGCTCCGTTTACCCCGACAAAAAGCCACACTGACGGCTGGCCACTAGTGGCTAGCGAGCGGTCCGTTACGCCCAGCCGCTCAACGAGAACGGTCTTTAAGATGTCCAGCAATCCCTCGACGCCAACGTCGTCGTTTATCTCGAAACGCTGTCGGGCCTCGGAAAGCAATACGTCGGCTGTCTTCACACCGATGTCGGCCAACAGGAGAGCGTCCTCCAGGTCTTGCCAAGTGCGCTCTTCGACAGCTCCGGATGCACGAACCGTGACCAGATGGGACGACAAGGCATTGCGGGCACGACTGAGGTGAGAACGTAGGCCCATGGCTGCCGAAGCCTATCGGTGCGCCTTCCGCTCAAACCCAGACTGCATAGCACCCCAGTCACTCTTCAGTAACGTCACCGTCATCTTCGGTTGTAGTCACGAACTGGTCGTCGAGAGCGCCTAAGGCAACCTCGATTAACAGGATCTCCCCATCACGATCGACCTCTAGATCAACCGACGTTCCTGGGAGGCGAATCTGAATGTCCGCCCGGAGCGCTGGCATGTCTCGGATGACGTGACCATCGGACCGAAAAATTCGGTCACCAGCCATCAGCTCTGCTGCAGCAGCCGGAGACCCTTCAATTACTTCCATGATTACCGCGCCGAAACTCCCATCGGTGGGAGAGTCTCCCCGGATACCCAGCCACGCTGTCCCTACTGGCTGGCCCGCAATTAGCCGCCGAGCCACCAGCACCACGGTGTCGCTCGGTAGGGCAAACCCAAGGCCGATATTCCCACCAGTAAAGGCATTACCGCTGCGAATCGAAGTATTCATACCGATAACTCGACCCTGACGATCTGCCAGCGGTCCACCAGAGTTTCCAGGATTGATTGGGGCATCGGTTTGAATCATGGCAACACCCGCACAGTCAGCACCCAAGCCGGACTCACATCCGTAAGAATCGATCACCCTCCCGAGAGCGCTCACAATTCCAGACGTCACTGTTCGCTGCAGGTCGAATGGGCTACCGACGGCGACCGCGAGTTGGCCAACCTTCAAGTCCTCACTGAAGGCAAACACAGCAGGCACCAGGCTCTCTGCCTCTTCCGCCAGTTCAATAACAGCCACGTCGCGTCGCACATCGACTCCCACCACCACAGCAGTAATTTCACGCCCGTTTGGCAACGTGACGAGCAGTTCGTCTGCACCGTCAACCACGTGGGCGTTAGTCACAATCCGGGTCTCATCGAACACAATCCCCGACCCTTGGCCGCTACCAACCGCCGAGACCAGAACCACCGTGTCGCGAAGAGCATCTGCTACCGCTACCACCGGCTCATCACCAGAATCATCTACCGGCGCCTCGGCGAACAGCCGGGCCACGAGCGCCTCAACCTCGACCGCCGATAGACCAGCAGACTCCTCAACCAAACGTCCGACCACGGCCTCCACTTCGATCTGGTCGAGACCCGCAGTCTCCTCCACCACCGTTGACACAATGGACGACACCTCGTCAGAACTGAGCCCCCCAGTGCCAGTAATGCTGTCAGCGACAATTGCTTCCACCTCGACCCTCGAGAGGCCGACAGGTGCACCGTTGCCCGACAGAATGCTGCGTACATCATCGGCTGTCAAGCTTGGGGATTCACTTTCCAGAACCCGTTCAACTAGGTCGACTAACACCTCAGCAGTTGTATCTACATCAACACCGTCATCTCCCCGCAACATCCAACCAGCAACTACGCCGACCACTAGGACGGCCAACAGCGCCAAGACCCGACCAGTGAGGCGGCTAGGTCCATTGATCGGCGGCACAGGCGCCGGAAGCAAGTCCGGAAAGGGTGATTCCATGGAGCGGCCTAGCGCAACTGAACCCACTCGGGTTGCCACCTCAATACTCTGTCGATCGACCGAACGCTCAGCCAGCGGGGCCACTGGTCGTCCATCCGATTTAGACTCTTCAGGCATCGACTCTTCACGCATAAGTAAGAAAGGTAGAGGGGCCAGACTGGTTTGCCCACGTTAAGTCGGTTCTGCAAACACTCAGGCGCGATCCTGACGAGAAACTTCTCGGTTCACATACCGAGGTAGCCACACTGTGAACGTGGCGCCCTCACCAAGAACCGAACGGACAGTAGCCCGGCCCCCATGCCCTTCGGCGATCTGGCGAACAATGGCTAACCCGAGACCAGATCGCCCAACTTCCCGGGCAGATGACCGATCACCGCGCCAGAACCGTTGAAAGACACGTTCCACATTCTCAACGGCAATCCCCGGCCCTTCATCCACAAAAGAAACCCAGACCAAGTCATCATCACCACCAGTTGATACACGCACCACCCCTCCCTCGTTAGAGACCCGGATGGCATTGCTCAATAAGTTGGCTATTGCTCGCCGCAATGCCGCAACATCAGCCAGCACATCGAGGCCGCCACGGTGACCAAGTTCCATCACGACACCCGCTCGACTAGCCGCCGCCTCGAAATCTTCTACCGTCTCGGCCACCACAGCGCACAAGTCCAAAGGCTCCCGCTCGGCATGAGGCCGTTCGTGGTGTGCATATAGCAGTAGGTCGTCAACCAACACCGACATCCGCTCAGCAGCGCGCAGGGCGACTCTCCCAGCTAACCGGAAGTCCTCGGGCCCAGCATTCGGGTCGATCATCACTACATCAAGATTTGTCCGCATCACTGCCAGCGGATTTCGAAGTTCATGCGATGCCTCAGCCACAAACCGACGCTGACCCTCGAATGCCTCATCAAGCCGGCCAAGCATCTCATCGAACGTGTCTGCCAGATCACGGAGTTCATCAGATGGTCCACCGAGATCAATACGCCGGGAAAGGTCGGTTGCCGTAATCTCCCGGGCAACGGAAGAGATCCGACTGATAGGCCTCAGCACTAGACCGGCCACGTACCATCCCACTACAAGGCTTCCAAGAAACAGGCCAGCTAAAGCAGTGAACGAATAGGCCCGCAGTCGCTCTAGAGCCCTTCGGTTGACCTCCTCCTCAAAGATGACCAGCCAAGGCCGGGCCCGCTTTTCATCAGGTACCAGTGAAGCTTGATTTGCATCAACTGCCTCGGAGGACAACCCGTCAGTGGCTAACTGTTCGAAGCGAGCCAGACGAGACATCGGCTCGTCAGACAGCGCCCGGGAAAGGCCTAAATAAATCGCTCCGATCATGACAGCAGCTAATACAAACAGGACGATTGAGTACAACAACGCCAAACGAGTTCGGAGGCTCCCAAAACGGTCAGGCATCCGATCAGCTAAACCGAGCACTGTGCCTTTCACCGGTCACCGGGTCCTGCAGGCGCGCTCGGGTCGAGTAGGCGGTAGCCAACGCCAACCACCGTCTCCAGCATCGGTTCCTCATCTTCAGCAGTTAGCTTGCGCCGTAAGGTTCCTAGAGTGACACGGACGGTATTGGTAAACGGGTCAGCATGTTCGTCCCACACGTGGTCAAGGAGTTGTTCCTGCGATATGACCTCTCCGGCACGGCTCATGAAGTAACGCAGCACAGCGAACTCCTTGGCCGTTAGTCCTAGGTCCCGACCACTACGACTGGCTCGGTGACGGGCCGTGTCAACTTCCACTTCGCCGATCTCCAGCACGGCACCTGACCGACCAGAATCACGTCTCAGCAGCGAACGGATCCGCGCCAAGAGTTCATCAAAAGCAAAGGGCTTGACCAGGTAGTCGTCGGCTCCTGCGTCGAGACCTCGGATCCGGTCCTCCAAGGCGTCCCGAGCCGTCAACATTAAAATTCGGGGCACAACCTCGCCAGGCGTCTCGGTCCGAAGGCGCTCACATACCTCGAGACCATCAATTCCAGGCATAGTCAGGTCGAGGCACACAAGGTCGTAAGGCGTCCAAGAGGCCTTAGCCAGAGCCTCCTCACCGTTGTCAACGGTGTCCACCGCGTACCCCTCGCGACGAAGACCACGGGACAAAGCGTCTAAAAGGTCAACCTCATCATCGACCACGAGGATCCGCACGTAGAAGACGGTACTCCGGTGGTCACTGCTCCCAGACGCGGGGTCGGGAGATTCAGCCGTTGGAAAGAACGTTGAGGCGTTCGGCAACGCGGGCCGCCTCAACCCGCTCACTAACTACCCTGGATGAGCCGCCTGGCGCCATTGAAACCCCATATAAACAGTCTGCGGCTTCCATCGTGCGCTTCTGATGGCTCACTATTACCAACTGGGCGTCGTCCCGAAACTGATTAACCAGACCCAAGAAGCGCTGGAGATTGACATCGTCAAGAGCCGCCTCCACCTCGTCCATTACGTAAAATGGCGACGGCCGGCTGCGGAACACAGCAAACAAGAAGGCCAACGCGGTCAGGGATCGCTCGCCTCCTGATAGCAACGAAAGTTTCTTTACGTTTTTGCCTGACGGACGAGCCTCCACCTCGACACCAGTCTCCAAAAGGTCACCGGCATCGGTAAGTCGAAGTTTCCCCTGGCCGCCCGGGAACAGCGAGTCAAAGAGATCAGTGAAATGGGTAGACACCTCAGCAAACGCTGCGGCAAACACGGCCACGATTTCATCATCCACAGAACGGATGACCTTGCGGAGTTCCTTGCGGGTGGATCGGATGTCGTCTAGTTGCTCTTGAAGGAACTCGTGTCGCTCCTTAAGGGAATCGAACTCAGTTAAAGCGAGCGGGTTGATCGGTCCCATCAGCTTGAGTTCTCGCTCCAACTCGGCAATGCGAGCCGCTGCGAGGATTCCATCAGGTAGCACCGGGCAAGGTGCCTCAATGGCTACTTCAGGCTCCCGGTCGAACTCGGACCGGATATTTGCAGTCACATTCTCAATTCGCATTCGGGTCTCGGCCCGTTCAATCTCAATACGCGATAGTCGTTCCCGAGTCCCTCGCAAAGTATTCTCTGCCTCAGTGCGCTGTCGACGGAGGCCGTCGAGGCGGGCAGCAACAGCCCGCACCCGCTCGGACTGCTGGCGGCGATGTTCCCGAAGAGTTTCAAGGCGGGCATCGACCACAACCATCCGCACGTCAACAGCCTCTACCAGTCGACGAGTGGCGTTCTCTCGACCCACCAAATCATCCTGACGGGCTGCGGCTATTACCCGCTCATCAGACAGCAACTCCAGACGAGACCGGAGGTCGAGGACCCGAGCGCCGAGCACTGTTCTCCGGCCCATAACATCCGCGACCCGGACATCATGCCCAGTCCGTGAGGCACCAAGGGTGGCCGACCGCTCCTCAAGCGATGCACGAGCCTCATGCATCCGGTGTCCGGCCTCTACAGAAGCCTCCTCATCAGCCTCCAGCGTCGGTAACCGTTCACCCAACTCAGTCACCCGACTGTCATGGTCTGTTAGACGCTGCTCCAATTCACCGATTCGGGTCCGTAAACCCTCGGACTCGGTAACGACAGCTCGCCGCTCCAGTTGAAGTTGTTGTAATGCCTCAGCTGATGCAGTAAAGCGACCATCATGTTCGTCCAACGAACGGTTGAGACTGGCCACCTCATCTTCAGCTGCCATCGTGTCCCGCTCGGCCCGATCGAAAGTCGAGGCGGCGTCATCCTGCTCTGAATGTGCTGCAGCCAAGCAAGCCTCGGCATCTGCTAGTGCTGCACCGGTGGCTCCCCGTCCATCGCCGCCAATCCGCCAGCCCGACGGCCCAAACCTGTCTCCCAGAGAAGTCACGAGCACGGCCTCGG
>CAWVUB010000100.1:0-8372 GCA_963933065.1 uncultured Acidimicrobiaceae bacterium | reverse complement strand
TGCTTCCAAAGTGGCCATCAACTCCATACGTTGGTTGGTGGTCTGAGGATCAAATCCAGCGGCGTACGGGCCATCTGGAACCACCCATGCCCAGCCTCCGGGGCCAGGATTTCCAGAACATGCCCCATCGGTGTAAACGATCACCCGTGGGCGACAATCGAAAACCGCGACTTCATCCTTGGGTAGATCGAAGAGTTGATCATGGCTCGTCACAGGCAGCGACACTACCGAAACCATAAGCGACAAATCGCAACAGTAATTTTTGAGTTGCACGGCACCTATCAGAGAACAAAATTGGCCATTCCAAAGGCGCACAGGATCGGTTGACGTGTTCGTCCATCAACTCAATTGGCGTCAAATTTGCCAAGTAGTGGGCAACTTCAACAACTTCAACGGTATGTTCCGAACATGAGCAAAATGCTGGGGACATTGGCTATCACAGGCGACGCCGCCGCAGACCGACTTCTCAATACTGACCCGCTAGCCCTGCTAATCGGCATGTTGCTGGACCAGCAGGTACCCATGGAGTGGGCCTTCCGAGGACCAGCAACCCTTCGAGACCGTCTTGGCCACCTCGACCCAACCGCTATTGCCGATGCCGACCCGGAAGCGTTTCTCAAGGCATGCAACACCAAGCCAGCGATCCACCGGTTTCCCAAGTCCATGGCTGGACGCATCCAGAGTCTGTGTCAACACCTGCTCGACCATCACGAAGGTGACGCAGCTGCCGTATGGACCGGTGCCACCGACGGCGCCGACCTAGCGCTCCGTCTCCAAGCACTGCCCGGTTACGGGGCCGAAAAGACAAAGATTTTTATTGCCATCCTTGCCAAACGGCTGGAGTACCGGCCGGAAGGATGGGCGGCAGCGGCTGGTCCGTTCGCCGATAATGTTCCCCGCTCGGTGGCAGATATAGATGGACCCGAAGCGCTGGTCGAAGTACGGGCTTGGAAGAAAGCCCAGAAGGCTGCGGGAAAGACAAAGCAGCAATAGAGGCGCAGCAAGAGGTCTGGTCCCAACCTTCGTTAGAGCCGAAGGCCTCCCCGTCTCCCCGCCTCCAAGAACCAGTCATACGTGGCGGTGAGTCCTTCGGCCAGTGGGGTCGATGCCGACCAACCCATTTCGGAAAGCCGCGTTACGTCCAGAACCTTGCGGGGCATGCCGTCTGGCTTTGATAGGTCAAATTCTATTTTTGCACCCGGGTGCACCAGATCTCGGATGGCTTCGGCTAGTTCCCGAATAGTCAGGTCAATGCCTGTCCCAACGTTGACGTGACCGGCTGCCGAATAGTGGTCCATAAGGTGAAGACATGCATCGGCTAGGTCATCCACGTGAAGGAACTCCCTACGAGCCGTACCTGTCCCCCATACCGCCACTGAGTCGTCGCCAGCCAAGCGGGCCTCGTGGAATCGCCTCATCAGCGCTGGCAACACATGTCCACCCTCTAGGTCGAAGTTGTCGCCGGGACCGTAGAGGTTGGTTGGCATAGCCGAGATGAAGTCGTCGCCGTACTGTCGTCGGTAGGTCTCACACAACTTGATCCCAGCAATTTTGGCCAACGCATAGCCCTCGTTGGTGGGCTCGAGCGGCCCCGACAACAGTGCCTCCTCGGTAATCGGCTGATCGGCATGGCGCGGATAAATACATGAGCTTCCGAGATACAGCAACTTCTCGACACCGATGCGGTGGGCGGCCTGCACGACTGTCCCGTGAATCATGAGGTTGTCGTACAGAAACTCCGCTGGTCGAGTGCTGTTTGCGTACACGCCACCCACTGTTCCCGCCACCAGAAAGACATACTGGGGGCGTTCAACCTCAAACCAGGCATCGACGGCGGACTGGTCACGTAGATCAAGATCCTTGCGGCCAACGGTCCGCAGATCGGTAAACCCGTCGGCTGTGAGGCGACGGACCAATGCTGATCCGACCAAGCCACTGTGCCCAGCAATAAACACTGGTGCTGATCGTTTGATCACGAGTCGAAACTAGTCCCGGGTTCTGGTTCCATCGCCAGATCCAGCCTGAACCCCAAAAGCACCAACCTCTGCCAAATAGATCCCTAGCAGTTCGGCCACCATGGCTACCGATCCAGGATCCAGCGGTTCAGCCCGCTGTATTCCCCGGGTCACCACGTATTCCAGCGCTACGTCCAACTCAGCAGCCCTTCTACCCTCACCGATGGCAGCGTCCCCCAACTCCTGGCCGTGTTCGGTAACCAGACCAGCCTCCTCGAATATTTCGAGGTACCAACCTACGACCGATATCACGTCGTCAAGGCTTAACTGGCCTGCCGCTTCCGTGGGGAGCCGCTCAGCAATCCAGTCAGCGGCATCATCAACTTCCAGGACGGCGGGCCTCAGGGTACCGCTTAGCCGTTCGACTGCTGAACCAACAGCAACTAGCGCAATGGCGACAACAAACAATAAACCGAGGGCAAGAAAAAGCCAGGTCATGAACGGATCACGCCATCATGCTTGGTGTAGGTGGTCGCTAGCGACTAGATGCCTATGCGCTGCGCGAGCAATTCCCGGTGATAGGTCGGGTCGCCAAACAACAACTCGGAACTCTTGGCCCTCTTAAAGTAGAGATGAGCTGAATGCTCCCAAGTGAAACCGATACCGCCATGAATCTGGATGTTCTCGGCCGTCGTATGGAAATAGGCCTCCGAGCAGTACGCCTTGGCTAGCGAAGCCACCGAAGGCAACTCGTCGTTGAGCTCGGCTGCACACCAACCGGCGTAGTAGGCCGCAGACTTGGCTGACTCCACTTCAAGCAGCATGTCTGCACACTTATGCTTGATTGCCTGAAAAGATCCGATTGGACGACCAAACTGCACACGGTCCTTGGCATATTGCACGGCAGTGTCGAGGCAAATTTGCGCCCCCCCAACCTGCTCGGCAGCCAAAGCTACCGCCGCTAGATCAAGCACCAATTCGAGCACCGGCCAGCCGCCACCCTCAGTGCCAATCAGAGTTGCTGACACGGCGTCGAAATCCAAGCGAGCCTGCTTGCGAGTCAGGTCCATGGTCGCTAGTGGCGTCCGGATCAAGCCGGCAGCGTCACCGGGCAAGTGGAACAGTGAAACACCACCCTGCGTTCGAGCCGCCACCAGAACTAGGTCAGCGATATGGCCATCCAGGACGTACATCTTGGAACCAGAAAGGGTCCAAGCATCGCCGTCAGCTGTGGCCTCCATAGTGATGCCAGCCTCGTCCCAGCGGCCACTCTCCTCTGTGAAAGCCAACGTGGCGATTGTCTCCCCTGAGGCAATTCCTGGCAGGAGAGCGGCAGCGGCCGCCTCGTCATTGGCATGAATCAGCGTGTTGGCGGCGAGAACAACCGTGGAAAAAAACGGTGCACATAGCAGAGCTCGACCCATCTCTTCGAGCACCACGATGAGTTCAACGTAACCAAAGCCTTGACCGCCATGTTCCTCAGGGACAATGAGGCTCTGCAACCCAAGTTGCTCAGCCATCATCGACCAGGCCTCGGCGTCGTAGCCGACTTCGGTCTCCATGAGCTCCCGTACGGCGCTCTCTGGTGAGTAAGCCTCCAGAAACTGGCGGACAAACTCCCTAAGCTGTTCCTGCTCCTCGCTAAATGCGAAGTTCATGTGGATGCTCCCTGCCTGTGGGGTGACTGTAGCGATGGCTTATGGGCCACCTTGGTGGTTTGGTTCTACCAGTCGGCCCGGGTCTGGGCGACATCGGAGCCGGTGGCATGATGTAACTCATGAATGTTGCCTTCTCCGAAGACCCCAATCCAACCTCGCCGCATGCCGGCCCGTGTACCCACCACGACCATCCACGCCCCGCAGTTCCTGGAGTGGCGCTCCACTGGTGCGACGAAAGGGCAGAGATCCACCGAATAGTGGTTGGGGACTACGAAAACAATGTGTTCGTCCTACGGTGCCGCCAGACCGGCCAGTCGGTCCTCATAGACGCTGCGAATGAGCACGACAAACTTTTGGAGTTGTGCCGAACCCTCAACGTTCAATCCGTATTGGAGACCCACGGACACTTCGATCACATTCAGGCTGTACCGGCTGTCCGGGCGGCCGGCTACCGGGTGGCAGTCACAGCCCCAGACGCGGCAATGCTGCCCAGCTACGACGACGTGCTGGAGGATGAGTCAGTGCTGGAAGTCGGGCGGTTGCGGTTGCACGCCATCTGCACGCCAGGTCACACCCCGGGATCCGTTTGTTTCCGTTTGGAAGACTCGCCGGTCTTGTTTAGCGGTGACACACTCTTTCCGGGTGGCCCAGGAACCACAACTTTCGACGGGGGTGACTTCACCACCATCATCAGCTCCATTGACAGACGTCTATTCGCCTCACTGGACCCGGGGACCATAGTGATGCCAGGCCACGGACTGGACACAACAATCGGCACTGAGATGCCCAATCTCGACACCTGGGTGGCCCGAGGTTGGTGACGAAAAAACCAGCAGCGGACTGTCGGGCAACGGCTCAAGGCCCGAAGGAAAATTCGCCGATGCCGGCTGACGACCGGCCATTCGACTATTCGCCAGTCCACACAGCGGACCTCCCCGCTACACCCGTTCGGGATCGCAACATCCCGGCCGAGGCGTGGGTGGAGGCACCCGCTGCACTCCTGGCCGCCAGCAAGGACATCCTGTCAACTGACTCCCGCCCGATCCGGATTGCTTACAAGCGGCGCCTCGGCCCGTGGCTGCTTTGGCGAGCTGGCCCAGCCCGAGGAGATGCTCGATACGTGGCTATCCACACGGAGGACTTGAACCGGTTTCTCTCCTTTCGACTACACAACGACGGTGGTGGTTCAGGCACAGGCGCCGACGGCATCGTGCACAATCGGTTTCGTGACTGGAAACGCACCCTTCTCGCTGAATAGTCATCAAATAAGGCATGGGATTACCACTACCGCCATAGTGGAAATCTCGGCCCTTCCTTAGACTTGAACCATGGCCGATTACCCGTCGCCCCTATTTGAAATAACAGATCTCCACGCGTCCACCACTGATGGGGTCGAGATCCTTCATGGTGTCAACCTGGTAATCCAGCACGGGGAGACCCATGCCCTTATGGGGCCCAACGGATCCGGCAAATCGACGCTCGCCTCTGTCCTGCTTGGTAGCCCCGAATACGTAGTGACTAAAGGTTCAATCCGGTTCCAAGGCGACGAGATCACCGATTGGGCACCTGATGCACGCGGTAAGTCTGGCCTCTTTCTAGCGTTCCAATACCCGCTAGAAATTGCCGGCGTGTCGGTCATCAACTTTCTTCGCCAAGCGCTATCAGCACGTAAGGGCATCGACCTATCGGTCCTGGAGTTGCGCCTGTCGATCATGGAGTGGATGGACCGTCTCGGCATGGACCCGGCGTTCGCGGACCGATATGTAAACGAAGGCTTCTCGGGTGGAGAGAAGAAACGCAACGAGGTCCTCCAGATGGCAATACTTGAGCCCGAAATGGCCGTCCTGGACGAAACCGACTCAGGTCTGGATATCGACGCTCTTAAAATCGTTGCTAACGGTGTGTCCGAAGTGAAGCGTGATCGGCCTGAACTGGGTGTGCTCGCCATCACTCATTACCAGCGGTTGCTGGACCACCTACATCCTGACCTAGTCCATATTCTTATCGACGGACAGATTGTCGAAAGTGGTGGCTTAGAACTGGCCGGCCGGCTTGAGTCCGATGGCTACGAGACGTTCCGGTAGGAAAAGATCTGTCGATGACTGAAAGCCCGCTTGACGTGACCGCCATCAAGGCCGACTTCCCGCTACTCCAGCGCGAAGTTTACGACCGGCCAATCGTCTATCTCGACTCCGGTGCCACCTCCCAGAAGCCTCAATCAGTGTTGGACGCTATGAGCCAGTACTACGCCGAAATCAACGCCAATATTCACCGTGGTGCGTATCTGATCGCCGAGCAGGCCACTACCGCGGTCGAGAACTCCCGAACAGCCCTAGCCCGCTTCATCGGTGCTTCGGACGCTGAGGAAATTGTGTTCACCAAGAACGCCACCGAAGCTGTCAACCTCGTAGCCCATTCTTGGGGACGCTCCAATTTGAGTGAGGGCGATGTGGTCCTCCTGACCACTCTCGAACACCACGCGAACATCGTTCCGTGGCAGCAACTAGCCGCCGAGCGGGGCGTAGAGATCCGCTGGATCCCCATAACCATTGAGGGACGTCTTGATCTGACTGATTTAGACGTTCTGCTAGATGGCGTCAAACTGGTAGCCGTTACTGCTGCCTCAAACGTGACCGGGGCAATGCCGCCACTCCGACATCTTGCCGATGCCGCCCATGCTGTCGGCGCAAAAATCTTGGTAGACGCCACTCAATGGACACCCCACCTGCCAACCGATGTGGTCGCCTGGGACGCTGACTTCGTGGTCATAACTGCCCACAAGATGTGTGGCCCGACGGGCATCGGTGCCCTTTGGGGCCGCCGGGACCTGCTGGAGGCAATGCCGCCATTCCTGGGGGGTGGGTCGATGATCCAGAACGTGACCCTCGATGGCTTTACCCCAGCCGAAGTCCCAACCCGATTCGAGGCCGGGACTCAACCGATAGCGGAGATCATTGGCTGGCATGCGGCCATAATCTTTCTTGAGGGCCTAGGCATGGAAGCAATCGCTGCCCACGAGCGGGACTTGACGGCCTACGCCCTTCGCACTCTCACCGAACGGTTCGGTCACGACCTGACCATCCACGGTCCCCAAAGCGTCGAGGATCGGGGCGGTACATTGTCTCTGGTTTATCGAGATATCCATCCGCACGACCTGAGTCAGGTGCTCGATCAACACGGTGTGTGCGTGCGAGCGGGCCACCACTGCGCAAAGCCACTCATGAAGGTGCTCGGTGTGAACGCCACGGCCCGAGCCTCCTTGTACTTGTACAACGATGAGGCGGATGTAGACGCGCTGGCCGACGCAATGGTTGCCGCCGGCGAGTTCTTCGCTTTCTAACCAGCCGATCTACCCGCGCAATCCCATCTCAGGAGTATCTACACCATGGCCGGACTCGAGGACCTATACCGCGAGATCATCCTCGACCATTACCGAAACCCCCGAAACCGGGGCGAGTTGGAGGTACCTCCGGCCACTATGGCCGAAGGCTTCAATCCACTGTGTGGCGATGAGATTCAGGTGTACGTGCAACTAAGTAACGGAATACTTTCTGAAGTTCGGCTCGGCGGCCAAGGGTGCTCCATCAGCCAATCTTCTGCCTCGATGATGTCCACTGCAGTAATTGGAAAGTCAACTGCTGAGGCCCGAGACGTGATGCGAGAGTTCAAGAAACTGATGTCGATTCACGAGGACGGTCTCGACAGTGGTACCACATCAGAGCAGACAGGAGATCAACCGGGCGCCTCAGGCCTCGGAGATCTGGAGGCCTTACGAGGTGTGGTCAAGTTTCCTGTGCGTATTAAGTGCGCCACCCTCGGCTGGAACACCCTCGACCAGGCTCTTGATCTCCTTGAGGCGAAATAACCAACGTTCTAAAGGTTATTCCCTCTGTCGAAAGTCGTAGGTCAACTAATCACTCGAAGGGCCCACACCACACGACCCATTTAAAACGCTGGAACTTCCGACCCATGCGTCCACATGGTTTTAGAGGGATCAGGAGCTCGCCTTCAAAGAAGTTTTTGTACCGCTTCGGCGAAGGCAACATCAAGCCGAGTCAGGCTGCCGATGCTGTGAGTGGTCACCGCGATGGTCACCCGATTCCATGAGTTGGACCAGTCAGGATGATGCTGCAATTTCTCAGCCTCAACAGCAACCTGTTCCATGAAGGTCCATGCTTCACCAAAATTGGCAAACAGGAAGGTCCTGCAGAGGTTTTGGCCTTCAACCTCCCAGTCGGGAAGCCGCTGACCTAACGCAGCTCGTTCATCACTGGTCAACGGAATTTGATCAGCCACCGTATTCTCCAGATACCGAGATCATCATCCCACTGGATCGGCCAGCGGATCCGCAAAAGGGTCGTCGCCGAAGCCAGCGCTGTGCCCCTTCGAAGTTGCCACTTCGACGTCAAGGCCCGCCGACACACCTGCCTCGGCTAACACTCCCGCATAGCCTTCGGCCTCAAGGCGCTCCGCCAATTCTGGCCCACCTTCGGCCTGAATCCGTCCAGCAGCCAAGACGTGAACCCTGTCGGGTTCAAGCACTTCAAGCAGACGACTGAAGTGGGTAATAGCCAAGACGCCTAGCTGATCTTCCTCGGTGGCCTCCTGCAGTCGCTGTGACACGGCGGCCAGAGCATCCACGTCTAACCCCGAATCTATCTCGTCTAAAATCGCATACTGAGGCTTAAGTGCGCCCATCATCAGCATCTCGTTGCGCTTCTTTTCACCTCCTGAAAGGTCTACATTCAACGGTCGGGAT
>CAWVUB010000099.1:0-8755 GCA_963933065.1 uncultured Acidimicrobiaceae bacterium | reverse complement strand
GACAGCAGACATGATCCTTTGTGTGGGTCCTTCCACTGGACCTCCGTCAACCTTTAAAACGGCGCCGGATACAAAGGCCGAGGCAGATGACAGCAGGTACTGGCATGCCAAAGCAATGTCAGATGGTTGGCCAAGGCGACCTACGGCAGTTGTAACCCCAGCACGGTCCGCCAGATCTTGTGCGCCCCCGAAGACAGCCGTCAAGGAGCCTTCGGTCAGAATCAAGCCTGGCGATACTGCATTGACGCGAATCTCGGGGCCCCATTCGGCTGCGAGGCTGCCTACCAAGTGTTCAACACCTGCCTTGGCTGCGCCATAGCCGGCAAACATTGGGGTTGGGTGAAAAGAAGCCACAGCACCGACGATCACCAATGAACCGACCTCGGATTCAGCTAGCAGGTCCCGAGTCGCCTGTGCGCAATAAAACGAGGCCGACAGGTTGAGTTCAAGCATCTTGGCCCATTGAGCTGGCTCAGTTTCTGCAGCTGCACCAAAGGAGGCCCCCCCGACATTGGCCACTAGGCCATCCAACTTCCCATGAGTTCGCGCTATCTCTGCCACAGCGTCCCGCACCTCTTCCGGACTGCGGACATCGCAGTAGACAGCCGACACCTCTGGCGAGTCGCCTAGATCAGACAACTGATCATTGAGCCGCTCCTTGTCGCGGGAGTGGAAAACGACACAAGCACCCTGTTCCAGAAGGTGCCTGCCTACACCCAGCCCTATACCCCGGGACGAACCAGTGACCCATATGGTCCGGTTCTTCACGCTGAACGGGCCCAAGGAATCCATTACGAACTCTGGCGGTCGGAAGATTTATTCAACTCCGCCTCCAGAGCCGTCCGATCGCGCCGACCTGGGTGACCATAATACCAATCAGGTTTGATTGCGTCCCACCGCGGTTCCGAATCGATCGCAGCAAGCACCCTCTTCGACACTCTCCAAGATCCATCTATGCGTTCCAGCTCGTCGATGTGTCGAGCCCACAGGTGCCAAACCTCATCGGTTCCAGCCATCCGGTGGAAGGCATAGATCCAGGTGCACGCTGTGCCCGCGTCCCCGGATACCTCGGCCTGATGGTTGGTGATGTGGTGGCTGGTCTGCTCATATTGAAGAAGGATCTTCCCGAGCACCCTTTCAATTGACTCGCGTCCTTGGTAGACCCGACCCGTCATAAAGTCGCCGGTCACATCCTCACTGAATATCTGCACAGCACGTTTGGGATCCAGCGCATCGACCGCGTCGAAGTACTCGACCATCAGGCGCCAAATCTCTCGCTCATCTAGAAGCAGCTGCACGCTGTCTGAGAGAATCTCGTTGTTGGTCATAATTTCCTTTGCTATCCACTTCCACATCGAAGCTGCATCCACTAAATACCTGAGTACTCAAACCTATTAGGACCTTACGGCTGTGATACCTATCGAACAGATGCAAATGCTTGAGGGATACAGGTTTCCACCTGGGTCCTACCAGATTGAGCACTGGGAGAACTACCTCCTGACTGAGGCGACTGCTGGGGAGCACTCCTCATCCAACTACGCCCATCCAAGTTTCCTCTTCCATGCCCCCCTCGCCGCAGTCGGACTCACCTATCAGGAAATCTTTGACCTGTGTCAGGCAGAATCTGCTGATGCGGTTCGTGCCGGCGAGTACGACTGGGAGATCCTCAGGCCCTTGGAAGAAGGTATCGAATACCAAGCTCAGGGCCAGATACTCTCCGTTGATCGCAAAGTGGGTAGCCAAGCCGGCACATTTGATGCCGTCGTGTTCATAATCGAACTGTCTGGCATGGAGGGTGTAGCGGCTCGCGTGACCAACACGTGGCTGTTCCTCAGGAGCGGGTCAAATTCCAGAGGACAGTCAAGTTGAGCGTCACCGTAGGAGACCACATACCCACTTGGCCCCATGGGCCAGTAACTGCCGAACGGATGGCTCTTATGGCTGCGATCCTCCGTGATCCCAATCCGATTCACTTCGATCCTGCGGCTAGGGCCGACGGCGAACCAAACCTGCGGATCAACCAAGGGCCCCTTAACGTCGGGTATATCGCCAACATGTTGACCAATTGGGCCGGCCCAGGTTCAATCAAACGTTTGAGAGTCAGATTCATAGCCAACGTCTTCGAGGGCGACCACGTCGAGGCTTCGGGCGTGGTGACTGCAGTGACTGCCGATGGTGGCCAGCACTTTGCCGAATGCGACGTTCGGCTGATTCGGTCTGATGGGGACCTGCTCATAACTGGCACTGCGGTGGTGAGAACCTCTTAAGCAGCAGGCGGTCGTGCGCCAGTAGGTGCTGACAGGATGAGCCGACTCGGCCGATCTGCATCGTGGTGGATGGTCTGGGTGGCCGTCACCGCCTCGTCGATTGAGGGAAGGTCGGACCCCGCAACAACGTTGAAGTTCCTATCGAATCTAGGGAAATTCGCAGAGGCGACTTCAAGCCGAATCTGATGGCCCGGTAGGAATGTGTGACCCAGGTCCCACAGGTCGATTTCAACCTCTCGGATGGCGCCCGGCTCGTTTACCTGGCCCGGGAAGGCCCTGCTTAGGCGCACGATTCCATCAGCAAGATTCGCAGCCATCCCGCCAGGTTCGATATCCACCAACTTTGCGGTGAAGTCAGTGTCCTGAGCACTTGTGCTCACCCATAGCAGACACTTGACAGGTCCGCTCACCACAACGGGACCAGTCAACACCGGGCTGGTGTAACAAGCCACATCAGACCGTTGCTCGACCGCCGTCTGGTCACGGATGCCAGCAGACTGGATAGTCGGCATCAGGAGCTTCCCACCCACAGTTGGGGTCGGATCTACTGGGTCGTATTGAAACGTGTCGGCAACCTGTTGACCAGGCGCCTCAAGCACCAGCTCGCCCTTATTGCGCACAGCGTCATCGCCACCCTCTGAACTCAGATACCAGGAAGTCTCCACCCCAACAGGTGGCCATACATCTACCTCCTTCCAGGAGTTCTCGCCCATTTGCCAGTACCGGACACCGCCAACTTCAACGCTTGTCTTCTCCTCCTTGACCCACCTGTCCATCCAGTCCAGGACGAGTGGACCGGAGAGCCCCACTCCAGAAGATGCCTCAAGTCCGAACTCCCGAACTCCGTTAGCGCTAGTTGCGAACGGACTGACATAACTCACGTGCTCCCAGGGGCCCACGACCATCCGATGATTGGAGCGGCCTGGTTCAGCACCCACACTGGTGATCTGCCGGTAGAGATCGAAATGCGACTTGAGGAAATTGTCGTGCCACCCCACGATGCTGAGAATCGGTGCAGAAATTTGCGGGGCCTTCTTGAGAATGTTGATCGAGTCCCAGTACTCGTCGTATGAGGAGTGTTCGAGCCAGTCTTCATAACACGGCGATACGCCATTTAGGAGCTCCGGATGCTGGTCGATGGGGAGCCGCCTGACGACCTCAGGAGCATTAATGATCGCCTGCGAAAGATCCGACCTGATCTGAGCCCTTTCCTCATCACTGCATTCAAGACGTCCAATCGATTCCATGCCCATCATGTAGGCCCAGTAGACATTCCATCCGAGTTCGAAGCATTCAGATGTGTAGATCCAGTTGTCATACGGGTTGGCGTTGGTGCCCAGAACAGTGCACGCCTTTACCTCCTCGAAACCTTGAGCGACAAGTTGCAGAGCGGCGAAGGCCGAATACGCAGTGCCATAGGTGCCAATCCGACCATCGCACCAAGACTGGTCCAATACCCAACGGACACAGTCCGCTCCGTCGCTTCCTTCGTTGAAGAACGGGTTCCACTCTCCCTCTGAGAGCCCTCGCCCTCTGACCTGCTGAATCACGACTGCATAGCCGCGCTCGACTGCGAGCATCGGGTTAAGCATCAGAACGCTGGTGATAAATCCGGCAGAGAGACTGCCGCGAACTCGAAAGACAAGGGTGGGCCACGGACCATCGCCAGCCGGGTGGTACACGTCGGTCACCAATTTGACCCCGTCGGCCATAAGGACAACGTGACCACGCTCTACATGAATGAGGTTTTTCATTACAACTCCCTGGTAGTCAATTCACACTGTTCTAGCCAGCAACTCCACGGTGATCTCTTGACTCAGTTCGACGCCTCTTCCGCTAGACGATCCCAGGTGCCTGCCGTCAGACCTTCCTCGCGCAGGCGGTACTTCTCAACACGCTGTGCGTGGTTCTTGGGCAGTTCATCGACTATCCGGACATAGCGCGGAACCGCGTGATCTGACATCTGTCCCCGGCAATGGCCTATCAACTCGAAAATATTAAAGATTTCCTTGTCGCGAGGAACAACTGCCACCATGACTTCAGCCTCACTCAGATCTGAATCGATGCCATAAGCCGCCGACTCGACAACATCATAAAAACTGTTGACTGCTGATTCGATTTCCCACGAGGAAATATTTTCACCTCGTCTCCGAATGCAGTCCTTCTTCCTGTCGATGAAGGTCAGGAACCCTTCTTCGTCCATGCTTCCCTGATCGCCCGTGTGGAACCAAAGGTTCTTCCATGCCTCAACAGTCTCTTCTTCCTTCTTGTAATAGGAGGAGAAGATGGCATTAGGGGTCTTGGGCCTTATCAGGATCTCACCCGGAACACCCGGGCCCACGCGCTGATCGTCCTCATCGGCGATCACTACCTGGTACGTCGTCGACTCCTGGCCCGCCGTTCCTATCTTCCGCCTTTCAAGCCGTGTCTCGCAGGCCATGGGAGCTTCCGTCATCCCGTAGACCTCGACGAGCGAGAGACCAAACCGGGATTCAAATTCTTCCCAGATTTGCACTGGACAAGGAGCGCCAAACGCTGTCCTTACCGAATTCCGCAGGTCACTTTCGCTCGGCGCCTGCTTGTAGAGCATCATCATCATCGCGCCCATGTAATTAAACGCTGTCACCTCTTTGTCCCGACAGGTCGACCAGAAGCCGCTTGCGGAGAACTTCCTGTCCATCACCAGGCTGCCGCCGCACTCGAGCGCTGCGGTCACTGACGTGTACTTGGCGTTGTTGTGGAACAAGGGGAACGTCGTGTACAGGCGGTCGCTGGATACGTAATTCATAAGCCAGACAATGTGGCGGGTCAGGTGTAGGACCGCCCCATGTGAGAGGACCACGCCCTTCGGGGGTCCTGTTGTTCCTGAGGTATGCAAGATGACTGCATTTGAACGAGTTGATAGCTGGAGCTTGGGCGGTGCTGCGTCCTTGAGTAAGTCTGATAGTTGGTGAACAGCGATATGGCTTGCGCTGACTTGCGCAACAGTGGGTGAGTTGACGATGAGGTGTTCCAACTTGGGGAGTAAATCGAGAATCTCTGCTACTCGATCCAACAAGGGTTCATCAACCACCAGAGCCCTGACGTCGGCATGGTTGAGAAGGTATTGGAGCAGAGCGCCTCGACTAGCGGTATGAACTGGGACTTCGACCAGACCGGCTTTCTGGATTCCGAACCAAATCTCGATATTTTCAACCGAGTTCACCATCATGACGGCTACATGGTCACCGGCCTGTAGGCCTAGGGCCGCGAGTCCTGACGAATAGCAGTCACTCCGGTAGTCAAGTTCTGTTGCGGTCCTAGTCTCACCACACACATCAAGGACGGTCTTATCCCCTAGCTGGCGGCAGACACTTCTAATCCACTCAGGGAAGGTTCCAGGTGCGTCCCTTGGGACTACCAGTTGATCAGTCTTGGGCACTCTCAGATCCCTCTATTCCTATTTGGATGAATAGCAATTTCGACTCGGACAGTGAGGGCCGGACAATAACTCTAGAAGGTGTGGTCATCGCTATTAGAAATAGCTCGAGTTATAGCTGCTGCGGCTGTAGTCCATGAAGCAAGGCCTCCATACAGCATGGCGCACACCCCTGCCTCGACCAGCTGGCCAGCCGACGCCTTCTCCTTTAGAGCCCCAAGAATATGTTCGTAGGTGAACTCTTCCTGCCTATCGGCAGCGTTGACACCCACTAACGCGAGTTGGGCAAGCCTTGAATCCAGTACATGGCCTCCAAGAGTTTCTTCGCGCAAAAGGAAATAGGTTTCGAGAGCCTCAGGCGCATGCTCCTGCAACAAGGTGACTCGTGCCGGTATTTGACCGAAGACCCCAAGAAAGTATTCCGCGATCTCCTCGGTGCCTGGGCTGTCCGACGTGGGTGGCCGAGACAAGACCTCACTCCGGGAACCGGTAGCGGCCAGCAATGTCTTGGCGGCTGGCGCTCCCCTTGAGAGAAAGAGAAGGGCCGCGAGCATCTGCCACTCTTCGAACTCTCCACAGAACAGTTCCACCCAGCGGCTGCAGCCCTCCATGTCGCCTTTCGAGGCTGCGATCGAAGCAACAATGACACCTTTTTCTTCTGAGGAGAGGGCTCCGTCGTGCCTTAGCGATTGCGCCAAGCTCGCCAGAGCTCGGTCTACCCGCGGGCTTGCGTCCTGAAGATCGGAAACCCAACTTTCAATACCTATAACGTCGTACTGGCCGTTTGTCATACGGGAACTATAGTTCCAACCGAACGATTGGTTGACAGGAAGCATCTCCCCTCTTTCGGGCGGTTGCCAGACTCAGGAGATAATCATGACGTCAATTACAGAGCAGTTCGACAAAGTGCTTAGCGGCGCTCCTGGCGACCTCGGACCCTTTTATAAGCAAGCACTCGAGGAGTCACCCGTTTTCTGGAGCGAGGCAGCCGGGGGGTGGATCGTTTCACGTTACTCCGACATGAAAACTGTTCTAGCAGATAGAGAGTCGTTTGGACCTCTGCTGGAAGGCAAAGGATCGACATCGATCTATGGACGAAATATTCTCCATATGGATGGCATCGAACATCGTCGTAAGGATGCGTTTATCGCCAAACATATTCGCAACAGAAAATTGCTGTCGGATAGTCAGGAAAACTACATCCGGACATTGTGTAAAGAGCTTGTGGACGAGTTGCCTCTAGACGATCCCATTGACCTGAAGAGCCGCTTCACCACTCCAATGCCGCTGATTGTTACTGCATGGATAATGGACATGGAAGAAGCCACTGGTTTTCGTACTACCTATGACCGGATGGTCGCCGCCAGTACTTCAAACCAGAGTGGAGATCCGGACATTCTTCGAGACGGCCTAGAAGCTATAGGAGAGCTCCATGAAGTAATCACTCCCCGACTAATGGAGAGACGCTCCGAACCAGGGGAGGACTACATCTCCACACTCTGCGAAGGAGAGTACGAAGGCGCGCCAATCAGCGACGCTGAAATCCTCTCCTCCTCAATGTTTCTTCTAGCAGCGGGAGTGGAAACAACAGACAGAGCTTTGGCGAACCTGCTCCGAATTCTTATCTCAGAACCGGAACTCTGGATCGCACTACAGACCAACCGAGACCTTCTCCTCCCGGCCCTCGCTGAAGGCTTGCGCTTTTGCCCTCCCGTCCATGCGATCAACCGTGCAACAAAGAAGGATGCCTCTATTGGGAACCAGGAAATCCCTGCAGGTTCCAAGGTGCTCCTTTTGCTAGCTGCCGCAAACCGGGATCCTGAGATATTCGACGAACCAGACCGCTTCAGCCTCGATCGATTTTCCGAAAACGCCGAAGCTCAATTCAGTGCAAATGCCACGGTGCTCTCCTTCAGTCATGACACGCATTTCTGCACCGGCTCGCTACTAGCAAAACTTGAAATGATTGAGGGAATGAATCTCCTGCTCGATACCTATAGCAGGATCGAATGGACTGAAACCCCTCCAGAAGAAGAGGGCTACATCCTCCGAGGTGTCAGAAATCTTCCAGTAAAACTTCAGACGAACTAGTCAGCCAGACCCTGGACCCCAATCGGCGGGAGCCGGTTCCGTCCCTGGCCAGCGCTTGCGAAGTAACAAATCCATTCCATCCGGGAGCTCGCTGAGCTCCATTGCATAAAGCTGCTCTACGCGCCGTTCGGCGAACCGCCACCGGCTGTCTTCTCTCTTGTAGGAGTCAAAGTACCGAAGAGCAATCCAAAATGCCTTGCCATCTATTGCTAACTCTGCGTGTGCACAAACAACGCCTTTTCCAAGGTCTCCATCTACTTCGGTGACTTCAACAGAGTGCGGATAGTGGTAGGTGACGCCGAACATTGAAGTACGTTTTTCGTAGTACTCGACTATTCGATTTCTACCAGTAGACGGACCCTCCACAGAATCAAACGTCGCATTTTCACAATACAGCTGGCCAAGAGACTGCCAGTCTCGATCGTCAATAACTCTCCCGTACGCTGCGACGAGGTCACCTATTGCGGCTCTGGACTCGAGATAGTCAAGCCGACCTTCCAACGAGGCCGATTTCTCCATCAGTATTCCCCAATCTGAACTAACAAATTATGAAGTAGACAAACATGTTCTCTGCTTGCCTTCACCATACTTTGTCAGCTACGCGCTACCAATCTCTACTTAACAGTCGCTCTCCCGTGAACTGGCGACTGGTCGTTGGCCTTCATTATTTCCTGCCATCGAGATAGACCGCTCGAAGTCGGCTGCATGCCAACCTAAATCCATGTAGTCCATCTCTCCTATACGCGCCCCAAACCATACAAACACCTACCAAACGGTTGGTAGTGTCGCTTTGACTAGTCCGAAGGAAAGTAAGGCACGAATGCTCGACTCATTCGACCATCAGGGGTTGCTCAAAGGAACCGGCGCACCGCTCGGAGAGACAACACTTCGATACAAGATGAACGACCGGGTTCTGCTACGTGTTCTTAGGGATCAGGCAGCCAAGCGAGGCGACCACCCTTGGCTGATCGTCGATTTT
>CAWVUB010000098.1:0-8792 GCA_963933065.1 uncultured Acidimicrobiaceae bacterium | reverse complement strand
CGACACAGGCGTAGACGTTGAGGTGTCCGCCGAGGAGCAGGTCGAAGACACGACTGATGAACTGGCCGCTAAGAATGTCGCTGAAGAGCAAGACGAAGAGGAGTCCAACTGATGGGCCAGAAGGTCAATCCGTACGGCTTCCGCCTGGGCATCACCACAGACTGGAAGTCACGGTGGTTCGCTAGCCGGCAGGAGTACGCCGACAATATTATTGAAGACTGGAAGATTCGCGAGTACATCATGGCTGATCTGCCGCATGCCGCGATCAGTCGTGTTGAGGTAGAGCGAACCAGCAACAAGTTGCGTATCGACGTTCACACCGCTCGGCCGGGCATCGTTATTGGTCGCAAGGGCACGGAAGCTGATCGCTTGCGGACCGGCCTGACGCAGATCACCGGAAACCATCAAGTGCAGTTGAATATTCAGGAAATTAAGGAGGCGGAACTTGACGCCGCCTTGATTGCCCAAGGTGTAGCCGATCAGTTGGCTGGCCGGGTGGCCTTCCGTAGGGCCATGAAGCGGGCGGTTCAGAACGCTCAGAAGGCTGGCGCTTTAGGCATTCGAGTGCAGTGTTCAGGTCGTTTGGGCGGCGCTGAAATGTCTCGAACTGAGTGGTACCGCGAAGGTCGGGTTCCTCTACACACGCTTCGGGCCGATATCGACTACGGCTTTCGCGAAGCACGTACTACTTACGGCCGGATTGGTGTGAAGGTTTGGATTTACAAGGGAGACATTCTCCCCTACAAGAGCGTGCTTGAGGACAAGATTACGATGGAAGCGGCTATGGCTGCCGGTGAGACTTCTGGCCAGACCAAGTCGCGAACTGTCGTGTCGTCAGCTGCTGCCCGTCGCCGGCCCGACGTCATTGATGTCCCGACTGCTGACGAGGACCCAGCAGCAGAGGCCGTTGAGGTTGATCCGAGCCCATTGGTGAAGGAGGGCGACGCCGAATTTGAGAAGTTGCTCGCTGAAGAAGAGGCCATAGAGGCATCTACTAAGGAAAATCACGAGACACCGCACTTCCGCGGTGGGGATGGTGACTGACCCGTGTTGATGCCGAAGAAGGTTCGACACCGCAAACAGCATCGCGGGCGCCTGAGGGGAACCTCCAAGGGCATGACCGAGATCACTTTTGGTGAGTTTGGTATCCAGGCTCTTGAGCCGGGATGGATAACTGCTCGCCAGATAGAGGCTGCACGTATTGCCATGACCCGCCATATCAAACGTGGTGGCAAGGTTTGGATCAACGTGTTCCCAGATAAGCCAATCACTGAGAAGCCGGCTGAGACCCGCATGGGTTCAGGAAAGGGCAACCCAGAGAAGTGGGTTGCTGTCGTCAAACCCGGCCGGATCCTGTTTGAGTTGTCATATAACGACGCGGTGGTTGCGCGTGAGGCCCTTGATCGGGCGATCCAGAAGTTGCCCATTAAGGCTCGGATACTCGAGCGTGAGGAGGGCTTCTAACCCCATGGCAAAGAAAGAAACTTTTGACACTCTGGGAAATACGGACTTACTAGAACGTCTCTCCGATGCAAAGGAGGAACTGTTCAACCTGCGCTTCCAGTTGGTTACCGGCCAACTTGAGAACCATGCCCGGGTGGGGCAGGTCAAGAAAGAAGTAGCACGCGTGCTGACCGAGCTGCGGGCCCGTGAGATCGACGCCGCCGAGGCCATTGAGGCCGCCGGCGAGGAGGAGGCCGACTGATGGCCGAGATAATTGAAACGACCGAACGACCCAACCGTCGAAAGGTACGTGAGGGACTCGTGGTCTCCGACATCCAAGACAAGACGGTAATCGTGGAAACCGTTGATCGTGTCCGGCATCGTCGCTACGCCAAGACGGTCCAACGGACCAAGCGACTGCATGTGCACGATGAGGAGAACCAACTCAACGTGGGTGATCGCGTGCGAGTTCAGGAGACTCGACCGCTATCAAAATTGAAGCGCTGGCGTTTGGTCGAGATTCTCGAGAGGGCGAAGTAATGATTCAACAGGAGACGCGACTTCGGGTTGCGGACAACTCAGGTGCCCGCGAGGTGCTCTGCATCAAGGTTCTGGGTGGCTCCAAGAGGCGCTACGCCTCAATTGGCGACATTTTTACTGCCACGGTCAAGGACGCTAACCCGGGTGCTGCTGTTAAAAAAGGCGAGGTTGTCAAGTGCGTCGTAGTTCGGACCAAGAAGGAGCGCCGTCGGCCAGATGGTAGCTACATCCGGTTTGATGAGAACGCAGCAGTGCTTATTAACGATCAAAATCAGCCGCGTGGAACTCGTATATTCGGGCCGGTTGGCCGTGAACTACGTGACCGTAAATTCATGCGGATTGTCTCGTTGGCACCGGAGGTTCTTTGAGATGAAGATCCACAAGGGAGACAAAGTGCGAGTCCTGGCTGGAAAGGACCGGGGCAAGGAGGGCAAGGTGAGCCGTGCCATCCCTGCTGACAACAAGGTGATCGTTGATGGGGTCAATATCGCAAAGCGTCACCAGAAGCCGACGAGTGCAACCACACAGGGCGGCATTATTGACAAGGCCATGCCTCTGGACGCATCCAACGTGGCCGTGTTAAGTCCGTCGGATGGAAAGCCGACTCGTATCGGATATCGGGTGACCGAGACCGGCGAGAAGGTCCGGATTTGCAAGCGGACGGGAGCAGACATCGATGGCTAACACCTTGACCCCGGAAACGGGCATGGTCGCAGTGCGGATGCGCGAACGTTACGACAGCGAAATTCGCAGTGCGCTGCAGGATGAGTTGGGTCTTTCCAACGTAATGCAGGTCCCAAAACTGACCAAGATCGTTGTCAATATGGGCGTTGGGGCTGCTGCCCAGCAGTCCAAGCTCCTCGACGGTGCGCTAGCGGACCTTGAGGTTATTACTGGTCAGAAGCCACTGGTGACCCGAGCCCGGACGTCTATCTCGAATTTCAAACTTCGCGAAGGCCAACCAATCGGTGCTAAGGCCACGATGCGTGGTGACCGCATGTATGAGTTTCTTGACCGCTTGATCACCCTGGCTATCCCCCGGATCCGTGACTTTCGAGGTCTCAGTCCGAAGTCATTTGATGGAAACGGCAACTACACGTTCGGCGTGACCGAACAACTGATCTTCCCGGAGATTAACTATGACAAAGTCGATCGCACCCGGGGAATGGACATCACGATCGTGACGTCTGCATCCGACGACGCCGGAGGGCGAGCTCTGCTCGCGGCGTTCGGTTTTCCGTTCCGGAAGGAAGGGCAATAGTGGCTAAGAAAGCACTGGTCAATAAACAGCAGAAAACTCCGAAGTTTAAGGTTCGGGCCTACACGCGGTGCCGCCGTTGTGGTCGGCCGCGTTCGGTCTACCGGGCTTTCAACCTTTGTCGGATATGTCTGCGAACCATGGCTCACGCGGGTGAAATCCCCGGGCTGACCAAGTCGAGCTGGTGAGGAGGATCTGACATGACCATGACCGATCCCGTCGCCGACATGCTGACGCGCATCCGCAACGCCAACACGGCGATGCATGACGGCGTCAACATGCCGTCGTCTAAGCAAAAAGAGGCGCTCGCTGATGTCCTCAAGTCCGAGGGCTACATTCGTAGTTACGCAGTGTCCGAAGCCAAAACCGGCCCCGGCAAGGTGCTGAGCATCGAGATGAAGTACTCCCCGAAGCGGGAGCGTGTCATCAGTGGTGTGAAGCGGGTTTCCAAGCCTGGCTTGCGCGTGTACAGCGCTTCTAACAAGATTCCCCGCGTTCTTGGAGGTCTCGGCGTAGCCGTGATCTCGACGAGTCGTGGGCTGATGAGCGACCGCGAGGCTCGCCGCCGGAGAATCGGTGGCGAGGTTCTCTGCTACGTCTGGTAGAGGAGGAGACAGAATGTCCCGAATTGGGAAGGCTCCCATAACTGTGCCTTCAGGTGTCGAGGTCCAGATCCGAGATCGTAATGTGGCTGTTAAGGGCCCCAAGGGCGAGCTGGATCTAGAGATCCCTGGCGATATAACGGTCCGACAGGATGAAGGGGTGATCGTTGTGGAACGTCCTGACGATGAGCGGCAAAACCGCGCCCTGCATGGCCTAACGCGCTCGTTGGTGAACAACATGGTGTTAGGTGTTTCCACGGGCTTCAGTAAGGAGCTCCAGATTGTGGGTGTCGGCTATCGGGCTGCAGCCAAGGGAACTACTGCCTTGGAGTTGCAGTTGGGCTTTAGTCACCCGGTGAATGTTGAAGCACCCGATGGAATCACCTTCGAGGTGCCGGAACCAACGCGGATCATCGTGACGGGCACCGACAAACAGATGGTTGGCCAGGTGGCCGCTGATATTCGTTCATATCGCAAGCCTGAGCCCTATAAGGGTAAAGGTGTGCGATATCTCGGCGAACATGTGGTTCGCAAGGCTGGAAAGGCGGCGAAGTGAGCAACTGGGATCGTTCCAAAGCGCGTCAACGTCGACACCGTCGCGTCCGTAAGTTGGTGCGGGGATCAGAGTCACGCCCCCGTTTGGCGGTGTTCCGCTCGGCTCGTCACATTTCAGCTCAGGTCATCGATGATCAGGCCGGACGCACAGTGGCGGCTGCGTCGACTGTGCAAGCTGGGGTCGCCGACAATTCGACCGGTGTTGCTGCAGCTGCCGAGGTCGGGCGGCTGGTTGCCGAGCGGGCACGTGAAGTTGGAATAGCGTCGGTGGTCTTTGACCGCGGCGGTTACAAATACCACGGCAGGGTGGCGGCGTTAGCAGATGCCGCCCGCGAAGCCGGACTGGAGTTCTAGTGGCACAGCATAAAAATGATGACGCTTCCTTGCGGGAGTCTCGGGTTATTCATATCAACCGCGTGGCCAAGGTGGTCAAGGGCGGCAGGAGATTTTCGTTTACGGCACTGGTGGTAATCGGTGACGGAGCAGGCCGAGTCGGCCTGGGTTACGGAAAGGCCAAGGAGGTTCCACTAGCCATCCAGAAGGGGACGGAGGAGGCGAAGCGCAACCTATTTAGTGTGGCGCTGGCAGGTTCGACCATTGTCCATCCAATCCTTGGGGTGGCCGGAGCTGGTCGAGTGCTTCTTCAGCCAGCGGCTCCAGGTACCGGAGTGATCGCCGGTGGTGCTGCGCGCGCCATCCTTGAAGAGGCAGGCATCCACGACGTGCTATGTAAATCTCAGGGTTCATCGAACCACATCAACGTAGCTCGGGCAACGATCGCCGGCCTTAAGAGCGTCCGCAGGCCCGATGAGGTGGCCCGTTTGCGTGGCCTGGATCCAGAGGAGTTTGTGCCCGGTGGCCTACTCAACGCATACCGTCGGACAGAAGCTGGTGTCGGCGCAGGTCAGGACGGTGAGTGAAGTGAGCCAGTTGGTTGTTACTCAGATCCGGAGCGGTATCGGCGCTAAGCCCAAGCAGCGTGGGACGCTTCGGGCGCTCGGTTTAGGTCGTATTGGACGTAGTAACACCCTTCCCGACCGAGGTGAGATTCGGGGAATGATCGCCCGGGTTCCTCACCTAGTTCGGGTGGATGAACAAGCTGGGGAGGCTGGCTGACATGAAGGTCCATGATCTACAACCGGCTCCTGGTTCCAAGAAGCGGGCTAAGCGTGTAGCCCGCGGCATTGGCGGCAAAGGTGGCAAGACTGCTGGCCGTGGAAGCAAGGGCCAGAGAGCTCGTAACACCGTCCGCTTAGGGTTCGAGGGTGGCCAGATGCCACTGCACCAACGGATACCGAAGCTCAAGGGTTTCAAGAACCCGTTCCGCGTGGAGTATCAGGCTGTCAACCTCGACACCGTGCAGGAGTGCGGCCTCGAAGAGGTCACACCCGAGGCACTTCACGCCCTTGGTTTGGTTGGAAAGAAGTCATTGGTCAAGGTGTTGGGACGTGGCGAGTTGTCCCGGCCGGTTACCGTGAAGGCTCACGCCTTCTCAGTCTCGGCTGAAGCCGCGATCATGGCTGCAGGTGGAGCCGTTGAGAAACTACCGCTTCCATTCGCCGTGCGTCCCGCAGCCAGCGGCAACGCATTGATGAATCGCTGATCCGACCCAACTTCACAAACCGATAGGCGACAGGAGTCCACGTGCTGTCCAGCATGCTGAACATGTTCCGGGTAGCCGATCTGCGAAAGCGGATCGTTTTTACCCTTCTCATGATTCTGCTCTACCGGATCGGCGCGTTCATGCCCGCTCCAGGCATTGATGTCGAACAGGTACAGTTGCTGCGCGACAGGGCAGACCAGGGTGGAGTTTTGGCCTTCTTGCAACTCTTCTCCGGTGGTTCTCTGACCAGTTTTGCCGTATTTGCGCTAGGCGTCATGCCTTACATCACGGCGTCAATCATCATGCAGGTGCTTGGCGTGGTCGTACCTCGCATCGAGCAATGGCAGCAGCAGGGTGCTATAGGGCAGCGCAAGATTACTCAGTGGACCCGCTATTTGACGGTCGCTATTGCCGTTATCCAGTCCACAAGTTTTGCTTTCCTTTTCAATGACCGGGGGAACTCCATCTCGGGTCAATCAGGTGCAAACTTGTTACCTGACTTCCACATCGGCACTGTCAGTGTTGTCGTTTTGACTCTCACAGCTGGCACGGCCTTGCTGATGTGGATGGGTGAACTCATTACCCAAAAGGGGATCGGTAACGGCATGTCGCTGCTGATCATGATCTCAATTGTGAGCGGCTTCCCAGCCCAAGGTTCGTTGATCCAAGCCGAGAACGGGGCAATCGTTTCGGTGGTCGTGCTGGGAGCTCTGATGTTGATGATTGCTGCCATCGTGTTCGTTGAGCAGGGCCAGCGTCGTATTCCGGTGCAGTTTGCTAAGCGGGTGGTGGGGCGTCGGATGTACGGTGGTCAGAACACTTACATTCCGTTGAAGGTAAACCAGTCCGGTGTGATCCCGATCATCTTCGCTTCGTCGGTCCTGTACCTGCCGGTGCTAGTGGCTGCAGCCCTCCCATGGGACGGATTTAGGAGTTGGATCGATGACAATCTGGCCCAACCTGACAATGTTTTCTACTTTGCTATTACAGGGCTGCTGATAGTTGGTTTCGCCTACTTCTACACGGCTATTACCTTCGATCCGGTTAAACAAGCGGACACTATTCGTAAGCAAGGTGGCTTCGTGCCTGGCATCCGTCCCGGACACCAGACAGAGCGTTATCTGGCAAGGATTTTGTCTCGGATCACACTTCCTGGAGCCTTATTCATCGCCGGTGTGGCCTTGGTGCCATCGATCCTTATCAACGTCTTCCTTGATACCAGCGCTGGCGTAGGTGCTGGCGGTGCGGCTGGCTTCGGCTTTATTGGTATCTCAATTCTGATTGCGGCCGGCGTATCACTTGAGACGATGAAACAGGTCGACTCACAGCTCACGATGCGCAACTATGAGGGCTTCCTCAAGTAGATGACAGTCGTTCGACTTGTGATTCTTGGCCGCCAGGGTTCAGGCAAGGGCACGCAGGCAGAGCGTCTAGTTGGCGCCTATGGGCCAGTGCATATTTCGACTGGTGACATGCTTCGTGCCGCGGTGAGGATTGGAACTCCGTTGGGGTTGCAGGCCAAGACCCTGATGGATGCTGGTGACCTGGTGGGCGATGGCCTCATCAACAGCATCGTGGCTGAGCGGTTGGCTGCTTCTGACGTAGAAGCCCAAGGTTTTCTGCTCGATGGATACCCACGAACTCCAGATCAGGCCACTGCGCTTGAGAGTTTTCTTACTGAGGCGGGGACTCCGCTGGATACTGCTCTTAATCTGGATGTTCCTGTTGATGAGGTCACGGCCCGAATGGTGGCCCGTGGTCGCGCTGATGATACTGAAGATGCCATCCGTCGTCGTCTGGATTTGTATGAATCAGAAACTGCGCCGTTATTGGCTTGGTTCGACGAGCGTGGCCTGCTTGATGTAGTTGATGGCTTGGGCGCTGAGCAGGTGGTGTTCGATCGCTTGTCGTCGGTAATTGATGGCCGTCTCAGCGTCGGAGATACTCGATGAATAACCGCTTAGTCTGTCTTACCCTGACGTTACGGGTTGGCCCGTCCGACGGCCTCCGGTAGTGTTGTCTACTGGCTTCAGCCGGGTGTGCGCCGTATATAGCAGCCCCCGGATCTTGGTTCAGTTGATGGTCAAACATTTTCTGTCCGAGTAACTGCCACCGAGTTCGAATTAACCCAGGAGCACCACACTGCAGAAGCCCAAGGAAGATGCGATCGTGATGGAGGGAACGGTTCTTGAGCCGTTGCCCAATGCCATGTTCCGCGTCGAGCTGGAGAACGGCCATAACGTTTTGGCCCACATCTCCGGGAAGATGCGAATGCACTACATCCGTATCCTCCCCGGAGACAAAGTTCAGGTGGAACTCACCCCGTACGATCTTCAACGAGGTCGGATTACCTACCGCTACAAATAGCGGCCGCTACAAAGAGCAGAAGAGAAGAAGCATGAAGGTCCGAGCGAGCGTTAAACGCATGTGCGATAAGTGCCGGGTTATCCGGCGACATGGCCGCGTGCGGGTTATTTGCAGTAATCCCCGTCATAAACAGCGTCAGGGTTAGAGGAAGCATTCCATGGCACGTATCTCAGGCGTTGACGTCCCTCGCGAAAAGCGGGTGCTGATTTCATTGACCTATATCCACGGCATCGGTCGCACATCGGCTTCGCGAATATGCGAAGGCGCGGGCGTGAACCCAGCCACCCGGGTCCGGGACCTCACCGATGATGAGGTAACGACTATTCGTGGTCTTGTCGACCAGCAGTTCAAAGTCGAAGGTGACCTCCGGCGCGAGGTCTCCCAGAACATCAAGCGGAAGATGGACATTGGCTGCTATCAGGGT
>CAWVUB010000097.1:0-9038 GCA_963933065.1 uncultured Acidimicrobiaceae bacterium | reverse complement strand
CGTTGAAGACAGCAGTGGATGCTGTTGAAGATCCTGCCTTCCGATGGCGGCCTTCACGACGTGTGCTAGTCGCCGGAGGTGCGCCCGCGCTGGCCGTTGGTCTTGCTCTGCTGCCAACTGTCGTTCGGCTTGTCGCCTCAAATTTGGATGAGCGACGACTTTTGTGGTCGGCCGGGTGGAAGATGTTTGCTGAACGCCCCGTACTTGGTTGGGGACTCTCCTCCTACGCCAACAATTTCTCGCGCTTACGTCCGAAGGAACATGCCGAAAGGTTTGGAGTCTTCCTGTCGGACTCGGTCCACAGCGTGCCTTTTGGCCTCATGATCGGTGGTGGTGTGGTGCTCCTCCTTGCCTACCTAGTCCTCCAGCTAGTGGTGTTTCGGATAGGACTTAGAGGTTTCACACGCGGGAATCGTGGAGTTCAGCACTCAACGGTTGTCCTTGTGTCCTCTTGGATCGCATTTCACCTCCAATCGCTAGTTTCCGTCGATTCAGTCGGTCTTGGGTACTTTCAATGGGTAATTGCTGGCCTCCTCGTAGGAACGGCCTCTCAGGTGACCAGTCTGGGCAAGAAGGAAAGACCACAGTTCTGGTGGCCAAAGGGCGTTGTCAAAAGATTCCCTAATTCGTTACCGCGGGTGGCATCTGGTGCAGCGATTGTCCTTGGATTATTTCTGCTACCCATAGTTGTAGCGCCACTTAGGGCCGACCTCGCTTTCTCCAACGCCCATTGGGCTGAAGCCCGGCAAGACTCGACGGAGATGCGCCGCCAATTAGATCGAGCGGTGGCATTCGATGAACGAAATGGGTTTGTGCTGGAAAAGCGTGCATACCACCTCGCCAGTAGCGGCCAGATAGAAGCTGCACTTGAAGATGCCACTCGAGCCGCTGAACTCCTACCTGGTAGTGGTACGGCAGCTACGAAGGTTGCCAGATACGCAGTTGCAGACTGGGCAAGAGCAGGGCGACTAAGTGTCGCCAGAGAGTGGTACTGGCAGGCTATTAAACGAGACCCCTTCTCGGTTGAGACAGTTGATGAGTTCGAGAAGTTCTTAGTGGCTACCGGACGAGTGATGGAGGCTTCTGAACTACGTCGGTGGTACGACAGTGACTGGACAGTGGCTGCTCGTTAACAACTTGGCGGAGAGCCCCTGAGTCCAGACCTAAGGACTACCATGTGGACAGTGGATGGGGCCCAATCAATGGCTGAGGACTACCCCGGCGAAGCGAACGTTGACCGGCGGGTTGTGGAGGCCTTCGGTCAGGAATGGGCAAGGTTCGACAACCTCAACTTGGATCTTGTCGAATTGCAAGAGATGTTTGAGGGGTACTTTTCGATCTTCCCCTTTGGTGAACTCCCTGATAACGCAGTTGGCTTTGATGCCGGATGCGGGTCGGGTCGGTGGGCACAGTTTGTTGCACCGAAAGTTGGCCGACTGATCTGTATTGACGCCAGTCATCAGGCGATAACTGTTGCGAAATCTACGCTGGCCGACCACCCGAATGTGGAATACCGGACGGAAGACATCAGCGCTCTTGAGTTACCCACCGCAAGTTGTGATTTTGGGTATTCGCTAGGAGTTCTTCACCACATTCCAAACACTGAACAGGCCGCACGATCGTGTGTTAGCAAACTGAAGCCGGGCGCACCTTTTCTTGTTTACCTCTACTACGACCTTGCAGATTCGGGACCGGTGCACCGTGGTCTTCTTTCAGTTGTAACCGCTGTCAGATTTCTGACTTCTCGGTTACCGCGGTTGTTGCGGCAACTAGTCGCTGACCTCATAGCCCTCGTTGTCTATCTTCCGCTTTCTCGGACTGCCAGGTTCTTCGAACGGCTTGGATTCGACGAGACCAAATTTCCTCTATTCCAATACCGGCACCGTTCGTTCAGCGTGCTCCGAAACGATGCTTTGGATCGTTTCGGTACTCGACTCGAGAAGCGCTATGACCGGGATGGTATTCGACGGTTACTTGAAGATGCAGGGTTAGAGGACATCGTTTTTTCAGATAAACCACCGTGGTGGGTCGCCTGTGGGCGCCGTGCTCCGGGTCGGCAATGAGTTCGCTACTGCACCGGTTTGTCGGCCCACTTCGTTCACTGTTTGATGGACCGCGCGGGGAGACAATGGCGGTGGCCGTTGCGCGGGTTATTTCAGCTTCAGGTTCACTCGTTGTTGCAGCAGCAAGCGCGAGGCAATTGGGCCCCACCGGTCGCGGTGAGATCGTATTTGTGGTCACGGTAGCGATTCTGTGCACTGAGGTTGTGAGTCTGGGTACGAACGTGAGTGGGCGAATCGAGATTCTCAGAGGTGCGGAGACCAAGATTGAGGACTACCTCGGACTTTCCTTTTTTCTGGTTGGTGTCCAGGTGGTAGTGGTCACCTTGGTTCTTGCGGTGCTGGGGCCAGCGGTTCTTGGATTTGATCTGGTGACCTGCGCCGTGGGGGTACTTCTCGGTGCTGCCATGTTTATTTCCCACATGCTGGTTGATGCGGCATTTGCTGTACGGCGGACACTGCAGACCGGAATAAAAGATCTTTCGGTTGGTCTGGTCCCAATGGCTTTCGTCGTTCCGATCGCCGCTGCTGGTGGGCTTTCTGTTGAGCTGGTCCTCGCACTGACCACCGGCGGGTATGCGCTTGGCGCAACCTATCTATGGAGAGTGGTCCGCCGCTGCTCTCCAAAGATAAGTTTCGTTCCGAGTGCTTGGCTTCCACTCCTTAGGAATGGAATGCCGGTCTTCGCCGGTTCGGTGGGTCAGTCGATAGCACAGCGGGCTGACCGAATGATCCTCGGTCTTCTCTCAACATCAGTCGCTCTGGGGGTGTTTTCCGTGGCGGCGACCACGTCCGAACTACCAAGACTACTTTTGCTGCCAGCGACGCAGATCCTCTCTAACCGTATTGCAGCAGGTGACGTTCCCGTTCAGTCGCTCAAATCCTTCATATTGCGACTGACGGTGGGTTACGCGGCTCTGATGGTGTTCGTTGCGGTCGCCGGCGCGGCCATAGTGATTCCAGTGACTGGTTCAGGATTCAGCGGCATCCGTGACTTAATCGCACCCCTAGCTCTTGGTGAAGGGCTGTTTGGGGTATTTCTCATCGCTACCGGCGTACTGGCGGGGTTGGGCCGGTTTCGTCGACTCGCCGCGCCCGGCCTCACTGGAGCCGCAGTTATCGTCTTGGCCAACTTGTTGGTCATCCCAGAGCACAATGCAATCGGCGCAGCGTGGGTCCGGGTTGGTGGGTTTGGCGTCATGGCTTTGGTGTCATTGGTTTTCGTTGCTTCTGCCCTACGGTCACCCCAGTGAGTTATGGAGTCCAGGATGGGGAGAATTCAATTGGCTGTAGCAGAGGGCTCGGCGACAGAGGTTGCGTCAACGCTGTCATCGACTCCTATTCATTTGAACTTCGACGGGGCTCGGTTGATAACAGTTGTGGCTCAGTGAGATCTCAGGTGTCAGACGGTGCCGTCATCCTTCAAGATCTGTTGAGGATTTTTACCTCGGACTGCTATAGGTCGGAGATGTTCAGGTTGCCCCGCTGGTATAGCCACAACTACGGAAACTGATTGGGTTCGGTCGAATGTTTCGAGTGAGTGCGCGTCAGATAGTGGATCTGACCTTTCGTCGTCCACTCATGGTGGTGGCAGCCGTCGCTGTTATTCCCCGTGTTTTACTGGCGGCATTCATAAATCGCGCAGATATTTGGTCACTAGCTCCTGACTCCGTGCAGTACCTCGCGGTGACCGAAGCGGCAGTTGATGGCCGGCTGGCGACCTTCTGGGTCGGGTATGGTGAATCACTCTTCAAGGCGACGTGGGTCTTCTCGGCTCAGTTATGGGCGCTTTTCGAACTTTTCGGCCCATCCCGGTTCGCCGGCCAGTGCGTCGCAATCGTCTACGGTGTGCTTTCCGCTGTGATGGCGGTAGTTGTCGCCCGGAGAGTCGTTCGCCCTGCATACGCCATTAGCGCTGGCCTCGTGGTGGCGCTCTTACCATCACAGATCGCTTTCTCCTCCGTGGCGCTCCGCGAGTCGCTTATTTGGTGGCTGCTGGCTATGACGGTGTTCTTTGTGTTTCGGTCTGGCCGATCGGTTTATGCAGCAGGGAGTATCGGATGGATGGTGGCGACGTCAATACCGATTCTCCTAATTGCGTATCTGCGGGTCCATGCGGCGCTGCTGCTCACCTGGTGTCTGTTTGGTTGTCTGTTGTTCGTGGGTAGGGCTCGATTAGTTCGTTCTCTGATGGTCGGACTATTCATTGTCGTCCTTCCGATGTTCATGGGGCTGGGTCCCGGCGGGGTGGACTTTGCGATCAAATCAGCGGACCACCTAGGAACAGTGCGTGCCGTTCTCGCAATGTCGGCCGATACCTCTATCGGTGAGGTCGTCGCACCAAAGATTCCAGAAGTGCGAGATGAAGACGGTTGGCTGATATCGAAGGCAGTTCCTGCTGACCTTGGTGAACAAGGTGGTTCGGAGGCAGTGGTGGACGATGAGTCTTTCGAGTCGGAACTTGATGAACAAGGCGGTTCGGAGGCAGTGGTGGGCGATGAGTCTTTCGAGTCAGTTGCCGCCGCAGGTGGGGTGGCTGGCTCGGTTGTCAGTGAGGTCACAGGAGTAGAGGTAGAGGTAGAGGTAACGCCACTTGTAGATGATCAAGGTTTTTCAGGGAACAAAGAGTTCTCAGAGGAGCCGAGGGGACTGTCGGCGTTGGGTGGAGATCCAGTTGGAACCCCATTGCTCCCAGGGGTCCTACTCGATCGGGCGATCCAACTGGGTGAGGGAAACAGAAAGTTTATAGTGGACTCAGAAGGGAGGAGCATAACGGTGCGCAACGATCGTCTAGCCACCTTCTCCGCACTGCCGGGGGGGCTTGCGGCAGTTCTCTTCCGCCCGTTTCCTTGGGAGGGAGATGGAAGCATCGGTCAGATTGGCGCAGGCCTGGAGTCCTTGGCCTGGATGCTGCTGGTTCTTCTTTCAATCGTTGGTATCGCTACGCGTTGGCGTTCATCTGTTGAGGCAATTTTTTTAGCGCTCCTAGTTTTGTTGTTTGCTGGAGCGTCGGCGGTTACACAAGGAAATGTTGGTACCGCATTCCGACACCGTGGTCAGATTCTGCTGGGCGTATCTGTCCTTGCCGTGATGGGGATACAACACATTCGGGATCGTTGGTTACGCGATAGTGAGGCAGCACACGGATGAATCTTGATTCAACAGGGCGCGACGGTCACGACGCAGCGCTGCGGGCCCGCGCTGTTGGTAAACACGAGGACGAGGCTGCTGACTTCGCAAAGGAATATCAGGTGCTAGAGAGCTCCGGTTATCTTGCGTCAGCATTTCTTCTCGGGCGAGGACGAATCGACGCCGTTCTTGATGATGGGCTATCTGTCCTCCCCGCAGGTGCCGATGTACTTGATGCCGGCTGCGGGACCGGTAGTCAAATCCAAGATCTCACCCGACGGGGATACGAGGTCGTGGGTGTCGAGCCAGCGGGGGAGATGCGACGTCGGGCGATGGATCTGAATCCTGGCGTATCAATTCATGATGGTTCCATTTTGAGTCTTCCATTCCCGGACTCGTCTTTTGACGCTGTAATCGCCCTAGAGGTACTGCGGTACCTTCCGGCAGCTGACGTCCGCATTGCCTATAGAGAGATGCAGCGCGTACTGCGGCCAAATGGGCTTCTAGTTGTCACGCTGGTGAACCGTTGGGCGATCGATGGCTATTACATCTGGGAAAAGGTGATGACACGACGGGCTCTCAGGACTGGGTTGGACATGCGAGCGCATTGCGAGTTTGTGACCCCGCAGCAGGTTCGACGAGATCTAGCCGGGTATGGATTCGACCGGGTAAAGACCGTGGGGCGTCTTCTCATTCCCCTCCGGTGGGCTTACAAGGTTGGTAACGGTGTAGGACGAGTGATTGCCAAAGTTTTGGACCCCATTGATAAATTCGTCAGTCGTATACCTGGAACAACACCGTTTGCTGGCCACTTAATTGTGTTGGCAAGGCGACCTGCGCGAAGGAACTGACCTCAGCCGACCTGAGTCCAAGTAGAAATTTCGAATTCGTCTAAATCGAAAACTTGCTGTGTGGTGAGAATCTCATATTCCTGGCTGCAACTGGCCAAGAATTCCATTCGAATATCTCGGATCGGGTCATGCCGGTAAAGTTTTTCGAAGTCTGGCCCTGGAGCAAACGGATGAACCATGAATTCGGTCCATCCGTTTCGATCTCCAGAGTTTGCTAGTTGGCGATAGCAGGTTGCCGTCCATCTGGTTCCCTTGCGAAGCTGGTGCATGGAAACAAATGAGTCGTTTGTCCAACCGTTGAATCTCCTGGACATTAAGGAACCGGATATTCGCATCGCCGATCCCTTGATCTTTGATGGCAAGCGATTCTCTGTATTTGCCAGGCTGGATCGAGGTGGCCGGATCACCCGAAGCCTTCGGGCCTCAGTGTTGAGCACTGGAAGGATGGCCCTGAACACCCCAGGGGCCATGTGGATGTGCTGGTGACTGTCGATATGGCTTGGTTCTAACCCGAGATTGCGGAATCGGGTGAGTTGGGCCTCAAACTCTTGGCGAATATCCAGAGGGTTTACTGCCTTGCGGATGACTCTACGGATGAGGTCTTCACGCAATCTGAAGGATCCATCGCTATCGACAAGTGACTGGGCAGATGTCAGCGGCCTACCTTCGGTCAGGTTGAAGTGCAGGCCGACCCCGAGCCTTGGATTTGCGTTGGCCAGTTCAACAGCCTCCTCGGTACCTGGCGTATTGACCATCATCGTGGTGGAGTTGACCTGGCCGTTTCTGTGGGCGTCGATGATGCCGGTCGAAGCCGATGTCGTTAGGCCAAAGTCGTCAGCGTTTACGATGATCTTCCTGCGCATTAGTCCAGCATGGCATGAATCGCGCCCACCCAAAGGGGGGTGTGACGTGCGAGGATCAAGGCCGTGAACGAAGCAGAAGATGCACTGGGGAAGTTTGGGTGAACACCTTTGGCTACGTCCCACTGCATCCGTCTATGGGGCCGCCGGGTGATCGGCGACGCTTTCCGGGTTATGCGTTGGATAGACGGCTCAACTTCACTGTTGCTAAAGACTGGAAGGGCCTTGACGTCGCGGTCCTGAGCTCTGAGACTGACCTCGTTCGTTGGCGTCGTGCGCCATCAGACGTCGTCGTCGTCTTGGATCTTCCGGATGCTTTCCTCGATGAGACTTCCTCGACAAAGACCAGATTGCGAGGTCTGGCAAAGTGGATAGCAGGTCCCCTCTCTTATCCGGTCATGGACTACGACCATGCGATGCGGCGGCTCATCGACCGGGCCGATGCAGTGGTCTGCAGCACACCGGAACAGGCCGAGAAACTGGAACGATACTCAGACAACGTCCATGTTGTTCTTGACCTTCATCGGGAGATTGAACCGATGCCACCCAGAAAGGGGTTGGACGACCAGAAAGGCTCAGCTCGGTTCGAAGTGATTTGGGAGGGCATGCATCCCACTTTGGTGGCCATTGAGCAGGTGCTGCCAGCTCTCCATGCGATCAATCAGATGACTGAGGTTGTTTTGCATCTGGTTACTGACCGGTTTGCGTCGCGCTACATGAACCGCTTCTTCGTCCGGGATGTAAGTGAGATGGTCGCTAGTTGGGGATTGGCTGTTGAGGTCCATGACTGGCAAGTGGAGGTGTTGCGGGATGTCGCTCGCAACTCAGACCTTGCGATTGTTCCGGTGGTTGAGGAGGACCCGTATACCTTTGGGAAGCCTGAGAATCGCATGCGGATTTTTTGGCGGCTTGGACTTCCGGTTATTGCGTCAGATACGCCGGCCCACCGACGTGCCGTGGAGTTGGCAGGGGTGCCTACCGACACGCTTTGCAGAGGGTCTGAAGATTGGAAATCAACGATAGTTGCTTACGCATCGAGTGTTTTGGCAAGGAAGTTCGCAGCCGATACGGGTTATTCCGCGGCGCTTGGTTCTTATGGCGATAAGGCTGTTCTCCAGTCATGGGACCGAATGTTCGAAAGTGTTGGAGTCCGATGACGCTAGGAACCGGAGTTCTTAGGGTCACCTATCTTTCGGTGGACCCCGTTGGCAGCACGGTGGGGTCCTCGCAGGTTCTCGCGTATGTGCTCCGGCTTGCAGAGCGGGGTGTCAAGGTTGATCTTCACAGTTTCGAACATGACGAGGAGCCACAGATACTCGAGCTGCTTTCAACTGCCGGTGTGAACTGGATACCGCATCGATTCGGTGCCAACGGGGCTATCGGTGGGCTGGGACGGGTGGTCCGTCTGGCGTGGCATGTTCGCGGGGCTGCAATCGTGCACGCTCGAAGCGACATGGCAGCAGCAGCGACTATGGCCTCGTCGGTCGATCGCTGGATCTGGGATGTTCGTTCTTTTTGGGCTGATCAGAAGGTAGCCACTGGCGTCTTCAGTGCAGATTCTGTGCAGGCACGAGTGTTTCGATGGGTGGAGAAGATCTCGGCTCGCCGATCTACCCAAGTCATAACGCTGACAGCGTCAGCCGTGGCTGAACTCGATCATCGTTATGGTGACGTAGTTGGCCCGAAGTCGACGGTAATCACTACCTGCGTTGACCGGACACGGTTTATTCAATCTTCACCACCGACGGAAGGCCCGTTGCGCGTTCTGCTCGCAGGAACGCTCAATCGGTACTACGACGTGCCAGGAATGATCAAACTGATAGAGGTTCTAAGGCAGAGGTCAGAAGTGGAGTTCATCGTTGCCTCTCCGGGAAGGACCGACTGGGAAGTCGAGTTGTTGGCCGTTGGTGCCGTGCGGATCTCGGCAACGGCCGAGGAGATGCCTGCACTCATCAACTCGTGCCATGTGGGGCTGAGTGTTTGCCGCGAAGACGCTGGGGCAAGTTTGTTGGCAGCGATGCCCACCAAAATTGGAGAGTTCCTTGCCGTTGGTCGACCCGTTGTCGTAAATCAGGGTCTGGTTGACGCCACTCATATGATCGAGCGGGCCCAAGCCGGGATCGGGCTGTCACCCGACA
>CAWVUB010000096.1:0-9043 GCA_963933065.1 uncultured Acidimicrobiaceae bacterium | reverse complement strand
CGTTGACCCGAATACCTTGCTTTGCATACTCAACAGCGGCGGACCGAGTTATTCCGGTCACACCAGCCTTGGAATACGAGTAGGCCGAGATGTTCAGCTGAGCGGTGAGAGCGGCCGTGGACGACGTATTGATGATGCTGCCCCCTCCGGACTTCAACATCGCGGTAATCCCGTGCTTGAGCACATAGAAAACTCCGTCACCATTCAGAGCGTTGACGGCTCGCCAGTTTTCCTCGGTGTACTCATGCAGTGCCTGCTGCTCTCCGGCGATGCCGGCATTGTTGAAAATTATGTCGACCTTCCCAAAGTGCTGCACTGTGGCATCAATCGCACGTTCGACTGCTGTGCCATCGGTGACGTCCACTTGGAGACTCAACGCGCCGGGTATGGATGCAGCGACGCGATCCGCTTCGTTACCGTTGATATCGACTACGGCAACATTGGCCCCTTCTTCAGAAAGACGTATCGCCGTAGCTTCACCAAGGCCAGCGCCGCCACCGGTAATAAACGCAACGCGGCCCTCGAGTCGGTAGCACGCCGCTTGTCGACGCCGAGAATCTCCTGTGCTGCGCATCAGGATCGATGGGTTTATCTGACCAGGTCGATCAGAGCCTGCCATATTCGTTCTCCTTCGATCAGGACTCCGTGGTCAAGAAGCCAGCGCTGTTTCGACTAGCGACCAAGTATGTGTTGTTAGGTGCTTGATTCTGTCTATCAAACCACCTGCTGTTTACAGAATCCGGTGTTTGACAACAACCCAATGTTATAGCATCATTCCGCAACGCTTGGCCTGCAATTTGTTTTCAAACCATCGAGGAGTCGTACAAAGTGATAAGAGCATCGAGTGGCTTTATCCGGATCTTGTTTGTCGCACTGCTGGCGGTAGTGGCTGCTGGATGTGGCAGCGACAGTTCAACTAGTAGTTCGTCGGCTTCTGCTTCGACGGCTGCTCCGGCTACCACGGCTGCGGCTGCTCCGGCTACCACGGCAGCGGCAGCGGCAGAGGCTCCCGCTGCGGCGGAGGTGGAGGCTGCTCCAGCGGTGGAGTATGAGGCACCGCCCGAAGACAGCAGTATCGGCTACGCCTGGTCGATTCCGTTGCGGAGTCTTGATCCGCATGCGACGCCATCGAACTTCGACCCGATCTATATCGGTTTGGCTTATGACACATTGATCGTCCGCGAGTTCGATGGAACGTTTTCACCGATGCTCGCCACGTCGTGGGAGTTCGTTGAACCTGACGTTCTGGAACTGAAGTTGCGCGAGGGGGTCACGTTCCACGGAGGTCGTGCCTTTGACGCAGAAGCCGTGGTTCTGAACTTTGAGCGTGTCACTACAGGGGAGACCTCGACTCGAGGTGGTCCACTGGCCGCTGCCATTGCGTCGGTTGAAGCCGTCGATTCGCTGACGGTCCGAATGACGTTGGGTGACGGACCCGGTGTGATCTTTGGTGCCCTGTCCAGCATGGGCGGCATGATGATTAATCCCGACGCGTTCGACACGGACCTGTCTGTTACTGCTGACGGCACCGGTCCCTACCGGGTGACTCAGGTTCTAGCTGCCGAGTCAGTGACATTTAAGCGATTCGAGAATACCTGGGCGCCTGAAGACGCACGGGTCTCGAACCTGAAAATCGTGACCAACAAGGACAGCGCCCAGCGCGTGAACCTTCTACTCACTGGCGATGTGGATGCCACCAACATTGATACTCACCAGATTGAAATGCTGGAGGAGAAGGGATACACCACTCACTTCCGGGTCGGTGACGACGCATTCGTCATGCAACTCAACTGGGAGCGGATTCCGGATGTCGCAGCTCGTCAGGCGATCGAGAGTTCGATAGATCGAGCCTTGATCCTTGAGGGGATCCACAAGGGCGTCAGCGAGGCCGGCGGGCAGGTCCAGACCATGGGCGACCCGGCATACAACTCTAGTGTCAGTCCTGATCCCGATATCGAGAGGGCAATCCAACTCGCCGCCGATTCGGGCCTCGAGGGGTCGACTCTGAAGCTAATGACTGCCGGCGTGCCGAACCTTGAGGCGTACGCCCAGGCGATTCAGCCAATGCTTGAGCAGTTGGGTGTGACGGTAGAGATCACTTTGGTTGAGTGGGGACAGTTGAACCCTGAGTGGGCCACTGGCAACTACGACCTCTCGCTCATCTACTTCACAGGCAACTCCGACCTGGCGCTCTCCTATGACGCTCTGCTCGGTGCTGACTCGGCACTGAACCCAGCTGGCACGGCCCCGGGCGGGATTGATGCCCTAATTGCCGCGACCTTCTCGGAGACGGACCCCGCAGTACGTACCCAGCAGTTCAGCGACTTGGCTGCGGCTGTCGATGAGGAGGCCGTTGTAGGGGTGCTGGTACATCCCGTTCAGCCGATCGTCACCGCACCAGGCATCGTGATCAACGCTGACCGGCTACGCCTGTTCGGTGGATTCAACCTCCGAGGTATCCACCGGGTCGGCTAGAAGGGTGTCGTTGAGTGCTTACTAGACTCGACTGGGTGAGAAATCGAAAAGGAGAGATACGTAGATGACTGAAGATAAATATGCAGACTTTCCGACGCTTCTCGTACTTGAAGTGACAGGAATGTTGGATGCGGCCGTAGTGGTCGACGCCATATTTAAAGCGGCTGATATCTCATTGATAGAATCCCTAAGAGTAGGGGGAGGCCGAATAGCGATCTGGGCTGGCGGTGAACTCAGTGCTATAAACACGGCAACTGATGCGGCGTATCTCGCATTGGCCGATTCAAGAGAAGCCCGATCGTGCATCTTCACGCTTCCCAGCGACGTGGTTCGTGAGTTTATGTCGATGTCGGTGAGCGCGTGACTAACGTGACGAGGGTCGTAATAACTCAGGAGAGGCGGATGTCGTGGCAAGTCAAGTGAGAGCTATCGGAATTATCGAGGGTCGTTTGCTCCTTCCGTTGATCAACATTTCAAACGCAATGCGGAAAGTAGCCGATGTGTCCCTTCACCACCTGCAACCAATCGGGGGTGGAATCACTTTGGCAGTGATCAGCGGAGAGGTTGGCGCTGTGCGAGTTGCGCTTGAGACCGCTGACGCAGCGGCGGCGGAGTACGAAGATTCAACACGAACTCAGGTCTTCGCCCATCCAGGTCCAGAGGTTTGGGAGTTGTTCGAGAACCTTGGCGTACATGTTGATCTCACTCAGAGCCTGTAATGAATGTCTATTCAATGATGAACAATGCGAGGACGGAAAGCGATGTTTGGTAACTCAGTCGCAGTCGGAATTATCGAGATAGATGGCTACGTAGCGATGGCTGCTGCGGTGGAAGCGATGTTCAAGGCGTCTGACGCCGAGTTCGTTGGATCGCAGCGCTCAGGCGGTATTACTTTTTGTGGGGTAGTGCGGGGTGAAATCTCGGCTGTTGAGTATGCGCTTGAGGCGGGTGTCGAAGCTGCACGTCAGGCTGATGCCAACGTGAAGACGTCGCTGCTTGTGCGACCTGATGGTGACGTCGGAAGTCTTCTCAGCCGCCCTGGGGCGATGCGAAGAGTTTTCGCTGGAAGCACTAACGAGACGGATGCCGGAGAGTAGTTGGTATGAGGCTCGCACTGGTCAAAGGTATTGCTTGGCCCTCTAGGAAGATCGACGGAATCGAGGGCACGCGTATCGTGTTGGTTTCTCCGGCTGGTTCAACTGACGAGGGCGAAACCCTGGCAGCAGCAGATCCGTTGCAGGCGAGCGTGGGTGACTACGTATTGATCACAGAGGGCCAGGCCGCTGGGGCAGCCCTGCAGCCGGATAATCCGCACGCCTATCCACTCGACGCAGCAATTGTGGCGATCATCCAACCCGACGAGGTCAGGCCTCGTCTGCTGGACTGATGGCACAGGTCAGGATTGCAAGAGGGGGATCACCGGAGCGTCGACCTCATAGCGGCAGCGGAGTTTCGACAGCAAGCGCTGACGGTGTTCGTCGTGCACTTGTCGCGGGCGGCATGCGCATGCAGTGGAGTAAGACGGGTGGGAGTGATCTCTCGTCACATCAACTGTTCGGTCCGGTCCGCGTGCTCAAGCATGCCGTTCATGACTTAGATGCGTGGCTAGAGCAATTCGTTGCTCTCGGCATTGGTCCTTGGTGGGTTACTCGGGGGCAAGCTCCAGAATCCTTTGTCCATCGTGGCAAGCAGAGTGACACCAGGTTTGACTGGGGGCTGACGTGGTCAGGTGACGTCATGTATGAGTTGATTCAGCCTCTCGACGATCTTCCTTCCCCGTACCGTGAGTTTTTAGATGCGGGCAGAGAAGGTCTCCAGCATGGGGCCTTCTACCCACCCGATTTTGAAGCCGCAATCGAAGGCCTCCGTCAATCTGGAAAGACACCGATCCTTGAAGGCCACTCGGGCGATGCCAAGTTTATGTACTTCGAAGGTCTCGGTTCGCCTCCCGAACCGATTGAGCTTCAGTATCTTCCCGAGGATGTGGTAGCTAAACACCGTGCCCTGAAATCGGTTTGCAATAATTGGGACGGCAGCGATCCTTTCCGTGGCCCACCGCGGAAATGGTGGTGATCTCCAAGCAGGGGGTTTTGTCGTCAGTTTGATCCGCGTTGCCTTAGCGCGCCTTTTGGCCGCGATTCCCATGATGATTCTTGTATCGCTGATCATCTTCTCTATCCCGTACTTCATCCCTGGCGATCCTGCGTTCACGATCGCCGGCCCAAATGCCACGATGGACGACATCGCTCGAATTCGATCTGACCTAGGTTTGGACCGCCCTATCCCAGGCCAGTACATCGCATGGCTGGGCAATGCAGTCACGCTTGACTTCGGCGACTCCTATCTGGTCGGACGAGACGTCCGCACCATGATTGGCGAACGGATGGAGGTCATGCTGTCACTTGCGCTACTCAGCACCCTGTTTGCTGGCCTAGTTGGCATCCCTCTTGGCATCATCGCCGCATCCAGAATCGGCGGGGTGCGGGATCGTCTGGCGGTCGGATCGGCTTCCATGGGAGTAGCGATACCGAATTATTGGCTTGCGGCGATCCTCGTGACATACCTCGCAGTCGAGTGGGGTTGGTTTCCTGCGGCAGGCTACGTACGCATAGGAGATGACCCTGGGCAATGGCTTTGGCATTTGATCCTGCCAACGATCGCTCTCGGAGCGATTTCTGCTGCCGAGGTCACCCGTCAGACACGCGGGATGATGGCACAAACCATGAATCTCGATTACATCCGCACAGCGCGCATGAAGGGGCTACCGCCCCGAATAGTGATTGGCAAGCACGCGCTTAAGAACGCAGCGATACCTGTCATCACAGCCCTAGGCCTGCAACTGACTGTTGTTCTTGGAGGGTCGGTAATTGTTGAACAGATTTTTGGTATGCCTGGTCTTGGAGAGTTGGCTATTACGGCGGTTCTCGGGCGCGATATCCCAGTAATTCAGGGAATCGTTCTGCTCACGACGATGGTGGCGGTGAGCACCAACCTTCTTGTGGACATCGTTACATCGCACCTAGACCCGCGGGTCGTCATCTCATGACGGTCGTCCGTTCAGAGGAAACTACCGAGTCAATTGGCGATAAACCGGCATTCCTGCGGAAACGATATGAGTCTCCTTCGAGACGATTTGCTCGTCGCTTACTTTCTCAAAAGGTTGCGACAGCATCAGGGGTGATTCTGATTCTCGTTGTCCTATCAGCGATATTTGCCCCACTTCTCGCCCCGCTTGATCCCAATAAGACCGATCTCCGAAATACCCTTTTACCTCCCGGTTCTGCGGACTTCTTACTCGGCACCGACTATCTCGGGAGAGACGTTCTCAGCCGGCTGTTGTTCGCAGGGCGAGTGTCTTTAGTTGCAGCGGTCCAGGCAGTCAGTGTTGGCCTGATCCTCGGGGTCGCACCCGCCTTGGTTGCCGGCTATGTAGGGCGATGGTGGGACTGGCTACTTATGAGATTTACCGACGCACTGCTCGCTTTTCCCCCGCTGATCCTTGCCATTACGGTGATAGGGATACTCGGTACCGGCTTGACTAACGCGATGATTGGAGTCGGGATCATCTTTGCTCCACGATTTGCTCGAATCACCCGTTCTGCCGTTTTAAGCGTCCGAGAAGAGACTTTCGTCGAAGCCGCTAAGAGTATGGGCCTTAGTCAACCCCGAATCATTTGGCGGCACGTGCTTCCGCACCTCCTTTCGCCCTTGGTCGTGACTGCCACAGTGTTGGCAGGAATGGCGATGATTATCGAGGCTGGCTTGAGTTTTATCGGCCTTGGGGTCCAAGTCCCCCAAGCCAGCTGGGGATCAATGCTGTCGACGGCCTATCGGTTTATCAGGGTTTCACCGACACTAATCCTCTGGCCAGGTCTAGCCATCATGATCACCGTTCTCAGTGTCAACCTTTTGGGTGATGGCATTCGTGATGCTCTTGGCCGTGAAGTGCGGGACATGTCTTCATGACCGTCCAGGACTCTGCCACTCCAGCGCTTAGCGTCAAAGGGCTCTGCGTTGATGTCGCCACACCGGAGGGCTGGGCTACCGTCGTCGAAGATGTGAGCCTCGCTGTTGATGTAGGTGAGATCCACGGTCTAGTGGGGGAGTCAGGAAGCGGAAAGTCTCTCACGGCTATGGCCATCATGGGTCTGATCGCCCACTTCCAAAGTGCCCGTGTCACTGGTGGAGAGGTGATGCTTGGTGATGTTGATCTACTGAAGTTGTCCAATCGAGAACTCCGCAGACACCAAGGCAAGGACCTTGCCATGGTGTTTCAAGAACCAATGACGAGCCTCAATCCAGCATTTACCGTTGCCGATCAAATCGGGGAGTCCATCCGCTACCACCTCGGCGCATCACGAAGGGAGGCACGGGAACGCTCGATAGAGCTCTTAGAGGAGGTCGGTATCGCCGATGCCCGTCGGCGCTCCAACGACTACCCACATCAGTTCTCTGGCGGAATGCGTCAACGGGTGATGCTGGCCGTGGCCCTCGCCTGTGAACCGAGGCTTCTGATCGCTGATGAACCAACGACGGCGCTCGATGTCACGGTTCAGGCACAGATGCTCGAACTGATCCGGTCGCTAGTAGAACGGCATGGGATGGCGGTGATCTTCATTACCCACGATCTCGGCGTAATCGCAGAGATATGCGACCGAGCGACAGTTTTTTACGCTGGACAAGTGATCGAGAGCGGCCTCGTAGGCGAGGTCATCAAGGGGCCGCAACACCCATACACAGAGGGGCTGCTGCGCTCGGTTCCCGCTGACGACGACCTTCCTTTGTGGTGGATTGACGGGTCACCGCCCCTCCCGGGACAAGTGCCATCAGGGTGCAGATTCAGCCCGCGTTGCGAGTACAGCAAGGATGAGTGCGCCACCCATGCTATTCCGTTACTCCCAAGCGCTAATGGGCGAGCAATCAGATGCGCGCTCTCTGATGAGCTCTCTCTGAACGGGAGAGACTGACGTTGACCCAGGTGCTCGAGGTTTCCGGATTGAGTGTTTCGTTTCCCAGACGTGCCGGCCTGCTGGGGAAGTCGCAACCTTTACGCGTCGTGGAGAACGTGTCGTTTGAGGTGGGCAAGGGTGAGGTGGTTGCCCTCGTTGGCGAATCCGGCTCGGGAAAGTCCACCATCGCTCGGGCCGTTCTGCGTTTGTTGCCGATCGACGATGGGCGTATAACCCTCGCAGACGTGGACATCACAACGCTGTCACAACGAGCCCTGCGCCCGCACCGTCGGAACGCACAACTTGTTTTCCAGGACCCCTATTCATCGCTCGACCCATCGATGACAGCTATAGAGATTGTCGAAGAACCCCTTCGTGGGTTTGCCATGAGTCGTGAGGCACGCCTGCGCTCCGCCCAAGAGCTCCTTGCCAGCGTCGGCCTGGCCGGGGTCGAAGGACGCTACCCCTACGAATTCTCAGGTGGGCAACGACAACGGATCGCTATTGCTAGAGCTCTGGCTCCCCAGCCGGCGTTGATCATCTGCGATGAACCTGTGTCCGCTCTGGATCTGTCAACACAGAACCAGATCATCTCGCTACTTGACTCTCTTCGGCAGAGTTTGGGTGTTTCTTATTTATTCATAAGCCATGACCTGTCGGTCGTGCGTCGTATCGCTGATCGAGTTTTGGTGATGTACGCCGGAGAGATTGTGGAAGAGGGACCGACGGAGCGAGTTTTTCGGGACCCTGTTCATCCCTACACTCTGGCCCTTCTTTCTGCTGTGCCCACAGTTGCAGCTGACCGATCAAAGCAGGCCAAGCGAATTGTCTTGGAAGGTGACCTTCCCGTGCCCGGAGCGCCCCCACCGGGATGCCGATTCCACACACGGTGCCCGTTTGCTATGGACATCTGTCGCTCGGAGGTACCTGAACGGACAGAGTTTGCTCACGGAGTATCGGGAAGGTGTCATCTGCACACGTCCGGGTCGACACTAGGTTTCTCTGGTCTGACTCAGTTTGCAGACAATGCGATGGCATCTACGGACAGGAACCGAGGTCGGACATCTATTTAACCGGTGAAACTAAGGACGGATTTGTAGTGGCACCGACTGAGTTGTCTGACCTTCTGGACCGGCCGCTTGTAGCGGCTCTGGCCACAGAACGACCTGACGGCACGCTGCAATGCAATCCGATGTGGTTCAGCTTCGATGGAACTGCGATAAAGATGAGTCACACATCGACGAGGCAGAAGGTTCGCAACTGGGATGCAAACGCGTCTGTCAGCTTGTGCATCACGGATCCTGCGAACACTTACCGTTATGTGGAGGTTCGTGGTTTCGTAACTGGTTTGGAGAGCGACTTCGATGCGCAGTTCCACCGAGAGCTCCGTGTCCGCTACGGCATGGATGCAACCAACGTCCCTGATGCTGCTGAACGTGTAGTCGTCACCGTCCGGATTACCTACATCGGGGGTCGGGAGATGGCAGATCAAACGAAAGCACTCGACAAGAGTGGTGACTTGCCTCAACCGCGTCAGGAGTGAGACGGCATGCGCACCAGGGTGATGTTCGGGTCGAACGAATGGCTGCATGCCCCCCCTGGTTCTGATCTGACTTTCA
>CAWVUB010000095.1:0-9151 GCA_963933065.1 uncultured Acidimicrobiaceae bacterium | reverse complement strand
TAGATCCGCTTCTGAATATCGAAATCATCACAGGAGAAACGAGCCGTGGTGAACGAGAACGAATCCTTGACGAACTTCGAGCTGGGACAATCGACGCTGTAGCCGCTCCACGTGTTCTGGACGAGGGAATTGATGTGCCCAACGCCAACTTGGGCATCGTCATCAGTGCAAGCAGGACACGCCGTCAGATGATTCAACGCATGGGACGCATCCTGCGGCGTAAGCCACTCGGCAGCGGCGCTCGCTTCGTAATCCTTTTCGCCAGCGACACCCTTGAGGACCCACGGACGGACGAACGAGACGGTTTCATGGAGGAAATCCAGGACGTTGCCGAATCATCGCGAATCTTTGGCGCTGACGATTACGAGCGGCTCACGACCTTCCTCGATTATTCGGGTCCAGAGGTTCTGACTTCGCCGAAAAAGTTCGGCCTCTTGTCCTCGCTGGACGACATTCCTACTCAAAGCGACCTTGTCGAGCGGTACGCGTGGCTCAACTTCTTGGCATGGCATGAGAGAACCAAGGATCATGCCGAAGCCGAGGACTTCGATCTTGGTGATGGCGCCGCTCCGCCCTATTTAGAATTCCAAACACCTGAGCTTCCAGCACTCGGTGTACAGCGCGTCTCAAAATCCAAGGCAGCGCTGCTCTCGACTGGGGAGCAACCAGTAACGCTTATCAAGCGATCCGAAGGATTCGCACTCCAGTGCACAGGCTGCGGCGCCATGTCAGAACCCACAAGATTTCGGTGGAAAGCGCTAGACGCGACCGTTGAATGCAGCTGCCTGTGGTGAGGCTCCCAGCGTGGTTTCCTCGTGACGACTACCTGAGACCGCTACGGCCCCAGGACCTATTCACTGAGCGACCAACCGTGGCTACTCCACAGGGGCCAAGGTCGCCGCCTGGCCTGCGCTTCTGATCGTCGGGCTGGGGAGATTTGAACTCCCAACCTTCGGTCCCTCAAATCGATGCATCCCAAACCGCCGACATGCACAAACGCCCGGAAAGCGCTTCTGGCCTGCCTTTCTGATTGATCGAGAGTTCGCATTGTTTGCCGAGATCTCTCGGCCTGCACACGGCCTGTGAGAACGGCCCCGAGTCACTCCGGTTTCTGTCCGACACAGTGCCAGTTGAGCGTCAGCAGTTCCTCTTCCTCTGCTTGGATGTAGGACTGGCTGTTTTCATTCAATCGTTTCATCAGCGCGTCGGTCTTCTTCGGAATCAGGTGGACTTTAGCGAGGAACTTAAAAACCACTTCGTACTTGTCGAACAGCGCGACCTCTTTCTTGATCATCTCCACCGCAGGTCGCCCTAGGGAGGAGATCAGATTGAAACCGGCGTTCCTGTACGAGTCTTCCCAGTATTCGTAGTGCCAGAACCCTCCAAACACACACAGTTCGCGGGTGTGCTGAATCAGGGTCTTCTGGTGTTCATTTTCGCAATCGTAGGCGTCGAGTGCAGCGACGTCATTAATGACGAACATTCCTCCTGGCCTTAGGACACGAAATACCTCCTTGAAGGTGAACTCATGATCGCTGACGTAGGTCATCGGCTGGATGGCGTAGACAGCGTCAAACACGCCGTCATCGAATTCGAGTGGTTTGTTGAAGTCGCCAATAGTGAAGTTGGAACTCGAAAGGTTCGGGTTCTTCCAAGACTTCTCAATCTGAGATCCGTCAAGGTTGATGCCGTAGGGCGTCGACCCGGTTAGTTCAGCGATGTGTTCAGCGATTGCGCCACAGCCACACCCCAGGTCGAGCACTTTGTCTCCTTGGCCCAAATTGAGGTCGTTGGCAACGATCTGCTCGAACAGGATCTGGTTTTGGAGCACTGATTGTTCCGGATCGATCTCAGGCGGCATGTACATCTTCTCAACCGAGCCGAGCGTGCAAAGTAGATGAATGACCTTGTACAACTCCTGGAGCTCGTCACTGCTGCCCTGCGGATACCCCTTTAGCGGAACACCGTTGTCATGGTCTGCCTTGGTGTTTTCGGGCGAGTCGACGAACAACTCATCGTAGGAACGCATGTAGGCATTGAAATCATCATCGCTGATAGTAAGCAGGCCCCATAGGGCCCCCAGTCGATCAAGCAGAGTTGTCGGCTTGTGATTCACATCTTCTCCCTGCACATGATGCCGCCCCACTTCTGTTGACAGTTACGGGCTTCGCGGCACAAGCCGCAAGTAGATGTTTAGTTCGGATCAGACGGGCCGCCGACCACTCCGCCTTCTGGAACAACTGCCGGGCCGTAGTAGGGCGGCTGGCCAGTGATAGCTGCCCAGCGGCGAGTGCCGTACTCGAAGTGCCACCACTCTCCGTCAAATATCACGAAACCCTGAGCGACCATGGTGTGGTACAGCAATCGGCGAACATCCCGGTCGACACCTGGCTCGTTTTCCAGCGCCGTTGCGTGAGCTCTGGGCGTTAGATCGTCAAAGCCAGTTCCAGGCGCCAGTGGAATGCCATCAAGACAAAGGGTTAGGTCAACTGAACCGCCTGTGAGGTGGGGCGATGGTGTCGAAGGTTGGTCATTTGGTTCAGCGAAAAAGCCAGGCGGAAGATCGGGGTCGTCATAGGCCGTCTCGTAAAGTTCTGCCTGTAGGGCGTGTGGTCGCCATCCGTCAAAGACGGCCATCCCCCATCGCTTCGGAAGGCTTTCGGCTGCCCAACCGAGGCGGTCGGCTACCGATGTCCGAAGAAGACAGTGCGGAACCGCGTTTCTCCACCCGGCGAGACGATAGTTCCCAAGGCAGATGATGCGTGGGTGGTCCACGATCACAAGAGGTTCCTCCACTTGGTCGTGCACCAGTGGGTGGGGTGGATCCACCAGTATTGGGAGCGGTCTAGTCGCCGGGACGATAGTGCCAGCGGAGGCCAGCACCTCAGTAGCAGGAAATGTCAGTTCGGGTTCGTTTAGACGGAGGCTCACGGGCCACCCAATACCTGGGCCGCAACCTCCAGCCGGTCGGCTCCCTCCTGAGGGTTGAAGATCGGTAGAAGGAACTCATCCAAGCCGTGTTCGTCAGCCAGAGCGTCCAATTCGGTGGCGCACTCATCCACCGTTCCAGCGATCACGAATGGCAGCACCCACTCGTCACGCACATGGCGAGCTGCCGAAGTTAAGCCGTCGCCCAACGCTCTGCGGATAGTGGCTATGTCGGTATCAGTTATACCGAGAGCGGTTCGGACCGGTGCGGGGGAATCGACCAGCCGATAGGTCATGTGCGGGCGCACCTCCTCTAGGGCCGCATCATCGGTGACCACCATGGTCGAATAACAGATACTCACCTCGTTGCCGGAGCGAGACGCTCCAGTTCGAATCTTTTCCACGTAATCGCCAAGCAACGGCTTGTAGATGAAGTCGAGCAGGACACCGTCGGCCGTTGCCCCGCCTAGATCAAGCATCCGCGGACCTCGGCCGGCTACCCAAATAGGAAGTTCAGGACGGGCCCAGCCCAACTGCGCAGCGCGCATCGAGAACGTTGGCGCCTCCATATCGACCACTTCACCAGCGAACAGGGCCCTACAAGCCTCGATGGTTTTACGGACGGTCTCCAGTGGTTGCACCCGCTCAAGAGCGAGTGGATCTAGCGTCAGGCTTCCGCCTGCCCCCAAACCCAGAAAGGCTCGCCCACCCGATAGTTCATCGAGGGTGGCGATCGCAGCGGCGGTCTGTGCAGGATGTCGGGTATAGGCATTAGTGATACCTGGTCCAATTTCTAACCTGTCGGTGGCCTCAGCAATCGCTGTCATGGTTACGTAAAGGTCCCGTGTTGCCAAGCCTTCGTCATAGACCCAACTGCGCTTAAAGCCGAGTCGCTCGGCTTCTACAGCCAGATCTCTGATGAGGCCCACCGGTGCCTCGGGGATCAGGTTGACGCTGCCGTGGAGCCGTCGATTGGGCATCTACGAAACCTACTTCGGTCTTCAAACAAGTGAACGGGTGTGGTGGGTGCCAATTCGGCGAGCGAAGCCACTAGACGGTCGACTAAGGGGTGGGCTGTGTTGTCGACCTTCGTGATGGCAATGGCAAATCCCCCGTCGGCCGGCACCCCCTGTCGCCCTCCATTTGGATGGGTGAGGAGTAATGCCGCTCGCTCGGGAGTGAGGTGCTCGAAGGGAGAGCATCCGACAGTTGCCGCCAGTCGGATGGGGCGATGGCACTGATCGGCGATCACGCGGCCTAAAGCATCGGCACCAATCACAGCGACCACATCAACCGGACCTTCTGGGAGTGCCGGCTCATGGGGTGCAGGAGCCTTCGCCGGATGACCCCGTGACCCATCGGCTTCAACCACCACGTAGTCGACCAATTCGAGCCATCCGACTGGGGCGTCCAGCGCCACGCCCACACCCTTAGGTTCTCCCAATACCGAATCATCAATGCGGTCCCACACGAGGACAGGCCGGCTATCCCGAGCCACGTTGGCGGCCAGTTCGGTTGACGACGGGCCGACGAGCAACCGGGCGTCGCCAATCTCGTGGGCAGCCATACGGGTGGTAGTAGTCAGGATTACCTCCGGTCCAAGTCGTGCGCCAATAGCGTGCAACAAGGTGGTTTTCCCGCCACCGCCTACCAACGAAGTAATACGTCCGGGTTCGCCGAGGAGGTCAGCGATGTTGGCCATTGTGTAGTTGGGCTCACCAGACATCAGGTGCTGCGGCCGATCCAGGCTAGGACCGCCTCGAGGACTCCTCCACCTATCGCCAATGCCTTATCCGAAACTCGGTCCACGCTTGCTTCGTAGCGTGGATCAATGTCTCCCACTTTAGTGTTAGCCACTAGAGGGGTCCCCTCGCTCACTAGGCCGCGAACGACCCCGTCAAGCTCGGCCAACACGGGGGCGCTTCCCACGTAGCCCAGCAGATCTCCAACCGAGACTCGGTCACCGATCTCTCGAATCCATCTTGCCTGCCCATCGACAGGGCTTCGCAACACCCGCTCAGAGACACGGCCACTCACCTCCCCGGGCGTCCCGGTGTCTGCGGCCGCCGGTCCGTCAAGGATCACCCGACCCAGATCTGGCCCTCGGAGAGTCTCGACTACTACATGGCAATCCCGACCAGCGGAATAGCCCGGTCCGAGAGCCACAACCAGCGGGGCATCGTCTACAGAGGTGTCGGGATTGTGCTTAAGCAAACGGGCGTCGATGACTACCGACCGGGGGACCACATCGGGAGGAGGCAGGTTGGGACAAATGATTACAGGTACCGCACCGGCGACTGCCTTGGTGGCCAGTTCTTCAAGTCGGTCGACGCGGAGGGCAGTCATTCCCTCGACGGTGATGATGCCAGACGGATCAGTCAGGGTGGTAGAGACGGCCACGGTCCGACGGACGGTCAGCGGGTGCTCCAACTCGCAAACCGCCACCGGGAAGCCTGCCCGGTGCAGGCGTAGTGCCGTGCCGGTTGCCAAATCCCCGCCGCCACGCAGGAGACAGAGATGTTCAGGAAATAGCACCGACTACCTGCTCCGGTTAGGTGGTCCGTTGACGGTCGACTACCTGAGCGAGAATCGATAGGGCTATCTCCTCAGGGCTTTCGGCGCCAATCTCTATGCCGACGGGAGACGTAACCCGTTCCAGATCACTCTCGGACACTCCGCCGTCCCGGAGCGAGTTTCTTGTCGTATCCCAGCGACGTTGGCTTCCCATGACTCCCACTGTTCCGACTTTGGTGGCTAGCAGGTGGGGAAGATTTTCTACGTCGACTTGAACATTGCGGGTAACCACTACGGCGTGGTCATTGGCAGCGAGTCGAAGATCGGCCAGTACATCGGCTAGGGCTCCGGGTCGAACGACGACGCCGGATCCGCCGGGCAAACCTTCGGCCAGTTCTTCAGCCACGTCAACTCGGTCATCGGTTGCGACAACGTTAAAGCCCAGCCAGGAGGCGAGGTCAACGACGGCCCGTCCGACGTGGCCACAACCGATTACGAGGATGGTGGGAGGGGGCATATGAGGCTCCAAATAGATCGTGACTTCGCCTCCACAGACGCCAGGATCACCAGCATCAGGATCAACGAGTCGGTAGTCGAGAAGTCGGGAACAGCCGTCGGCCAGACAATCGATGGCCTCTTCGGACACTCTGGATTCCATCTCTCCGCCACCGACCGAACCGATTCGTCGACCGTCGTCAACAACCAGCATCTTGGCGCCAGTTCGTCGGGGAACTGATCGTGTGGTGGAGATAACGGTCGCTAGCACTGCCGATTGGCCGTCTGCGAGCAGACCACGGAGGTTGTTGAGGATGTGTGGTTCGACCGCTCCATCAAGCAGGGCTGGTCGAGGTCGCGGATCTCGATCGTCAGGCATGTCTGCGGTGGGGCTCATGCAGCACTCCACAGGCGCAAGGCCTGCTGATGGAGGCGGGCCCGCTGGCGCTCGGGGTCGCCTGCCACCACTTCACCGTTGCGGACCCGCCAACTACCGGAAACCATGACGGACTCCACATGCTGGCTGCTGCGAAACAGGACTACTTGCTCCACGAGGTTGGACGCCGTAACCGGGGTGGGAAAGCGGCCATCCAGAACCTGTAGGTCGGCTGACCAGCCCGGCGCCAGTCGCCCGACTAGGTCCAGAGCGAGGGCTTGGGCGCCTCCGGTGGTTGCCATTTCCAAAACCCGGCGGGCATTCATGACGCTGGGATCTCTTAGTCGAGCCTTATGGATCAGGAATGCTCCGCGCATGACTTCGTATAGGTCGTTCACATAACCGTCGGAGCCGAGGCCTACGGTGACACCTGCGTCGAGCAGTTCAGGGATCGGTGCGATTCCGCCGCCTACTTCGCCATTAGCCAGAGGCATGTGACTGCAACGCACATTGCGGTCTGCCAAGATTCGCCGTTCAGCGTCTGAGAGGTGGACTACCTGCGAGGCCAGAAAGTTAGATCCTGCAACGCCAAGTTTGTCGTAGTGCTCAAGAGGGCGGTGTCCGTGGGTGGACTCGCACCACTCTCCCTCGTAAACGCCTTCGTTGCAGTGGGCATGGACCAGTACACCGAGTTCTGATGCCCGGTCAAATGCTTCGAGGACGAAGGTGTCCGAGCAGGTGAAAAGAGTGTGGATGCTGACCAAACCCGAAAGTAGCGAAGCAGTTCTGCCTGCCCGCTTCTCGCCATCCCTGCAGGCCTTGATGAAGCGAACATTTTCGTCCAATCCAGCAGCGGCCACCTTTGACCCCGATCGTTCCGTGGCTTCGAAACTCAGGATTCCGCGAAGACCAGATTGCTCCACCGCTTCGGCTTGAACTGCAAGGCCTTCAGGTAACGCGTTAGGTGCTTCCAGGATGTCGAGAAACGTGGTGGTCCCTGAGCGCAGCATCTCGGTGCAGGCCCAATCGGCCGCTGCAACCACCATTTCGTGGTCTAAACCGTCTTCGACCTTTGGCCACCAATACTTCTCGAGGAACGGCCAGAAGCCTGACGGCGCAGTGTCCTGGGGAATGCCGTGGGCCAACAAGCCATACATATGGACATGGGCGTTCACAAAGCCCGGAAGAACTATCCGATCAGGTAGGTCTATTACCTCGTCACCGGGGTGGTTTGCAGTGAGTGTGCTATGTGGACCCACGGCATCGACTACGCCACCTACGACCCGAACTGCATGGCCAGCAACTGGGTCGGTGTTTGCGTCGACGAGCAGCCAGTCGGGCCGGAGAATAGTGCCAGTAGTCGGGCCTGCGGACGCATCCGCAGTTATCGACACGGTCAGTCTTTCGTCAGGGCGTCAAAGACCCGTTCCGGTGTGAACGGAAGTTCGTTGATCCGGACCCCAACGGCGTTCACGATGGCGTTTCGGATGGCTGGTGCGACGCCGTCCTTGGGAATCTCGGCTACTGCTTTGGCGCCGAATGGGCCGCTTTCCTCCATGGTTTGGACCAGAAATACATCAGTTCGGGGCATTTCGTCAGCGCGGTAGATCCAGTAGGGCCCAAAGGCAGCGTTGAGCATTCGGCCGTCGTCATCGAGGGCGAACTCCTCGCAGTGGGCGTAACCGAGGGCCTGGAGCAGCCCGCCTTCTACTTGACCGCTGGCCGTGACCGGATTGATAGCCACTCCACAGTCCACGGCCATAACCATGTGGTGGATCGTGACCTGGCCCGTCTCGATGTCGAGTTCGATTTCGACAAATGTTGACCCAAATGGTGGTGGGCAGGTTGGCGATACATAGGACCCGGTGCCCATGATTTGCTCCTGGTCGTTGAGGTGCAACGAGTCCAGGGCGATCTCTTCCAGGCTGACAGATCTACCATCGGGGGCGTGCGCCCGGCTGTCCCGAAGCTCGATTGAGCAAACGTCGCAGCCAAAGACCTCGACATCGTCATGGTGTTCCAGAGTTACGCCCTTTACCTGTAGGTGAGCGTCAGGGATCTTGATGTCTAGGAGCATCGCAGCTCGTTCTTTGAGTCGATCGCGGACCACTTCGGCGGCCTTGAGCGCCGCAGTACCCGAGATGTAGGTGGTGCTCGACGCGTAAGCCCCTGTGTCAAAGGGCGTTACGTCAGTATCTGATGAGTAAACCTGAATGTCGTCAAGGGGGACACCGAGTACTTCGGCAGCGATCTGTCCCAGCACGGTGTCTGAGCCGGTACCTAGATCGGTTGCGCCAACCAACATGTTGAACGATCCATCGTCGTTTAACTTGATGAAGCAGCCGCCCATATCCAGAAATGGGATGGCCGTCCCGTGCATGGCGTGGGCGTAGCCGATGCCGCGGCGGATGTGCGGTTGGTCGGCAGGCTCTCGCCACGACCGGTCTTCTCGCCGGTGCCAGCCGACGGCTCGCGCTCCCTGAGCTACACACTCTTCGATGCCGTCGGACATCACGATCGGATACTCATCAAACTCGGCCTCTACCAGCGCCTGTTCGCCGATATGGGGGGCGAGGTTCAGCTCGTCACCCGTTTTCGCCCAGTTGTGGCGTCGGAAATCGATTGCGTCGAGTTCGAGGTCGGCCGCTATGTCTTCCATGTGGCATTCCAGACCGAACAGGGCTTGAGGGGCGCCGTAGCCACGGTAAGCGCCGGGTACCGGGATATTGGTGTAGGCGACCTCGCAGTCGAAGCGCTTGTTGGGAGCGTTGTATGACGTCAGGCCTCGCAGGCCGGCAATGGCCTGCACGCCAAAACCGTGGGTTCCGAACGGGCCGG
>CAWVUB010000094.1:0-9212 GCA_963933065.1 uncultured Acidimicrobiaceae bacterium | reverse complement strand
TTCATCAACCTCAGCTGCCAGAGTGTCCTCCTGAACCCCCAACTTACGACTTTTAGCCTGGAGCTCGATCGCCTCATCAGGCTTACCGTCTCGGTGGAGACCACCCACCTGTTTAGAGATTGTTTTGATCTCGTTGCGTACGTCATCGCGCTCACTTGCAAGAGAACGTTGGCGAGCGTCCAGTTTGATTATCCGATCAAGACCGGACGTTTCCTCACCCCGACGAGTTAAGGCAGTCTTGACCGCCTCGGGATCTGAACGCAGTAGGCGAATGTCGATCACAGTGCTGAACCTAGCGGGAGGGCCATGGGCCTACTCGACCAGTTCCTGATCGGCCTTCAACCGGAGGTGCCGTCCCTCGGCGGGCCGCATCTGTTGGTTTTCCCGGTGATGTATACGGGAATAACCGATGAAGCGTCCCACGATGATTGCCCAAAGATAAAAGCCCCCAAGCAACTTCATGATGAGCCCAGCTGCTTGCTGGTCCGACGTAACGGTTACGCCGAACGCCTCGAAGCCATCGTCATAATGCTTGTAGACCGTTCCCTCGGCAAAGGTAAGCCAGGCCGCTGGAATTGTTGGGATGACAGACATGAGAAACAGGTAGATCATCTGGCTCGGTACTGAGATTCGTAGTTCGGGCAATGGGGCAACCACCGGCACCCACATCAACAGTGCGGAAACAAAAAGCGCAAGGTGCACCGAGTAGTGGAAAGCCCCCGAGTCGAACGACCATTGGACCACGCCACTCCAGTGGGTGAGAGCCGTCAGGGCGTTGAATAGGACACCTGCCACCACAGGGTGCGCCATTCGACGTAGTGCCTTTGACCCACGGCCGCCTTCGAGGATTAATAGTCGTGCCAACCAGGCTGGCATCGCCAGCAAAAAAAGTGGCGGGACGATCAACGTGATCGTCAAATGCTGAACCATGTGCACTGCGTACAAGTGAGCCTCAGCGATGTCATGCACTGGCCAATCTGCTGACACCAGCAGCAAAACGATTGCAGCGAGGAAGCACCGTCGCTGAAAGGAGGTGATTACTGGCTCACCAGATGGGACGACACGGGGGCCAATTATTCGAGTAGCCCACCAACCCAGCATCACTAACGCAGCAATCAGGAACCACACTTCAGGGTGGGCCTGCCAGCTCCAGGGGTCGGGCACAGCAGCAAGCACTTTCATCAGTTCAGGTCAGGACCGGCTAGAGGCCGGGGGGATCCGCCGCCCGCGGGGGACGACGACACCACTCAACCCTTATGCCAGAACTCAAAGACGGTCAGCATCGTGCCGTAGACGATTGTTGCGAGCACCAAGCCCGTCACAAAGAACTTCGTGAACATCGGGCTATCGAACCGTAGGTGCATAAACCAGGCTGCCACGTAGAAGAACTTGAACACCATCATCAACATCAGCATCGGGATGAGGACCGCGCCTGGCATTTCCACGAAGTACGTAGCGACCTCAAGGGCCGTGACGATCCCTAGGACAATGGCCACCTCAACGTACTTACGATCTGTCGGGTGGTCGTCGTGGTCCCCCTCGTGGTCCCCGACAGGTGCCTCAGTAACAGTGCTCATAGCGACGGCTCCAGATCAGGTGGTGGGCGAGGGAACCAGGTAGATGACAGTGAAGATGAAGATCCACACGACATCAACAAAATGCCAGTAAAGACCAACGATCTCGACGGTCTCGGACCGCTCCTTGGTGAGAGTGCCCCGCAACGATGAAACAAGCAGCGACATCAGCATCAATATGCCAAGACTCACGTGCACACCGTGGAATCCAGTAAGGGTGAAGAAAGCCGATGAGAAAGGGCTAGTCGAGTAGCCCAGGCCTTCCCGCATGAAGGTAGTGAACTCGTATACCTGACCACCAATGAATAGCGCTCCCAGCAGTGCCGTAGTGAGCAGCCACACCCGGTTATTGCGGATATCACCCCGCTGAAGAGCGGACAGAGCCAGCACCATGGTCAGAGAACTCATCAGGAGCACGAAGGAACTAACCGAAGTAAACGGGATGTCGAAGATGTCGCCTGGGGCTGGTCCATCAGCGAACCGGCTGCGATAGATCAGGTAGGTAGATATGAGACCACCGAACAGCAGACATTCAGAACCCAAGAACACCCACATGAGGAGTTTGTTATTGGACAGGCCAGTTCCTGTCCCGTGGCCGTGTGACACGGCAGTGGTGTCAGCCAACGGGAGCCTCCTCTATGGTCTCAGTAATCGCCTCATCGACGCCACTTTCGTCTTCGCCATGGCCGTCGTGGTGACCGTGTGGTCCATCCGGATCATCCACCGGTTCGAAGACCCAGCCATAAATGGCCATGAATATTAATATTCCACCCAAGACGCAGAACCAGAGGGTGTAAATCAGCCCGAAAGCGACAAAGGGCAGACCAGCGGCCAGAATTATTGGCCAGTACGAGGGTGACGGCAGGTGGGTATCAGTAGCCGAACCGTCTTGGCAGACCTCTTCGGCCGTAGCTACCCGCACGACCTTTCCATTCTCGTCCTCGCCGTACTTTCGGTGCCAGAACTCGTCAAGTGATGAAACCTCGATGTCCTCGTCAAAATTGTGAGCCGGCGTCGGATTAGGTGTGAACCACTCGAGGCTTCGGGCATCCCAGGGGTCGAGGCCCACCGGTGGTGCGGTACGGGCTTTCCGAGCCGAGGCGACGACGTTTACCACGAAGAGCAGCACACCCACAGCGATAACAAAGGAACCAATAGAGGCGAACATGTTCCAAAAATCAAAGCCGAAGCCTGGACTATAGGAATTGATCCGACGTGACATGCCCTGTAGGCCCAAGATATGCATTGGGCCGAAGGTCATGTTGAAGCCAATGATCATTAGCCAGAAGTTCCACTTCCCGAGCTTCTCCCCGAGTAGGTGGCCGAAACACTTGGGCCACCAGAAGTAGAAGCCAGCAAAGATCCCAAGCAGAGCGCCACCAAATATCACATAGTGAAAGTGGGCGACGATGTAATAGGTATCGGTCTGCTGAGTATCTGCCGGGGCCACAGAGTGTGTCACTCCTGACAGACCACCAACGGTGAACATGGACACCACACCAAACGCGAACAACATCGGAGTATTGAAACGAATTCGGCCACCCCACATGGTGGCCAACCAGTTCAGGATCTTCACACCAGTAGGTACGGCGATGAACATCGTCGACACTGAGAAGGCAGCCACCGATATAGGGCCGATGCCTGACACAAACATGTGGTGGGCCCAGACTCCCCAACCCATAAAGCCAATTGCTATGCCTGAGAAGACCATAAACGGGTAGCCAAATAAGGGTTTACGAGAGAACGTTGGGATCACTTCGCTGATGATCCCAAAACTGGGCAGGATCAGGATGTACACCTCTGGATGCCCAAAGATCCAGAACAGGTGCTGCCATAGGAGAGGGTCAGCTCCCATTTCTGGATTAAAGAAGTTGGCACCGAAGTTCCTGTCAAACATGAGCAAAAACAGAGCCACGGTGATCACCGGTACGGCAAACAGCAGCAAGAACTGCACCACCAGAATCATCCAGGTAAAGACCGGCATCTTGAAAAGGGTCATGCCAGGTGCCCGCATGTTGAGCACGGTCACGATGAGGTTCATAGCCGAGACCAAGGAGGCAATGCCGGTGATTTGCAGGCCTAGGGCGTAGAAGTCCATTCCCTTTCCTGGTGAGAAGATCATTCCAGTATTTGGGGCATATGCGAACCAACCACCGTCAGGAGCATCACCCAGAATCCAAGACATGTTCAAAAACAGGCCGCCAGCCAAAAACACCCAGAACGAAAGAGCATTTAGACGGGGGAACGCAACATCTCGGGCACCTATCTGTAAAGGCAACAGGTAATTCGCAAATGCCGCTGCGAGCGGCATAATGACCAAGAAGACCATGGTTACGCCGTGCATGGTGAAGACCCGGTTATAAGTATCGGCCCCCAGCACCGTTCCGTTTGGCGTCGCAAGTTGAATGCGAATTAGCAGCGCCTCAAAGCCACCAATGGCAAAGAAGATCATTGCCGTAACGCCGTAGAGGATCCCAATCTTCTTATGGTCGACCGTAGTCACCCAGTCGCGCCATCCGGTGTTGCCCTTCGGACGGGTATATACGCCAATCGGCTTAGTTGGAGCCTCGAGTTCCATTATCTCACTCACTAGTCGACCTCCGTCGCCGCTATGACGCCCATAGCCGGAGCCGAGCCCAGGGTCTGGAGGTACGCCACCACGTCATCGATCTGGCTCTCACTGAGGCCCAAGGCCGGCATACCCCGGCGCCCTTCGGCATAAGCGGGCTTCTCTGCCGGCGCATTACGAAGCCAGGCTTCGAGTTGAGGGCGGTTCAACGAACCGTCCAACTCATAGAGCTCAAAAATGCCACCGGCGTAAGTAGTCCGGCTCATCAAATGGGTCAAGTTCGGTGCAGCATTGGAAACCAAATCAGCGCCTTCACCGTCGTTAATCCCATTGATCACGTGGCAGCGGGCACATTGTCCTTCAAAGACAGCCTTGCCGCGAATCTCAGCGGTGGCTGTCGGCTCAGCCGCTGGCTCCATCTGCTGGTCGACCCAGACCTGGAAATCAACCGGATCCATGGCAATGGTCTGCATCCGCATCCGTGCATGACTAAGTCCACAGAACTCTGAGCACTGGCCGAAATAGACCCCCGGGGTCTCTGCTTCAATCTTCCATGGAGCAACCCGACCAGGTACTGCGTCACGCTTGCCGTTCAGTGCCGGGATCCAATAACTGTGGATGACATCACGACTCATGATCTTCAATCCGATTTCGGAACCAGTCGGGATGACTAATTGGTTGGCCGCCACAATGTCAGCGGGTGGAAGATGCCGGGCATCACTCAGGTCAACGCCGTCCAGACCATCGAAGTAGTAGCGAAACTCCCACCACCACTGCTGGCCAACCACCACCACTTCAGGATCCCACGAGGTGCCCTCACCGTTGATATTGACCACAAGATCATTTCGATCTTCACTGTTTAGATCAAAGTGGCTGATCAGAGTGAACACGGCGATGACGGCCATGAGGACCGCTGGCCCGATCGTCCAAGCGATCTCAGCTCGAAAGTGTCCATGTAATTGATGCGGGAACTCATCGGTGCTGTGGTCGTCGCGGAACTTCCACCAGATCATCGCGGAAGCAGCGAAGATAATCACTAAGACGACGCCGGCGATGAGAAAGATCGGATCGGCGAGTGAATCAATCGAACGCGATATCGGCCCTTGGGGGTCCAAAGTATCTAGGGGCGCATCAGCAGCACAGCCGGTCAAGACCAGCAACCCACCGATGAGAAGAGCGGCTACGCGCTCCAAACGAATGGACTTCAGAATCAATGGTCCATCTCCGCTTCTGACCCGGCCGGGGTTTCATCATGATGGGCGTCGCCGCCCTTGTGGTGGAACTCACGTTCTCCGCTGACAGCAGCAACAATGCCAAGTACAAGGACAAGAACAATGCCCACAAACAAGATGCCCCTGATAGCCACCCGCGGCATCTGTGGGCGCTGGCTTACGAAGACACCAAGTCCGAAGATACCCAGCCCAACCACGGTGGCCACCCAGACAGCACCGTTTACCGACGATGCCAGTAGCACCCGGGAAACAGCCAACACCAGAACACCTACGCCCACGGTGCCCAAGATTGGTATCTCAATAGGCCGCATGAGATTTTCTCGCACCGCGGCGTTGGCCACCGGGTCACCAGAAACCTTTTCGGACCAGTTGGTCATAGTCCACTCGACACCAACAGCGACCACGATGACTAAACCCAAAACAAAAATTGCGGGATGGACCACTAGGCCAACGGCAACCGAACCGACGCCAAGAGCACCGAAGACTGGCCAGATCGAGTTGCCGACAGCGACCTGTCCGACAGGCGCCTCCTCTAGACCCAGCACCTCGGCTTGAGCCTCGGCGTCGCCATCGCGGAAGGCCACGGCAACCAGACCAAAAGTAGCGAACACTCCAGCACTGACAATAATGATGATGTACGAGACATGGTTGCCCACCCCACCCTTCCAGCCCAAAGAGATTGGCCCGGTCTCGGTAGCACCCGAGGTGTAACCGGCGAATACCGCTGCAAACAACGCTGAAACAGCGAAACCAAACCAGAATTTAAAGCCGGTGGTGAGCATGTCGATCTCCTACCGCTACTTGGCGATGTAGATGCCGACCCAGATGACCGAATACACGGCCACTGTGGCATACCAGTAGAGGGCGGCCGCCGAGACGAGGTCACGATGGCGTCTGGTGTCCTGTCCACCGAGGGTTCGCAGGAGCAACATTCCGAGCCACGCCACGCCTGCAACCACCATAACGAGGTGCGAGCCAACGATTGTGAACATCAGGGTTGTGGCTTCGCTGGTATCGATCGGTAGACCGATATCCATGAACGCGAAGACAGTCTGGTTGACCATGGCCAGACCGAGGATTCCGGTGAGCGCCATCGCCAACATGGCGTGGACCCGGTCATCATTCAGGACCGAATGGACAGCCCAGGCCATGGTGATAGTCGACATGGCCATGGTGGCCATATTCATGCCACCAGGCACCAACTGCACAGCACCCTCGGGGAACCAACGCGTCCCCCAGGCCATGGCGTCAGCCCGGACAGAAAAATAAAGGGCAAACAGGCCACCGAAATACATAACGACACTGCCTGTGCCGAACGCCGAGGCGACCACCAGGGTCCGGGGGCGTGTGGGAACGGCGGGAACGGTGGCTGCCATCAGGCGACACTCTCATTCTTGGCTGTGGTGATATGAAGGATTCCAGCCACCATCCAGATGCCGAGACCACCAACCAGTGCCAAGGATCCGACCATCGAAACCAAGTTCAGTGCTTCAACAGCCGAACCGGGATAGCCAGCGACAGCAAGGGAAACGCCGGTGAAGTCAGCTTGACCAAGCAATCCGCTGATTAAGTCGGTAATACCATTAACAGCCACACCAAGTGCGACAGCCAACCCACCAAGCAGAACAAGACCCGGCCGAGCACCTGGTCCGACGATCTCATCACCCCAGTGGTGGAAACCGGCACCCACCCCAAGGAGGGTGGCACCCACCACGAGCATGAACTGGGAACCGGCGACCGAGGTGGCCAGGAGATCGAGCGGGGCGATCACGTGCAGGGCGCCAACGAGAGTGCCAGCGACGATGAGGAGCACAGCCAATACTGATACAACTACTTCAGGTGGTGGCTTTGATCCAAGGTTTGAAGCACCGTGGCGCAGTGTGTCGAGCGCACCACCCAGGATGACCAGAGCGACCGGCACAACGGCGAAAGCCGCCAAGACGGAAAGTGCCTCCTCACGGATAGGAGTTCCCGGCGTGTCAAAGAAGGGTTGAGCGAACGCGCCGAAGGACAGAAATCCAAAAGCCGCAGTCGCCACCAGTAAGACATCCCGGTTCTTCTGTTCGGTCTCAGTGGACCGAGAGATCACGTCCAAGGCAATCCCCAGGGCCGGCAGCGCTAGCACGTAGACCGCTGGGTGGGTGAACATCCAAGAGAGTTGCTCCCAGATGGCGTCCTCGACACCAAACCGAACGGCTGTGCGGCCCCGCAGATCGATATAAGCAAGTACTGCGTTAGCAGCCAAAACGGGAAGCATTGCCGTCCAGACCGTGGCGGCTACCAGCGTCGTCCAAGCGGTAAACGGCAGGTCCCGAAGTCCTAGGCCTGCGGAACGTCCGGAGACAATAGTCGTCATCACGCAGATGGAGGCCAACAAAAGGCCACCAATCGCAAGAAGCAAACCCATCAGAGTTAGAGCAGTGGCCTGCCTCTGGCCGCCGCTGCCTGGAGTGCCAAGCCCACCATCGACAAGAAAGCCGACAACTGTCATCCCGGCACCTATCACCCAGGTCCAACACGCCAGCGCTGCTGCTCTGGGAAATACCAGAGATCCACCACACTGGCGGGGAACGACGGTCGTGACAATGCCCATCAAAGCCGGGAGTACACCCAGCAACACCATGAGGACCCGATGGGCTGACCAGAACTGGAAAACCTGATCGGCTGATGAAAACACGTTGGCCGATGAGAGGTCAAGGCGCTCGAGTCCGACTAGAAGCCCAGCAATAGACCCGAGCGAGACCAACGTCATCCCACCGAACCCCCAGACCCGTGACATGACAAACGGGTCAGTGGAAGTCACGACCTCCTCAAAAGAGGAGGTCGCGGAGTCGGAGGCGGCGGTATCAGTCGTCGTCATCGAAACTTCTTCGTTCGGTCGGCTCTTATGGTCCCTCGTGCAACGATCTGGGCGGAACCAGACCACACGAGGCTAGGCGTTTCGTTAAAGATTGCGGCGCCCTCACGTCACACTCAATCTAGTCGGAAGCAGGCTGCTGGCCTGACTCGATCCGAGGGAAATTCAGCTGATTCAGCCAGTCTCCTTCTGGTTTCAGGATCAAACCAGGACATCGATCACCATCGCTCCGAAAAGCAGGGTCACGTAAGTGATCGAAAAGGAGAAGAGGCGCATTGCTGCGCGTTCTGTTGGGTGACGTCGGACAGCCTCAACCATGGCCCCAAAAACTGCACCAAGGACTAGCGCCGACACGAGGTAGACCACGCCCATATCCGCCACCGGCGAGAACAGCACGGTAAAGCCAACGAGCACCACCGTGTAAAGAGCCATCTTGCGGACCGTCTCCTCGAGACTCACCACAGATGGGAGCATGGGCACGGCCGCCGCTTGGTAGTCATCTCGATACCTGATAGCCAGCGCCCAGAAATGTGGCGGAGTCCAGAAGAAGATCATCAAAAACAGTATGACTGGAGGCCAGGCCAACGAATTAGTAACCGCCGCCCATCCGACGAGAGCCGGGACAGCACCCGCTGCCCCGCCAATCACTATGTTTTGGGTTGTCGTGCGCTTGAGCCACAGCGTGTAGACGAAGACATAGAAGAAAGTGGCCGATATGGCCAGCACAGCACTGAGCAAGTTCACGGTGCAAAAAAGCCAGACAAAAGCTGCTATCTCAATGACGACGGCAAAAGTGAGAGCCGATCTGGGTGACATAACTCCACGCACTAACGGGCGGTGCATCGTCCGCTCCATCAACGCATCGATGTCACGGTCAACCACCATGTTCACCGCATTGGCTCCCGCGGCAGCCAGCGTCCCACCCGCCACAGTGGCCACCATTAGCCAGACTGAAGGAACACCACGCTCCGCCACAAACA
>CAWVUB010000093.1:0-9405 GCA_963933065.1 uncultured Acidimicrobiaceae bacterium | reverse complement strand
TGTGGCGAATGCTCCAGCAGGACGAACCCGAGGACTTTGTAATCTGTACAGGTCAGACCCACAGCGTCCAAGAGTTCTGCCGAGCCGCCTTCGCCCGAGTCGGCCTGGACTGGGAAAAGCACGTAGTAGTTGATCAGAAGTACTACCGGCCGGCTGAGGTCGACCTCCTCGTGGGCGATGGCTCACAAGCCGCCGACCGCCTTGGCTGGCGTCCAACTATCGACTTTGTCCAGCTTGTAGAAATGATGGTTGACGCCGATATGGCCCTTCTCGAAGGTCGGCTACGGAATCTCTCCTAAACCGATGACTACCGTTCTGGCTGGTGGCGTAGGCGCTGCTCGCCTGTTACGCGGGATGATCTGCGCCGTGCCAGCCCAGGAGGTTACAGCCATCGTCAATACGGCTGATGACGTAGTCCTCCACGGATTGTCAGTTTCCCCTGATCTAGACACCGTGACCTACACGCTGGCTGAAGCAATCAATTCGGATACCGGGTGGGGGCTCGTTGACGAAACCTGGCAGGCGATGGACACCCTGGAGAGGCTGGGCGGCTCCAGTTGGTTTCGCCTCGGCGATCGAGACCTTGGTACTCACCTCCACCGCACAGGACGCCTAGCTGATGGTATAGGTCTCGCCGAGATTACTGCCGAGATCACCCGTGCTTGGGGTATTGAAGCCCGGCTCCTACCTATGACCGAGGGTCATGTCTCTACCATGGTGACCCTTGCTGACAATAATGATGTCGAAGAAGGTTCGGCTGGTGAAGAGATCGGCTTTCAGGACTACTTCGTAAGACTCGGCCATGACGTCGCCGTTTCCGCAGTGCGGTTCGCCGGCATCGACAACGCCAGCCCTGGGCCAGGAGTTTTGGACGCCATAAACTCGGCTACCTCAGTGGTCATCGCTCCGTCTAATCCGATTGTCTCTATTGGACCCATCGTCGCCTTGCCAGGCATTGGCGAGGCGCTAGCCAGCCGACGAGTTGACGTAGTCGCCGTTTCACCGATCATCAACGGATCAGCGCTCAAAGGGCCCGCCGAACGAATGCTTAGGGAGTTGGGCCACGAATCCTCAGTAATTGGAGTAGCCCGTCTATATAGGGATTTCGCCGCCACCCTCGTAGTAGACACTGCAGATGCCGACCTGGCTAGTGACGTGGAGGCGGAGGGGATGACATGTGTGGTCACTCCCACAGTGATGACTGACCTCAACGTGGCAACCGAACTCTGTCGAACCATCTTGTCTCCACAGTCACGTCTAAAGGTGCGTTGATGAGCCAGTCGCTAACAATCATGCCGGTAATCGGCATCGGAGAAATTCGACCTGGCGACGACCTCGCTGCTGTCATTTCTGAGGCGGCCGAGTTGTTGGATGGGGACGTACTGGTGGTCACCCAAAAGGTAGTCTCCAAAGCTGAAGGCCGTCTGGTCCAAGTTGACCCCAAGATCGGCCATAAGCCCCTGGTCATAAAAGAATCAGCTCGCGTGCTCCGGCGCCGTGGTGACCTGATTATCTCTGAGACCAAGCACGGGTTCGTGTGTGCCAACGCTGGCATCGATCTGTCCAACGTTGAGGCCGGTAAGGCCGCGTTACTTCCGTTGGACTCCGATAGGTCGGCTCGCGGAATTCGAGATGCTCTTACCCACCGGTTTGGTATTGACGTAGCGGTGGTGATTAGCGACACCTTTGGTCGACCATGGCGCCGTGGCGTGACAGACGTGGCAATCGGCTCCGCCGGATTGCGCCCAATTGTCGACCTACGAGGCACCAACGATGCCCTCGGACGTGAACTTCAGGTAACCGAGGTAGCCGTGGTTGACGAGATCGCCTCGGCTGCCGAATTGGTCATGGGCAAGGCCGACGGGGTGCCCGTGGCCATCGTGCGTGGTGTCGAGCCATCCTGGTTTGGCGACGGTGGCGTAGTCGCCGACGTGGTCCGAGATCCTGGCGAAGACCTATTCCGCTGAGACCATGGCCCCAGCGTAGAGGGCGTCGAGACCTCTATTAGCCACCAAATCCAGCAGGATAGGCCTTCTGCCAACGCCAGTGATCCTCCAGCATCTGGGCGAGATCTCTCGTGGCTGTCCAACCCAGTACATCTGCAGCGAGGTCAGTTTGAGCCCAGATGCAAGCTACGTCACCCGGCCGGCGATCCACCAACTTAAGTGAAATGCGGCATTGGAGCACCTCTTCGGCAGCCGCCACCACCTGCAGCACCGAATACCCGCATCCTGTACCGATATTCAACGTCGTGCATCCTGGGTTTGAACTGAGTGCATCTAATGCAGCCACGTGCCCCTCTGCAAGATCCACCACGTGGAGGTAGTCACGTACCGGTGAACCATCTGGCGTGTTGTAGTCACTGCCGTACACCCGGAGGTGGTCATGACGCCCTAAGGCCACCTGCATCAGCAACGGTACGAGGTTGCTGGACACCCCACTCGAATCTTCCCCCATCGTCCCCGAAGGGTGGGCTCCCACTGGATTGAAGTAGCGCAGGAGCATGACATCGAGTTCACCAGCAGCCGCCATCTGCTTGAGGAACTGTTCACCATGCAACTTCGTCCAACCATAAGGGCTGGCCGCCCCAGTCGCCGACGCCTCGGTAACTGGCACGTCACCTGGCTCTCCATAGACAGCGCACGAAGATGAAAAAATTAGCTTCCGGGTCCCAGTAAACTCCATCGCCTTAACCACGCCAAACAGCGAACCCATGTTGTTTGCGAAATAGTCCATCGGACGTTCCATGGATTCCGATACGGACTTGAACGCAGCAAAGTGCACTATCGCGTCAACGCCGTACTCAGTGATAGTCCGTGAAACTACGTCCGCATCGGCAGCGTCACCCCGCACAAACTCCACATGAGAACCAACCAGCGCCCGGACGGCATCCACAGCTCGCTCTGACGAATTTGAAAGGTCGTCGAAAATAACGACGCGATGCCCAGCCTCCTGAAGCGCTACGACGGTATGGCTGCCTATATACCCGGCGCCACCGGTGACTAGCACCGTCATCAATCAGCCCTCGTCAGGAATGCGTGCTCCGACAACTACGGCACCAGCTGCCACTGACTGTCCGCCAGCGATCAAACTCAACTCGGCAACCGACGCCCCAATGCCCACGCGTGAACTAGGCCCGACCACTGAATTGGTCACCACCGCACCAGACTCAACCACAGCACCCTCCATGAGAAGAGCATCACACACCTGTGCTCCCGACCCTATGACAGCCCCTCCCATGATCACAGAATTTTTAACCGTCGCATCATCGGCCACAACGGCAGTTGCCGCTATCGGGTCCAGCCGGCCACGGGAACCATCGATTAGGTCTATCTGGGCCCGCAAGTAGGTCTCCGGGGTTCCTGCATCTAGCCAGTAGGCATCTGAGCACAGAGCGCGAAGACTTCCCTCGTCAGCCATTGCGGGAAAGACCTCCCGTTCGATGGACACCCTACGATCGACCGCTATGCGCTTCAAGACACCCGGTTCAAGAATGTAAGTGCCAGCATTGACCCAGCGCGATGGAGCTTCGTCCCGGTGAGGTTTCTCAACAAAACCCAGCACTCGGCCATCGACATCCAGCGAGACCACGCCATACCTTGATGGATCATCAACTTCAGTTAAGGCGATCGTTCCCAACGCGCCTGATGCCTGATGACTTTTCAACAGGGCTGATATATCTAGGTCTGTTAGGACATCGCCATTCAACACAAGAAAAGTGTCATCAATCTCTGCATCATTAGCCGCAAACCGTATGGCGCCAGCAGTATCTAACGGGTCGGGCTCAACCGCATAGTGGAGCGGTATTCCAGCACACTTGCCATCTGGGTAAGCTTCAAGAAAGGACTCAGGACGAAAACCAACTGACAACACCAGTCGAGTAACTCCGTGGTCTGCCAATTGGTCCACTACGTGTTCGATCATGGGCCGGTGAACCACCGGCAACATCTGCTTTGGCGTATTCGCAGTCAGTGGACGAAGTCGGGTCCCCAGTCCCCCAACAAGAACGATGGCCTGCATCGCCAGGCCGGCTAGCCCGCAGCGGTCGTGGTGGTAGCCAGTGTCGGAGTATCCGACTGCAGGCGTTCAGGATCCACGGTGTCTAGAAAAGAGAGGCGCTCGGGCCGGGGGGCTGGCGGGTCGACCGACTCGGGCACCATGGCGAGGGTAAATGCCTCGCGGTTCTTTAGGAAACGGACACCATTCAGATTCTCCGTCAGGATCTCAGGTTCACGACCCAAATCGTCAGCGTCAAATCTGGCTACCTTCAGAACGGCTGGTTCTCCACCACAGTCAAAGCCTTCGACAACCATTTCTCCGGTGTCGAGCAAGAATGAATCATCATCGATAGCGCCACCGAATGCAGCGAAAAACTCTCCAAGAGTGGCATCTCGACCCGAGGCGAGTTTGTTGAATGGGTGGACGTGAATTAGGCCATCACCATGAGAATGAATGCCGTTGGGATCTGTCTCCAGAACAATCTTGGAACGAAAGGTGTCACAGACATAGACGTCGTAGGCAGAGTGCCAGTGATCGCCGACTCTGGGGGCCGAGGTCGCCTCCCGGTCGGTTCGCGCCCAGAAGACCAGCAAGGCCCCCAAGACGATTACAAGAGCCACCATCGCGGGAAACCCCGCCTTCCGCCGCTCGCCAGTGCCGCCGGAGGCTCCCGCCCGGGCAGCACGCGCCACCTTGCTAGCTGAATCTCCACGTGCCATGGCCGCTGAGGCTACCGGACACCCTTACCGGATCATCGATTCCAGATTCCCACCCTCGGATTAAATAACCAAGATGGGCTTAACAGGACAGTTCGGCGACCAGATCCACATACACGGCAGCTATCTGATCCGAGGAGAGCCACGCCTCAGCCCACCGGCGCCCTGCGTCACCCATTTGCGCACAACGTTGCGGATCATCAGCCAGTGACTCCACAGCATCAACGAGAGCGTCCACATCATCTGGGGGGACAGCCAGGCCAGCTTCCGCTTCGAGGACGACCCGAGCCACCTCAGATCCTTCGTCGACAGAACTTACCAAAGGTCGACCAGCGGCCAGAATCGCATAGGTCTTAGACGGGACACTTGACATACCTAGGCCAGCACGCAGCGGCACTAGGTGAATGTCGGCGCTAGCCAGCACCTCAGCAACCCGTTCCCGGGGCTGGTAATCGATTACAGCCATATTGGTCCGCTGCTCGGCGGCTTTCCGGAGATCATCGGCCCTGACGCCTCCACCATTCACAACATAGACGATGTCGTGGCGCTTCTGATGACGATCTGCGGCAGCCACGATTAGATCCAACGACTGAGAATGACCCAGATTCCCGGCGTACATGACCACTGTTCGGTCACCCAAGCCGTGCTCAACCCGGTAGTTAGTCATTCGATTCGATGGTTGGATCAAGTCCACGTCCACAAAGTTGGGGACCACACGCACGACGGGCTGCCTTCTTGAATCAGCAACCTTCGCCGTTACGTTGGCAGCTAGGTCATCGGATAAAACAGTGACTGCATTGGCCTTGCAGTAGGTCGCTCGTTCCATCCATCGAAAAAACCAACCCGCCCACGACGACCGAACTGCACCCAACTCGATGGCCACATCAGGAAATACATCCTGCACGTTGAATACCAACGGACACCGGTGCCGGCGGGCCAGCAGCCACCCGGCCGCCCCAAAAGTCAGAGGTGGCGAGACAGCGATCACCCCGTCGAAGGGGCCCCGGGTGACTAGTCCAGCCACCGTGGCCAGCCCAGTAAGACCAACGAACCCCAGAGCCCGGGCTACCAGATTCTCCTTATCGGAAGGAAACGGATAAAGGCGGGTGACCGTGGCTGATCCATGACGGCCCCGTCGAGCGAGGCACCGACGCCACTCATCTTCAATTCGGTGGTTGCGGTACCAAGGCAGGGATGTCACTACATGAACGTCGTGACCCGCTCTGCCCAGACCATCAACGATCGCCGAAACCACTTCCCCGGTGGGTGCCAAGTCAGGAAGCAGATGGGGCGTGAGGACCAACAGTCGCATTCTCAAACCTTCTGTCCAGATTGTTTAGTCGCTAAAAGGAGACGCCACGCCTGCTCTAAGGCGGCGGCCGACAACTCCCAGGTGTGATCCTTGGCAATGGTCAAACCCTCATCAATGAGTAACTGCCGATGCTTTGGGTCTACCAGGAGCCGTTCCAAATGGGCGGCCCACTCATCCGGGCCAGCAGCAGTGGCTATTACTGATTCCGTGCCCACCAGATCAGCCGCTGGAGTACCACCGGCTACCAGAGCCGGTACACCAGCAGCCATAGCCTCCACGACCGGAATGCCAAAACCCTCATAGGCCGACGGGAACGCCAGCACCGAAGCAGCCGACAGACGGGCAGACAGGGCGTCAGCCGAGATTCGGCCAGTCCGCTCGATTCGGTCACCATGGGGCCCGGCAGCAACAGCCTTACCGACTTCCGCCTCGGCCCGACCAGCACCGCCAGTGAGAACCAAGCGAACCGTGGGGTGCCGGTCAGCCAGTATGTGGAACGCCTCAACGAGCAGTAAGTGACGTTTGTGAGGGTGGGTAATCGCAGGAAAGAGCACGGTTGGCGGATCAGTTGGATTGGAAGCACAGTGGTTGTTCGATACGCCAGACGAAACGACAACTACCCGATCACTCGGAACCCCGAACCGGTTGACAATCTGACGAGCAACAGCACCCGAGACAGCGACCACTAAATCAGCCCGGCGAATCGATTGAGGCAGAGCTCGACCCAGATAGGCCCGCTTAAGTAGAGAAAAGTGCTCCGGGTGGTCAAGGGGCTGGAGGTCATGGATTGTGACCGCTACCGGGGTCCCTGTCCTGATCGGAATCCTGCCTCCAAAGTGGTGGACGGCATCCAACCGCTGAATCCGCTGCGCCAGCCAGGTCGACTCGGCCAACAGTCGAGAGCCGCGCCGCAGATTGTTGACCCGACAGACCTCGAGATCCAGTAAGCGTCCTAGGTCGGGGTGGGCATCGGCCGCTTCGCTAGTCAAGTACACCACCGGTCGAAGATCTACGGGACCGTGACGAGCAAAGGCTAAGAGAGTTCGAACCGCATACTCTTCGCTTCCTCCGACATCATCAGGGGCCAGCCACAGCAGATCGACAGCGATCCGATAAGAAGGCGCTCCTCTTACCTTTAGATTATTCATGACAAGAGTTCCTGATAGACCGCGACGAGGCTGTCTGCCGTCTTGGACCATGAGTAGGCAAGAGACCGAGCTCGGCCGGCCGAGCCCAACCGAGTAGCCAATTCATTGTCATCGAGCACAGCAGCAAGCGACTCAGCAATTGACCCCACATCGGTCGGATCCACCAACAAGCCACCATCGCCGAGGAACTCTTCGACGGCCGTTCCTTTTGAGGTAACCACTGGAGTCCCACAGGCCATGGCCTCCAGTACCGGCAGACCAAACCCCTCATACAAACTGGGAAAACAAAAGACATCAGCGGCCTCAAGCCAAGCACGCTTCTCTGCTTCACCTACCGGCCCGACAACAACTGCCCGATCTTTGAGAGATGCCACAGTCCGAGCGACGTCGGTCCGCCACCCTTCGGGTCCAACCAGCACCAGTGGCACGTCAGCCAACCTCTTCGATGCGGACATGGCAGCCACTAGCCGGTCCAAGTTCTTACGCGGTTCAAGCGTGCCCATCCACAAGACAAACGGCTCCGCCAAGCCATATCTGGCTCGGAGTCGGCTTGTTGAACCCGGTTCAACATCACTCAACGTCACCCCAAGAGGCACAACTCGAATCTGGTCATCATTAAAACCGGCAGCCATTAAATCAAATCGGGTTGTTTCCGACGGGCAAACAACCCGATCAGCTCGTCGAGAATCAGATAACCAACCCTCGAACACCCGGCGGCCTCGGCGAGTTGCAGTTTCAGGATGACGTCGCCACGCCAAATCGTGGATTGTGGCCACCAGCGGAGCCTTAGTTGCCGGTACCGCACCGCCTGAAGCATGCACCACATCTGGCCACCCAGCCATCCGGTCGACTCGCGGCCGATGTACCCGGTGCCATGCTTCGTAGAGAATTGGGCGGGGCAATCGCGAGCTTACCGACCGCAGAATCGCTTCTCCATCAAGTTCAACGAAAGTCGCAGGAACCTCGCCAACTTGGTGGTGAGCAGTCAGGCCTACCAAGTCAACATCGACTCGCGTAGATAGAGCTCTAGCCGACTCAATGGCAGCCACTGCAGTACCACCAGGAACCCGATGCCATGCCTGCTCCAACAAGAAGGCCACCCGGAGGGTCCTCACGACAGCGACCCTTCGGTCAGGGACACGAGGAACCATCAGGTCGACGGCCGTCAACCGTGGATGGCACCTCAGTCGGAACCAGAGTTTCGGACCGGATGGGCAAAGCATCAGCCGCCCAACTGGAAAGACCGCCCTTCATCAACCCTGTCGCCGAAGTCTCCTCTTGGCTTTCACCACCCCTAGTTGGAAGAGCCGCCCGGGCAAGGGCATCGACTTCATTGAGGTCCCGGGGTACCAGTAGAAACGAGGCAAAGTCACTGCCAAGAGTCAGCTCCAACCGATCGCCAAAGTTTGAATCGTCGACGAAAATAAACTGCGGTGTTGGCGTAACCATCTGCGCCACCAAAACGGCTGCGGCAAACTGCTCTCGGTGAGCCCGGATAGTGGTCACCGCCACTGGTATCCCTGATTCAGCGTCAACTGGAAATCCCTTGAGCACCAGTTGCGTATGGGCAGGCACCGACTCCTCAACCAGACCACGCCCATCAACCACTACGACGGGCACGTCCTCAGGGCGCAGGGTAATTCCCCGAAAGACGTCAAATATCCGACGGGCACCATCCCGGAGCCGCAGTACCGATGCCGATCCCACCGTGTCGTCATAAACCGGAAGCGAGTGTCGACTCAGGTCCGTTGGGTCGAAACCGGCGAAAGCGTTACCTAGGCTCAACAGCGTTCGCAGCGTTAGGCGATCATCAAGCACAACCGACTGGGCAGCAGCCTCTATTAGATCATCTCGAACAATGATGGAACGCGCACCGATGTCGACAACTCGTTCGAGAGCTAAGGTCAAGAAGTCCTGCTGACGCTGGTTGCGCTCAAGATCGTTCCACACCCCGACCCGCTGCCAACGTCCATCTACGAATAGTTCCAACTTGCGACTCCGCACAAAGGCCAGCGACGCTTGACCTCCCAGTTCAGCACAACCCGACTCGGCGATGTATAGGCCTGACCCCACGTCCCGAGTCGGATAGGGAAACCAGATAGAAACCCCACCGATTTCTTCCACAACCGCCTCGAAACCAAGAAAGTCAATTACCACGAAATTGTGAATAGGGACACCGAAGTTCCTGGTCACCGTTTCTACAAGCGTGGGAGCACCGAGCTCCATTCCT